>CAUZIZ010000242.1:0-5994 GCA_963579905.1 Acidobacteria bacterium UBA6911 | reverse complement strand
GTGTGGCTGAAACGAAGAGCGGCTACCTGACCGGAGATCAAGGAGCGCCAAGGGCCGCGAGAGCTGGGGTGAGATGTGTCTAAAAACGTCGACAGAGGGGGTAGAATAGCTCCTCATAAGCGATCGGTGGGCAGTACCGCAACAGCCGAGCCGAGTTCTGAGTGGCTTGGTGCAAAAACTTAGAATGCGGGCCTCCAAAATGACTCCTAGGAGCCGGGAAACGGTCCTGTTTTCGAAATTGCGCTTATTTTGGGACTACGGGTCTGCGCAAAAAATAACTTGGCATTTTAGCATCTCATCTTCACACCAGATTCGGCCGCTCCTCAATCGCGAAATCCTCAACGTAGACCCGGCTACGCCTGCGGTTTCGCTCAATCGTTCGCGGCCAAATCTGGTGCAAATCTGAGCGCAAATTCTACCAAGTTATTCTTGCGCAGACCCTCGGGTCCTTTTACACAATTTCCGAGATGTCAGCCATGCTCAAAAATAGTGTTGAAATCCGATCGAGCAGCCACAGGCGATTTTTCCTGAGATGCTCCTCCTCCGCCATCACCAGAACACGGTCGAAAAAAAGGTCAACCGTCGCTCGCATGCTGGCCATCTCTCTGAGGGCCGCTACAAAATCACCTCGACTCACAAAATCGACAACTCTTGGTTCAACCTGCTCGACGGTGTGGTAGAGCTCAATCTCCTCTGGCTCTCGCAAATCCACGACCGAAACTTTGCCCGGCTCCACAGCTTCCTTGGCCAGAATATTCTTGATCCTTTTAAAGGCTCCGGCCAAGGCTTCAAAGTCCGCTTCGCCCCGAATTCCGGCAAGGGCTTTCGCCCTTTCAAAGGTTCGATAGACAGTATCCCCTTCCACCGCAAGCACGGCGTTCACGACGTCGTAGGGCAGCCCCTTGTTTTGGAATACGTAGCGAACTCGCTGGACTAGAAAAAACAGGACTTCCTTTCGGGTTTGCTCCGCCGATTTCTCACTGGAAAACAATTTGAGTGCCGTCTCCACCAGCAACTCAAGAGAATACTCCAGCTGGAAGTCAAAGAGGATCTTGATCAACCCCAGGGCCTGCCGACGAACCCCATAAGGATCACCGGAACCCTTCGGAACGATGTCGACACTGAAGCATCCGACAACAGTGTCGAGCTTGTCCACAAGCGAAAGGAGGGCTCCTCGCTGGGTAGAGGGAGGATCGTCCTCGAGCGAAGCCGGCCGATATTGCTCTAATATAGGTTGCCAGACCTCCTCCGGATAGCCCTCGCGCTGGGCGTAGAGTCCCCCCATAACTCCCTGCAACTCACTCAATTCACGAACCATTTCAGTGGTTAGATCGGCCTTGCACAACCAGGCGGCTGTCTCGAGATCGGAGTCGGGATGGAGTTGGGAACACAGTGTCAGCAACCGCTGAGCCTTGTCCTTGTAGCTGCCCAACCCTTCCTGGAAGAGGACCTGATCCAGCTTCTCTGTTCGTTCCCGAAGTGATTCCTTCTGATCCGATTTCCAGAAGAAGGCCGCGTCTTCGAGCCGCGCCTTCAGGACCCGTTCGTGCCCTTCTCGGATTCTCCCTTCGGGATCACCTGAAGTGTTCACTACCGTGAGAAAATAGGGCTGGATCTCTTGAGCTTCATTGACAACGGAGAAGTATTTCTGGTGGTAGCGCATGACCGTCACGAGGACCTCCTTCGGGATCTCCAGGAAGGCCTCGTCAAAACGCCCACAGAGTACACTGGGATACTCGTTCAGCTGAATGACCGTGCGCAACAAGGCAGCATCCTCCAGCAGGGACAGACCATCGGGAAGCTGGCTTTCAAGCTCTTTCACAATCCGCTGCTCGCGCTCTCGAGCATCGACCAATACGAAGCCCTCGCGCAGCCCCTCCCGGTATTGGTCGGCAGCAGCGATGGGAATCACCTGCCCTCCTAGAAAGCGATGGCCCCGGGTCAGGTTGCCGGATCGGAGTCCCTCAAACTCAAAGGGAACCACAGCCTGATCCCAAAGCGCCACATACCAGCGCAGTGGACGGATGAATCGAAACCGACTCTCGCCCCAGTACATACTCCGAGGCCAGGAAAGTGAGCGGACCCTATCTGCAAGGCTGTTGCCCAGGATCTCCCGAACGGGCTGTCCCTCGACCTGTCGGTTGAAACCCAGGTAGAGCCCACGTTCGGTCTGGATGGGTTCGAGACGGGTCACATCGATCCCTTGGCTCCGGGCAAAACCTTTGGCTGCTTGGCTGGGCTGTCCCTCGCTATCCAATCCTCTGGAAGCCGGAGGACCGACGACCTGTTCTTCGCGCGGCGCCTGCTGCTCCGGCAGTCCCTCAATCAGAATTGCCAAGCGGCGGGGCGAACTGTAGGCCTCAATGGAACCCCAGGAGATATTATTCTCCACCAGGACGCCTTCGAAGCCACTCCTCAGTTGTTCCAGGGCCGGGGAGATTAGATCCGCTGGGATCTCCTCCACCCCCAACTCAAACAGAAACTTGTGGTCCATGGACTTCCAAATACAGAGCCGCTGTCTTCACGGCCAGGTTACGAACCCGGGCAATCAGGGCCACTCTCTCGGTGACGCTGATCGCGCCCCTGCTGTCGAGCAAGTTGAAGGTATGCGAACACTTCAGACAGTAGTCGTAGGCAGGCAGAACACAGGCGGCCTCCAGACAACTTTGGCATTCTTGTTCGTAAAGATTGAACATGCTGAAGAGTCGATCCTTGTCGGCCAACTCAAAGCTGTAGCGAGAAAATTCGGATTCCTCCGTCTTCCTGACGTCTCCATAGGTGAGCTGTCGATTCCACTGCAGGTTGAAAATGCTTTCCTTACTGGCAACGAACGTAGAGATTCGTTCGAGACCGTAGGTTAGCTCGGCTGAAACTGGCATTAGATCTACTCCGCCTGACTGCTGAAAGTAGGTAAACTGAGTGATCTCGAGACCATCCAACAGGACTTGCCAACCCACTCCCCAAGCTCCCAGAGTCGGGCTTTCCCAGTTATCCTCTTCGAAGCGCAGATCGTGCTTCTCCAACTCCACACCTACATGTCTGAGGCTGTCCAGATAGATTTCTTGAACATCGTCGGGAGGAGGCTTGAGGACGACCTGGAGTTGATAGTGACGGTAGAGACGGTTGGGATTCTCCCCGTAGCGTCCGTCCGCAGGCCGACGGGAGGGCTGGACGTAAACGACCTGATAGGGATCGGGGCCAAGTACCCTTAGAAAAGTCTCCGGGTGCATCGTGCCGGCTCCTACTTCTACATCGTAAGGCTGCTGAACGACACAGCCGTACTCCATCCAATAGTTGAGGAGCCGATGAACAATCTCCTGAAAGGTATACATCAATCGAGGTCAATCCCAACGCGATGGCGTCCTTGAGTTTCTAAACCAAGCCCCTCAGCAACTTCCACGACCGAGGCGTTTTTTCAAGGTGATATTCTATCAACTTCCAAGAAAGGCTGGCTAACCTTTTTAGCTCCGTTTCGGTAAGCGTGACCGACCCCAGTCCAGAAGGGTGGTGCTTTAGCATCTCAACCGCCTTCAGGGCCAACTCAGGAGGGAGCTTCTCCTCGAATCGGGGCAGCACGCCCTCCAGCCTCAGCAGCCAAAACTCGAAGTAGCGAGCCAGAACTTCGATTCGAGTTTGCCCGATTACATCCAGCATCGCCACTGCGAGGCGGAAGAGGTTCTCACTCTCTTCCTGCTCCCGACTGAACTCCTGCAGAAGCTCGGCGAAGTATCCCAGATGCACATTTCCCTCCCAGGAAAGCTCGTACGCCGGACATACCTGGATTACGTCGCAGTTCTGAATCACGGCCAACTCCTGATGCTCCTTGCGGCGAAACGTAACCTGCACACGCGTGAGTGTTTCGAGGCTTGCTCCGAAGGGACTCTTGGGCTTCTTGGCCCCGTGTGCTATCCCCCGCAGTTTGCCGAAGCTCCGAGTCAAAAACACCACGATCTTGTGGGACTCGGCGTAGGGATAGGTTCTTAGAGTGAGTGCCTCCGACTGGTGCTGGTTCATAGACCGGTCAGAGACTGAAGGAGATAGGTCGCAAGTCCCAGAAAGGAAAGGAACCCTACGAAGTCGGTAAAGGTAGTCAGTATGATGCTCGAGGCAATGGCCGGGTCAATATTTATCTTCTGTAGAACCAGCGGAATCAGGGTGCCCACGATTCCCGCTATAAAAATGTTGATTAGCAAAGCGCCACTGAGAATGAGCCCCAGAACAAGGTTGCCCTTCCAGGCATACGCAATCGCTCCCGCCAGGAGTCCAAGGGCAGCACCGTTGGCGACTCCTACAAGCAGCTCCTTCAATAGAGCGCTCTTACTATTTTCCCAGGTGACCTCACCGAGCGCAAGTCCACGCACAATGATGGTGAGGGTCTGGGTCCCGGAGTTTCCGCCCATGCTTGCAACGACCGGCAGGAACACAGCCAAGAAGGAAAAACGGGAGATAGTGGGCTCGTAGATGGCAACCACTGTCGCCGCCAACATAGCCGTGAAGAGGTTGAGAAGCAACCAGGGCAGGCGTTTTCGAACCGATTTCCAGGGAGGAGTCTCGATGCGGTCGTCGGTTTCAACCCCCGCCATGTAGAAGATATCCTCAGTGGCTTCGTCCTTGATGACATCGATAACATCGTCGACCGTAATAACACCTACAAGCTTGTTCTCGTGGTCCACTACTGGGATGGCCAGCAAGTCATACAGCGCCACTTGGCGAGCAACCTCTTCCTGGTCGGTCTCGGCAGCAACCGAGAGTACATCGGTCGCCATGATCTTCTTGAGCGGCGTACTCGGAGGGGCCATCAAGAGCTCACGCAGCGAGACAACCCCGACCAAGTGATTGCGCACATCGATCACGTAGACGTAGAAGACCATTTCCAGGTCCTGCGTGGTCTGGATCGTTTGGATTGCCTCACCGATGGAAACTTCTTCTGGAAACGACAGAACGTTGGGTGTCATGATTCGCCCAGCCGTTTCCTCTTCGTATTCGAGGAGACCCTGTACCTCCACCGATTCTTCGACTCTCATACGCTCGAGGACTTCCTGAGCGCGGACTTCGGGAAAGGCGGAGATGAACTGGGCAGCGTCGTCGCTCTCGAGTGCCTCGAGAACCTCTGCGACTTCGTCGCTGGAAAATTCGTCTAACAGGCTCATTGCCCGGTCAATGCCGAGATCGGTCAGGGTCTCACCTGCCAGTTCCCTGTCTCTCTTTGTGAGAAGTGAAAATACCCGGTGCTGCTGGACGGGCCGCAATTCCAGCATGATATGGGAGATGTCTCCTGGGCGTAGCTTCGAAAGAAGGTTGGTCACATGCTCATACGCATTCCTGCGCAGCAATCTTTTGACCGACTGTGCCAGCAGTTGCACCTTCTGGGTATGCATAAGGACCTTCTCCGCACACTCGATCAGCAATCATCGCGCCTGAAGTCGATAGATTATATCCCGAGTCCGAAGAATTCCGGCAACTAAGCTGAAACATCAAAAATACGTCGCACGTCTCTTGTCCTCGAAGGTGCCGCCAACGGGTGAATTACCAGCGTTACGAAGCCAAGTCCGACAGAGCCGGGAGCGACTTGAGCCGTTAGCAACACGCGGCCAAGTTCCGAGGAGAGAACTGGACAACTCTTCCCCACGCAGTGACGCACCATATCTCCTATTCTCGACCGAAGCTTCGTTCTCGAATGGGGCAGCGTAGCGGGGGGGAGACTAACCTGAAACTTCGTTTGCTTGCTCTCGACGAAACAAGGGCGTAACCCATTGATCCAGAAATGGATCAGGCGTATCTGAGGCGATTGTCTAACCTGACACTGAAGTGAAATTGGAATGCAGTTATAAGTTCCTGGGAGCACGTCCTTACGCCAAAGGCGTTAATGCGGCTAGCCCAGACATCTGAGGTTTGAAGTCAAGTCTTTTTTCACTATTTTGTCTCTGAATCAGCTGGTTGCGTTTTTTCTACAGCTTGATTGCTCTCTACAAGAAGGCCAGCAAAGGGGCGTTG
>CAUZIZ010000241.1:0-6021 GCA_963579905.1 Acidobacteria bacterium UBA6911 | reverse complement strand
CAGCCCGCCGTAACTGACGGCGTGAATCTTCTCCGAGACTTCGTAGCTGATCCCGTCGGACGAAAGGACCGTTTTTCGAGCTTGACCGTTCCAGCTGGGGCTCAACCGAGTGGCCACCTCTGCTTCCCGTTTTCAGAGGATTGCGCTATGCTTTTTCTTCACCTGAAATGCCTCCTTTCGGGCCTCTCTGAAGATTCTTTGTCAAACTCTAGAATACCAGTAAGATCTGAAATTTCAGGTGTTTACACGTGTGGTCCTCTCACAAGACTCAGGTACGTGTCGGTAAAAACCAGCGATCCGCGTCCGAGTCCACAGAATTTGTTTTACCTCGCGGGGCCGCTTTCCGAATGGACTAACGCTCAAGAGTGGATGCAGGTGGTGATCTGGCTAGGAGAGCCCTGGGGTCTCGACGAAGTCATTCAATGGGATGCCAAGCAGAGAAGTATCCGCTTCAACGGAATCCCGATTCTTCGAGACTTAGTCTTATCGAACGTTCCAGATTGTGGGGGCTTGGAGGAAGCGAGAAAGTACGCTGTCGAACGCGTCCTGGACTTGAGACTTCGCGGAAGATACAGCCCTGGGGCTCTCTGGCGGCTCCCTTTCAGTGCGCCCCTCGGATCTCGTTTCCGCGCTGTTCCTTCAGTGCGCTCTTGCCACGGTGGCGGGGGTGCGAATTTGCACTTGTGAGACTTGCGGTAAGCCCTTCGAGGTTGTCCTGAGGTCCGGCTACCGCTCGACTCGGAGATACTGTCTAGACGGGGCTTACCGACAGCGGGCTTTCCGGCAGCGGCATCCAGGTTATCATCGACGCTACATTCAGGACTAGCGGAGGTTGACTACCTTCGCCGGTTCACTGCTGGTGATCTGCTCCAGCCGTGAGGTCCAGCGCTCCAGTGCCCGGCGCATCTCCGGTAACCGGTCCTGGCGGTTGTACACGTCCGGCTTGTTGAATCTCGTCCTCAGTGAAGGGGCTGTTGGACCCCCTGTGGACCCCCAAAGTGAGATGCCTTGGCAAGGGACCGAAAGCACTTACTGGTTAAGACGTTTATTAACAACCGAGTAGAGGTGGTGAGCCGCCGGGGAATCGAACCCTGGACCTACTGATTAAGAGTCAGTTTATCAGTGGTTTCTTACTATTTCACCGTGTTTCATGAGGTCATTATAAACTCCACAATAACAACAACTTATACGTTTATATTGTCTCAAGTCATACCGTTTAATTACACTGCAACCCATGCTTTCAACTTCCCCCCTACTTCCCCCCAGCGGCCTCCAGAGTCGAAAACGTCGGTTCACGGACCTCTCTGGATACGGAAGCTAAAACCCGATCCTCTAAAGCGGGTGGAATTCTCCGATACCGAGGTGGGAGGCATACGCGGGCAACTTGTTTTACGGGTCTCTCCCGCAGGGAGAAAAAGTTTTTCCTACCAATATTTCTCGGTGGGGGTGACTCGCAATCGGCGGATCACGCTCGGAGAGTACCCAGCGGTGCGTCTCAAGAAGGCTCGGGATCAAGCGAGGGAGCTGGCCGGTGAGATCGCCTCAGGTCGAGATCCAGCGGCAGAGCGGGCCGAGGAGAAGGCCAAAACCCAGCAAGAGCGAAGCGAGGTCCGAACCTTTGACGATGTCGCCGAACTCTACCTGCGCGACTATGCTGAACGCCAGAAGCGGCCTAAGAGCGTTGCCGAGGATCGGCGCATTCTACAGCATGATCTTGTGCCCACGTTTAAGGGTAGAGATATCAATACCATTCGGATACTAGGGCGCATGTCATGCGCCTACTGGATTCCATCGTCGCCAGGGGCAGCCCCACGATGGCCAACCGAGTGAAGGCGCTCGCTGGCAGGGTGTTCTGGTTCGCCCTGGACAAAGGCTATCTGCCTGAAGGGGCTCTAAACCCCGTGAAAAGTATCGCAGGTCTGCCAGGAGGCAAAGAGGAGAGCCGGGATAGGGTCCTCGGCGAAGACGAGATTCGTAAGCTGTGGGCTGCACTCCAGGCACATCCCGAGCCAACCGCATCCGCCTTTCGCTTGATGCTTCTCACCGGTCAAAGGCCGGGGGAAGTGTTGGCCATGAGGTGGGACCAGTTGGAAGGGGGTGTCTGGACCATTCCGGCCACCGTCGCAAAGAACGCGAAGGTACATAGCATCCCTTTGCCCTCGATGGCTCAAAAGGTCTTGGACGATCTGATAGCCTCTGAGTCCTGCTCAGACTGGGTTTTTCCTTCTCCGAAGGGGGACGGCCCCATCCGCTGGATCGCAAGCGCCCGGAATAAACTGGCTGCGGGAACCGGCTTCGATTTCAGGGCGCACGACCTGCGGCGGACTGCGGCGACCCACTGGGCACGGATCGGCGTCAGGGAAGAACTCGTCTCCCGGCTTCTCAATCACAAGATCCCCGGCGAAACGAGCGAGGTCTACAACCGTTGGCGTTACTTACCAGAGATGGAAAAGGCGCTTGAGCGTTGGGTCTATGAAGTGGACCGGATTGTGAACAAGAAGACTGCCACGGTGGCAAGAATCGGTCGGTTGGAGGAATAATCTAGATGGGAGATTTGAAGGGCGGAAAAATGCCGCCCCAGATAAACTCTTCCAATGATATCGTTGGCTTGTACTCTTTCTTGAGAATCTCAGCCATGATGATCTACCGAGGGGAAACCAAGGGCAATCAGCAGGGGGAGCTCCGATGAGCAGACACGTCGTCTCAACCATCCAGGCAATTCCTCCTGGATCCCGGAAGGTCGTCGAGGTTGCGGGACGCTCGATCGGAGTCTTCAATATTGGAGGGGAGTTCTTTGCCCTCCGCAACCGTTGTCCCCATCAGGGAGGCCCGTTGTGTTTCGGTCGACTCTCAGGCTTTCCGACTGCGAGAGTTCCTGGCGAATATCACTACACGCGAAAGGGCGAGATTCTGCGCTGCCCCTGGCATGGATGGGAATTCGACGTTAAGACGGGCAGGGCGTGGGTCGATCCGAAACGCGTACGCACCCACAGCTACCCCACGAGAGTCGAGGCTGGACCCTCTATCCAGAATACTGCGGCAGATGGCGCCTCGGGTGAGACAATAGAGGGTGTAATTGCCGAATCCTACCGGGTTTCCCTGGAACGGCAGTATGTCGTCGTCGAGGTTCCTTGAAATAGATTTCTGCGTCAGATCATCGAGCGGAACAACTTGGATCGAGCGCAGCGGGAGATGTTCATGTGGTCCGCTCTCTGCCGGGAAACGGACTTCCCATGATCACAACATACGACCATTTCAGGGTCAGTAGGCGTGCGCATACGTTTGCCGGTAGATATGAGGAAAGGAGTCCCCTATGTTTCGGATGGCGATTATCGGTATTGGGAAGATCTCGACCAAGGCAATGATCCCGGCGATTCGGAGAGCGGAGACCGCCGATCTCTATGCGCTGGGAAGCAGCTCGCCAGACAAGGCAGCGCGGCTCCAAACTGCTGCCAAGCGGGTCTACCCAAGCTACCAGCAAGTCCTCGATGATCCGGCCGTCGACGGCGTCTATATCGGTCTCCCCAATCATCTCCATAAAGAATGGACAGTGAAGGCTCTGGCTTGCGGCAAGCACGTCCTCTGCGACAAACCCCTGGCCCTGAACCTCGATGAGACGAAAGATGTTAATGCTGCGGCCCGATCGGCGGGACGGGTACTGATGGAGGGCTTCATGTACCGCTTCCATCCCCAACACGCACGGGTCAAAGGACTGATAGCGTCAGGCACGATCGGAAGAGTGCGCTTGTTCGAGGCCCACTTCCACTACTATCTGGAAGATCTAAGCAACATCCGGATGAAGCCTGAAACCGGAGGTGGTGGCCTCTACGACGTCGGCTGCTACGGAATCGATAGCGCTCGCTACCTCCTGTCGGAAGAGCCCGTTTCCTGCAACGGACGCTGGAGCCTCGGTCCAAGTGGCACCGACGAGTTCTGTCACTTCACGCTCAATTTCTCCGACGACCGAGTCGCTACCATCACCTGCGGTACCCACTTACAACGGGAGCAAACCTACTCAATCTATGGGGATCTTGGTGTCATTCGCGTGCCGATGTCGTATGTCCCCAAGCGCAGCCGCAGAAATAGGGTTTTGGTCTCGACAGAGGAGGGAGAAAAGCAGCACATCGTGTCTCCGACCGACCAGTACGCCGTAGAAGTCGATGCCTTCGTGGCCGCCTGTCGGGGCGATCGCGACCCCAGGATTGAAAGCGGTCTCGAGAACATGGCAATCCTGGACGCGGTCCGCCGGGCCTGCCAATCGGGTCAGGTCGAACCGATTTAGCTAGGATCAAATCAGAAGATACAAGACACAAACAAGCTCTAAGGAATAGTAAATGAATAAAGGTAGCATGTGACCATTAAGGGGAGGTACGTCCCTTCTGAATTTTCTCCTTTTTATAAGGTCCCCAAACTAGGACGAAAAGAAAACCTGGCCTCCTTGGTCCGCAGCTCCTAGCACCCTAGAGATTCGAGGCCCCTCCCCCCCCCTCAGTGGTCGCCCTGTAATCTCGTAAACCTTTACAATTATGATACTAAAGCTGGGTGACCCAGCCTTGTTCCGCTGTGTTCTGTCACGCTCGCCAGCTGGCTCGGTCTCGGACCTTTGCTATATCTGCTCCTATGGGATACAAACAGACGCAGAATACTTGCCGTTTACTGAAGGTCCGATTGATAGGGATCTGGAGAACCCGAGTGGCCCTAGCTCTCCTTGAGGGGGAAGTTCCAGGATGAAAAAGTGTCCGTTCTGTGCTGAGGAGATCCAGAACGCCGCCATCAAGTGTCGCTTCTGCGGCGAGTTCCTAAGGTCAGAGGAACCTTCGCCGACATCGACAGAAACCACGGAGGCTGCGTAACCGACAGAGTCTCGAATTCCCGACTCCTGGCGCAATTTTGGCGACAACTACGCAACCCTAAGCCCGGTGGGGAAATGGCGCTCATGGAATTCTCTCACCGAAGCCCAGAAGGTATTCGTCACGAACAATCTTGGGATCAACCCTCCCAAGCAGGTCTTTGACAGAAGGAAGTTGATCTGGCCGATTCTAATCGGGTTCTTCTTCTTATGTATCATCATCAGTGTCGTAACTTCCCCTTACCGGTCCTCGAACGGCACCAGTGGCACTGAACCGCAGGGGCTCACGAGCTTGTTCGAGTACAAGCTAGCGGTACTCAACAAGGGTAGCGTTGTTGACTGGAACGATCCTACAATCACCGAGTTTAAGAGAATCTTAGATCACCTCGCCCGAGAATGTCCTGAGTCCCGTGATCGTATAGCCGACATGATCGTCAACACGCATTCAATCCTTAGGGAGGAGAAGGGCATACGGCTGTCCCTTCTCAAGGTAGCGAGAGATCTTCAAGCGGCAGTTCCGCCTGAAACAAACAAAGCAGTTACTTTCGCAGAAGTAACGACAGTTTACCCTATGCTAGTGGGTAAAGAATAGGAGCTTTGGACGATGTCGGACCGTGGCGGCGTTTCCTCCACCATTGAAGCAGATTGAACCGAATATGAAACTGCTGCACGGTGAAACTAGATCCCGACGCTCTTAGCTGACCGAGTATCGGATCGTTCATAGGACGTTTTCTTCAAGGAGGCATGTGATGGACTTCATCGAAAACATCCAGGGATTAGCTGCAAGGATTGATAAGCAACTGGGTCATCTCAAGACTGAGGAGGCAACAAAAAACGCCCTCGTCATGCCCTTTATCAACGCCCTCGGCTTGAAAAGGACAGGGCACAGGAAGTCGTGATCTCTTTGGATATCGCGCCCCCAGGACCGGGGAGGAGGGCAGTGGAACTGGGATCGCTACCCTGACCGGTTTTGGTCTCTGTAACCGCGATTCCGAGTTCGTGCAGCCCTTGAAGCGCCAGCGACGGAGGTTCAGCTAGAGTAGGCGGATCGGAACAGAGCTCCTGATCACGGCTCCTCACTCGTATTTCAGGACCCGGGAACGTCCTTGCCTTGACACAAGCCGCAGCGTACCACTGCATGACCAGTGAGCGCGCCAAGGAGATGTAGAAAA
>CAUZIZ010000240.1:0-6083 GCA_963579905.1 Acidobacteria bacterium UBA6911 | reverse complement strand
TATTATCTGGACGACCTGACGTCGGATTGCTCTCCTTTCAAGGTAATTCCCCGATCCCATCTCTCGTTGCATCGCGACGCCAATCCCTATCAGCGTTATCTGTCCCACGACGAAGAGGTCCTGGTCACCTGCGAGGCAGGGTCGGCAGTGGTGATCAATCAGAAAGTCTTTCACGGGAACTATCCGAACTACAGCGACAGGCCCCGGCGGATGCTCGCCATCGCTTATCGACCGACATGGGCTAGCCCTATCGGTGAAGTCGAAGACTACGACTCCGCCAAGGTGGCGAAGCTTCCCGCCGAAGTTCGTCGATTCTACGGCAGTTTGAACTCACGCAACATCGAGTACGATCTCCCCAACCGGCCGGACAACATGCCTAGACAAGCTGTTGGCATAAATCCCTCGAGGTGGCAGGGTTAGCCTGGATCGAGCGATCCGAAGCTGCGTGTCCGATGCCGTCGTCAGTTGCGGGATTTCATGAAGAGTGATGATTCCCATTTTCAGGAAGCGGCTGGTCGATTCCGAGCCGCGCATGCGGAGGATCCCAGAAGAGTGACGGTGGGCGAGACGAAGATGCCATGGTCCCTTCTTTATCACCAGCGATTGGTCCACTGGGTTAATCGCCTGAATCCGATGGCTTCCGAGGAACTACTCCTGGCGGCCTCTTGCCAGCATATTCGTCGTTGGGCTATTCCACGAGATCAGTTCCCCGCAGGCAAGTCGGGGTACAAGCGGTGGCGTAAGAGGCTTGCCAGCTTTCACGCCGAACAGGCTGGAGAGATTCTACGCGAGATTGGATACGACTCCGCGGTGATCGAACGTGTTGAAAGTCTTCTTCAGAAGTTTCGCCTGAAGCTGGATCCTGAGGTGCAGATGTTCGAGGACGCGATCTGTCTGGTTTTCCTGGAGAACGAGTTCTCAGAATTCTCCGGCAAGCACGATCGGAACAAGCTTCAGGGGATCCTGCAGAAAACCTGGTTGAAGATGTCTTCGCGCGGTCGAGAGGCTGCCCAGGAAGTCGTGTCTAAGTTAGCCACCGAGGACCGGGAGAAGGTGGAATCAGCACTATCGAGCAGTTCCTCCTGAGGCCCAGCCGGTGCTGCCGCTTGGTTTCGGATGACCCACGCCGGAGCCGACCTAGACGGTGAAAGACTGGCCGCAGCTGCAGGTTTTGGAAGCATTCGGGTTGATGAAGGTAAAGCCTTCCTGCATCAAGGATCCACGCCAGTCTAGCCCCATACCCTTCAGGTAGAGGTAGCTCTTCATATCGACGAAGACCTTAACCCCATACTGCTCGAAGGTTTTGTCGCCAGCCTTTTTCTCGGGTTCGAACCTCAAGACGTAGTTCAGACCGGAGCACCCTCCACCTCTGACGCCCAGCCTCAGTCCGCCATCCAAGAGGCCTTCGGCTTCCAGGCCTTCCTTGATCTTATGCGCTGCTTGTTCTGTGATCTCAATTGACATGGCTTTTCATTGCAAGTATCGCAGCCTGGTCCTAAACTCTAAGACGTGCGACTCAAGAGTCCGTTTCAAATTCTGCCCTGGATCCTCGAAGGATCTCTCGCGCCCGGCCGTTTCCATCTCTCACATTAAGGTGTAGCCCAAGGGTAGGCAGCATGTCAAGCTTGTTCCTACCTCAGAGGGACTAGGTCGCTTGCGAGCTGGTTCGATCCGTGATATCGACTGGTCTATGGTGAAAGGTCTTGCCTCGGTGATTCTAGCGGCTGGTTTTTCCAGTCGAATGGGGAGTCCCAAGGCGCTGCTCGAGTTGAGAGGAAGGAGTTTTCTGAGGACCATCATTGAGCGTCATAAGCTGTCTTCTTTGCCTGTCTACGTCGTGTTGGGCCAACACAACCTTCACGTCGCAGAGCGAGTCGATCTATCCAATACAACCGTCCTTGTCAATCCCGACCCGAGTCGTGGAGCTCTTTCCAGTCTGATCATTGCCCTGGATTACCTCGGTGAGTCGGAGGGACTCCTGATCCACCCAGTTGATCATCCCCTGGTATTGGCCGATACCATCAAGTGTCTGGTTCAGCATCATCGTCGTTTACCCGCTTCCATCCTGCTGCCGTCTGTTCACGGACGGAAGGGCCATCCCGTGCTCTTTCCTCAGCGCTTTTTCTTCGACTTGAGGCGGGCACCGCTGGATCAGGGAGCACGTTGGGTGGTCCATCAGAACCTCGCCTCCACCTTTCTGGTGCCGGTGGAGGATTCGGGTATCTTGGTAAACGTCAATACTCCGGCCCAGGCCAGCCGGCTGGATCGTCGTGGTTTAAACGTCAGCTGAAAAGCACCCTCTTGGGATTTGTAGCTGGCCGCCCGACGCGAGGCTGCGTCAGGAGTTGTCGACTTCCGCAAAGCGGATCGGGTCGCAAGGATGCGGCCCCGAGCTTCCTGGTTCCATGAACTGCTGGGCTGCCAGCTTTCCGATTCCCCAGCTTCCCCCCATGCCGTGGCCGCTCAGGGCGGCTACCCAGAAGAATCGATCGACTTTGTAGTCCCAGCCAATCACGAAGGAGCCGTCGGCAGAAATGGTTCGAAAGCAGGACCAGACGTGTCGTTGAGCAGTCTCTCTCAGAGCAGGTAGCTGCTCCCAGACTAAATTCACTATCGCTTGGGATATGTCTGGGTTCACCGTGGGTTCGAGTTCCCCAGAGACTTCCTCATCGCAGACACTGAAGAGCAGTCCACCGGACTCGGGGCGGAAGTAGAAATTCTGGTCCAGGCTCCAGACGAAGGGCCATCTGGAGTCGAGATCCGCAGGAGTGTCGAGGACGAAGAGGTGGCGCTTCAGTGGAGTCAATGGCAGATCCGCAGCACCTGCCATTCGGGCGACCGCTGGCGCCCAGGCACCGGCGGCGTTGATCAGGTAGTCGGCCTCGATCTGGCCCTGGGAGGTCTGTAAGCGAAAGGGACCGCTGCCCTCGACTCCGGTGAGCATGCAGTCGAGGCTGAAGCGAACCCCGCGTCCCTGTGCCTTTCCAAGGTAGAACTGAAGCAACCTGGCGATGTCCATCACGCCATCGGAGGGAGTGTGAAGGACGGCCTCAAAATCGTGATTTCGGAGCAGCTGGATCTGCTGCCTCACCTTTTCAGGATCGTCGTAGAACGAGTCGATCAGCGTAGTCTCGCGGACAGCATCGAGCTGGTCACGAGTGCCCAGCAAGAGGGAGCCGGATGGAGTGAATCCAGTCTCTGCCTGCTGTTGTCGATAGGCCTTGCTGCTGACGGCGACAATTCGGCGGATTTCTGGAACTTCGACCGAGTGTCGCACCAGGGATGCATTCCGACCTGAGGCATGAAAACCCGGAACCGGCTCCTTATCGATGACCAGTATCGACCCGGAAAAAGAGCTGCTTAGGTGGAACGCGGTGGCGGCGCCAGCAAAGCCGGAACCGATGATGACTACATCGGTTCTCATATTTGCTCAGAGGAGTCCTCAGTTCTGACCGGATGCGTCCTCGTTAGCTCAACCCTCCTATTCCTCAGGAACCCTAGATGATCGATTCTGAAATAACATGACAATTGTTGCGTCCATTAATCAAGCTGAATGTATTTGAGGTGCTCGTCTGCACAGAAGAGAGGCTGGGTTCGTACTTGGGGGCGCAACCCGTTGGGCAGACGTGGGTTGCGGGCGATCTCTTCGTTGGTCGTCGTCGAAGATGGCAAGGCATCGTCTTCCTTCTCCCGCCTTGACCTCGCCGCGTAAGCCCCATCTGCAATTGCCATGCTATTTCGGAATCGATCATCTAGTAGGCAGGAATAGAGGGATCGACATCTTTTGACCACGCCAGGATACCTCCTTGGAGATTCCTGAGCTTCCGAAATCCAGCTTGCTGAAGCATCTCGATCGCCTTGGCGCTGCGTGCGCCGGATCGGCAATGAGCAACGATGTCTCGTGCACTATCCAGTTCGTGGACGCGAGCCATCAGGTCTCCCAGAGGAATCAGATGGGAACCTTCAATCTGACAGATCTCGTACTCTTGAGGATTCCTGACATCCAAGAGGAAGATGTCCTTCCCCTGTTTCATCTCTTCCTGCAACGCCAGCGCGGTGATTTCCTCGACGCCGTCGACTTGCTCCTGCTGGGTTTCAGGCAGGACTCCACAGAATTCCTCGTAATCGATGAGCTGACGAATCTCGGGATTGTCACCGCAGATCGGGCACTCGATATTCCGGCGAAGCTTGAGTTCTCGAAACTTCATCGCCAGGGCATCGAGTAGGAGCAAACGCCCCACGAGGGATTGGCCTTGGCCCAGGATCAGCTTGACTACCTCTGTGGCTTGTAGGACACCCAGCAAGCCGGGCAGGATACCTAGCACTCCGCCTTCGGCGCAAGAGGGCACCAGGCCGGGAGGTGGAGGTTCGGGGTAGAGGCATCGGTAGCAGGGTCCACCCGGCATGGCGAAAACCGAGGCCTGTCCCTCGAAGCGGAAGATGCTGGCATAGACATTGGGCTTCCCGCTGAGGACGCAGGCATCATTGACCAGATAGCGGGTAGGGAAGTTGTCGGTACCGTCGGCAATGATGTCGTAGTCCTGAAACAACGCCAAAGCGTTCTCCGAGCTAAGGCGGAGTTCGTGGGTCTCCACCTTGACGTTGGGATTGATCTGCTCGATCTTGTCCCGGGCACTCTCCAGTTTCGAGCGTCCTACATCCTGCGTGGAGTGGAGAATCTGCCGTTGAAGATTGCTCTCGTCGACGATGTCGAAGTCAACGATGCCCAGTCGTCCCACGCCGGCTGCGGCCAGATAGATTGCCAGGGGAGAACCTAGGCCTCCAGCGCCGATGCAGAGGACGCTGGCCTGTTTCAGCTTCTTCTGGCCTTCCATTCCGACCTCGGGCATGATCAGATGTCTGCTGTACCGTCTGATCTCTTCGTGGTTCAAGGCACCCAGATCTGGTTCGGTTCCCACCGCTCCGCCTGCGATCGATGGCACGACGCTAATCGTATCCCCGTCCTGTAGCGGAGTGTCCTCCCGCTGCAGGTATCGGATATCCTCATCATTGAGGTAGATGTTGACGAAGTTCCTCAGCTTTCCCTCGTCAGTGAACAGGTGCTTTTTCAGGGTTTCATATTGCTGGGCCAGGTTTTGAAGCACCTCTTTGACGTTACTGCCTTCCAACTCCAGAGACTCTTGATTCCCCACATGAGGTCTTAAGGGAGTTGGGATTAGAACCTTGACTGACATGTTCCTCCTCCTGCTGAAGCTTTTCTTCTGTTTTCTCTAGTGGCGACACAACTCAATAATCAACGATTCGGCGCCACCCATTGGGAATCTGATAGGCGCTTGTGATTAGAAGTGTCTTCCTCATCCATAGATTCTATGAAATATCCGGTTCTCGGAGCTGCCACTCGTGGGGATCGAAGTCAGACCGATCATCCTTGAGCTGCCAAGTCTGCACCTCTTTGGCCTCTCCCTTTCTCACGGACGCAATAAGGTAACAATACCAGGGCCATGCGTGATCCCTATCGTAAACCGATGGTTTGGCCGGAACATCCGGGTGGCTGTGGAAGAACCCCAAGATCTCGCTACCGGTTCCAGCTAGCCTCCTCTCCAGCTTCAAGATGAAGTCAGGGGCGATCAGGTATCGGTTGGCCGCACTATCGTCGCGCTGGTTTTCTGCCTCAATTACCTCCGACACGTGTTTGTTCCCATCGTGGACTGAACCCACCAGCACTCCGCAACATTCGTTCGGATAGGCGCTCTCTCCTATACGCTTGATCTGATCCAACTGATTCGCTTCCAAGGAAATCATTTTATGTCGTCGTCGACCGGGCTAACTAGACCAAAAATAAGCGCAATTTAAAAAACAGGACCGTTTCCCGGCTCCTAGGAGTCATTTTGGAGGCCCAAATTCTAAGTTTATGCACCAAGCCACTCAGAACTCGGCTCGGCTGTTGCGGTACTGCCCGCCGATCGCTTAGGAGGAGCTATTCTATCCCCTCTGCCGACGTTTTTAGACACACCTCACCCCAGCTCTCGCGGCCCTTGGCGCTCCTTGATCTCCGGTCAGGTAGCCGCTCTTCGTTTCAGCCACACACTGCCTTCCAAGAGAAGATGGCTCCAGCCATTGAC
>CAUZIZ010000239.1:0-6257 GCA_963579905.1 Acidobacteria bacterium UBA6911 | reverse complement strand
CCCGGACAGAGAAACCACGGCCGCTCTCCTCCAAAATAGGGTCGCGTCTTACCCAGGCGGAATGTCTGCACCCCCTCCGTCCCATCGGTCCACTTGAAGCTCATGGTGATGCTCTCAAGAATCTCACCCTCATGGTGGGTCACGACTTGGCCGATCTCAAGCACATTGGTGTCCTCGACCAGAATCCTGTTGGAGGTTCGGGGACGTCCTACGTCGGACATGAATCGAGGATAGCAGAATTTTCTAGATCGAAAAGTGTCCTGCTAGGCGGGCCAGGTACGATAGAGATTTTTCCTGTGTTTTCAGTAAGTCACTCTGATTTCTAGACTGAAGCATGAAGTGCTTCGTGCGTTGACTGAGAGTCACGATTGAGGGTGTGGAGCACTACGATTCTTGCAGCCAGTCTGGGTGATTGAGGGACAAACGAGAAGGAATATCCCCCCTTACCGCGAAGTGGGATGGGGCGACCCCTGATCGACCAGTTTCTCTTCTACCCGTTGGACCAGTTCGGAGGGTCGAACACGTTGTAGCCGAGGGCATTGATAAAGGGCATCACGAGGGCGTTCTTCGTGGCCTCCTCTGTCTTGAGGTGACCCAGTTGCTTTTCAATCCTTGCAGCCAACCCCTGGATGGTTTCGATGAAGTCCATCGCCTGTCCTCCTTGGAGAAAACGTTCCAACTGTCGAGAGATATCAAGAGCCCATCAGAGTGAAGCTCCCGCCCTTCTTGTTGATCAGAATAGCTATCCTCTTGGAAGCCCTGTCGAAAAACAATACGTCGCTATTGTGCGGCAGCCCTAGCTTCCATCCTGCCCCGCTTTTGGTAAAGCGTGGCATCTCCTGCTCGAAGAAGCTTCGTATCTGTTGAAAGGAAACCTCAATCCTGTAGCGCTCACGGGGGTCTGTATCTCGGGCAGGATCGCCCTTCACTCGTTCGGACAGCTTGGCCCCTTTCGGCAGAACTACCCCGAGAAGACCGGTCTTGCTCGAGCGAGATAGGGTGCTCTCTGATGAGCTACGGGGATTATCTTTACACCAAGGGATCGTGAAGACGATGAAGAAGTACAGGATGGTGCTAAGCAGAATAGGCCAGACCAACTTCCTCCTGTCAAAGACCTTCTCAGGAGGATTGATCCCGAGATTGTCCACGACGAATATCTTCTGGGTTTCGGTGAGAGAATTCCATGAGCGCCATTTCCCCACCGGGCTTAGGGTTGATTGGAGTCGACACCCCCGAGACGGTCCATCCTCAGAAGCCAGTGGAAGCCTTCGGCAAGGAGGCGTCCGAGTTCACCCGAAACCACCTCGAAGGCAAGACGGTCCGGGTCGAATACGATCAGGAGAAGCAGGACCGGTATAGTCGTGCCCTCGTGTACCTCTTCCTGGAAGATGGCACATTCTTCAATGCCGAACTCGTCAAACAGGGATACGCGCACGCCTACACCCGGTTCCCCTTCAAGTACCTGGAGGAGTTCCGGAAATACGAGCGGGAGGCACGGGAGAGCCACAGGGGGCTGTGGGGAGCTTCAGAGTTGGTTGGGCAGTCCCAAAAGGCCCAGGTCGAACCGGCGACGGACACAGTCTACGTGACACGCACTGGGTCCAAGTATCACCGGCGATCCTGCCGCTATCTGCGCAAGAGCAAGATTCCGATGCCTCTCAAGGAGGCGGCCGCTGGATATGGCGCTTGTTAGGTTTGCCGTCCACCGGTGCTGCAAGGATCAAGCCCTGCGGTCAAGCAGGTACCGTCGTCCTCGGGAAGGTGTCAGGCGATCACCAAGAAGGGCACCCAGTGCAAGCGGAAGGCCCAGGCAGGGCGTGCGTACTGTTGGCAACATTAGCGTTTGCGTAGACTTCCGCACACCGACTGTAAAATGTACAATCGCCCGCACATTTAACATGGGCGCGTAGTTGTAACGCATTTGCTCGAGCAGGGGTATGACATCCGGACGGTGCAGGAACTACTGGGCGATAAGGATGTCCGAACCACGATGATCTACACCCACGTTTTGAATCGTGGCGGCCGGGGCGTTAAGAGCCCGGTAGACAGTTTGTGACGAAGGATGTCGCTGCGCTTTGTACGGAAACCAGATAAGCCTCCGGAATATCTCAAAGGCGACTCCAATGAATGAGTTCAAAGAGCTTAGGCAGAATCGAATACCGCGTGTTATCTGGAAAATCCGACCAGGAAGCGGGTTTATCTGGAAACCATATAAGCAGAAGTTGTGCTCGGGAGATTAGCTATGGAATGGATCGTTGGCACAGTTATGCTCATGGTGGGCTTCCTAGACTGTGGCCATCGATCACGGGAACGTCAGGTCAGACGAACTCGAATCCAAAATTGATGAGGTATTTCGGCTCAAGGGGATGGAGGGTACCATGAGGTCTCATATGATCAGTGGAATACTGCCACTTCTTGCCTTGATTGGCTGCGCCCCCACGCCATCGGAGGAGGGGCTCGACCCACAGCGGGTCACGGTCAAGATCGACAGGGAGGTGAGGGTGATCGAGCCGAGCAAGGAAACGGGTCTCGCCCACGAGATGCTGGGCATGGTGCGCCACCCGGATGGCACGATCTTTGTCAGCACCGAGACCCAGGGGACCGATGCCGCGCTGGGATTGTTCAAGAGCACCGATGTAGGGGAGACATGGGAGGCCTTGCGGGTGAATCTTGCGGACGTGAGGGGCAAACAGTACTTGCGAGGTTTGGGGGGGACCCGCGACGGACGCCTCTGGCTCCTGCACCAGACCGCATCCGCAGATCTCTTCGTCTCCTCCTCGTCCGACGGTGCCCACACCTGGACGACCACTCCAGTCGAGTTCAGCAACCTGGCGCCCCGGGCTCCGAAAGAGCCTTACGTGCACAGCCACAACGATTACAACACCTTTATCGAGCAGCCCGACGGCACCTTGATGTTCTCGGTGGGCTTGAGTTACGACCGAGGGTACTACAAGAACCCGGAGCACCTGATGGAAGGCCTCATGCGGACCGACGTGGACGTGGGCGGCGAATTCATGTTCCGCTCTACCGACGGGGGCAAGACCTGGGGAGACACGACCCTGGTGCACCCTCACGTCACCGAGGTGGGCCATGCCCTCGGCCCCAACAACCCGGACCGTATCCTGTCGATGACCCGCACCCAGCGAACGCTGCTGGCCGGGGAAGACCGGGAAGCGACGATCAAGAAGACGGGCTGCCCGCCCGATACGCCGTCTGACGAGCCCGTAATCTACAAGAACGGACTCCTGCTGGAATCGATCGACGGGGGCCGGACCTTCCACGAGGCACCGGGCGGTCTGACCGACTACCTCGGGCACCGGGCCACTATCCTGTGGGCCAGCAACAACGTGATGGTCGTTTCCTCCGCGGCGGGCAACCGGGAGAACAAGCGGATCATGCGGATCAGCCTGGACGGCGGCAAGACCTGGGTGGACGGGACCAAGGCTGGAACTCTGTTGCTGAATCAATCGACCAAGTTCGTCTTCCAAACCGCACCTCCCACGGTCTCCTTCACCGGTCCCATGATTGAGCTGTCACCGAACCACTTCCTGACGGTCTATGCCTACTGGGAGGACGAGTCGCTGAAGCGCTACTACCAGGCTCCCAAGAATCCCTGTCCCCAGGGAGATGAACCGGGGGATTGCCCCTGGTTGGGGATTCGGGCGCTGTTTTGGCACCTGGAGAATCTGCCTGAAAGATCGGCGTCCGCCGGGTGAGATCCCGGACACACATCGGCCGGGCTCCTAGGGTGTACATCGAGCTGTGAGCGCGGAGAAGTATCCACGATGTTGACCGCGGGCAGATCCTTCGTTCTTACCGCTGTCGCGACCATCCTGGCAGCAGGGGCGTGCTCACGGTCAGACCGGGCCGATTTGTTGACTCGGAACTCCCCAGAAGGGGCCAAGGTCCTGGAGAATACAGATGAGACCCGGCGCCGGAGGAAGCACGACCGTGCATGGAAATTTGAATGTCCGCTTTCGAAAGCGGTCGTTCAGGGACAATCTACTCTGACACTGTTTGTACGATCTGATCTGGGCTACTAGGGGTCAGCTCACGAAACGGAAAATATAGTACGCTGACGACTTGCAAACAGGATTTCTCACGGCAGAATGGAAGAGCAACACTTGACTTCCAAAAGGGGGAGAAACGAAATGAAGACTCACATGTCCCTGGGAGGCCTTTGCCTTCTGGCTCTAACCATCGTCAACGCTCAAGCGGCGAAACCGCCCACGGCAGTGTTGGAGATCGGAAACCGCAAGCAGCTGTTTATCGACGACTATATGATCCAGAGCCTCACCGATGCTCGGCAGGTCCTGAACACGGCTACCAAGGCACCCAACAATCCCGTGATCAAGCCGGACCGTCCCTGGGAGGGCGCCATGACTCCCGTTGCCAAGGTGATGTACGACGAGGACAAGGGCGTTTTCAAGATGTGGTACTCCACCACGGGGCAATGGAAGGCCGAGCGGGGCGGTAAGCTGACCGACTACCATTGGACGGATAAAGGATCGGTCCGCGAACAAGTCGACGCCGCCTACCAATACTTTGGAGACTACCACAAGTACACCTCCAGACTCTGCTTTGCTACTTCCAAGGATGGATTCAACTGGGAGAGGCCCAATCTGGGAAAAGTGGAATTCAACGGCTCCAGATCCAACAACATCCTACCCAAAGGAAGCCGTGCTCCAACCTTTCTGGACCCTAACGAGAAGGACCCGGCTAAGCGCTACAAGGCGATCGGCCAGACGCGAACCCGGAATCCTCCGGGAATGCAGCTGCACCTCTACTACTCCCCAGATGGCTTCGAGTGGACGGCCGAACCGGGCAATCCGGTCATGGACACTACACCCGAGCCGGGCCGATGGGGACCGACCCACTACATGGGTTGGGATCCCATCCGCGGGGTCTACGCGGCTCACATCGAAAACTGCCTGCACCGACAGTGCCCGCTGGGCGTAAGAATGGTGGGAAGAGCCGAGAGCCCCGACATGAAGAGCTGGAGTCTTCCGCAGAACATCATCGTGCCAGACCAGCGCGATCATATCGACAGCGAATTCTATCTCTTTCCCGTCGTCACCTACGAAGGCACCTACATCGGGCTGCCTTGGATCTTCAGGACGACCAACACGCTTCACTACCCCACCCTTGCCTTCAGCCGCGATGGTGTGCACTACGATCGCAGATTCCGCGAGCCGCTGATCCGACCTGGGGATGAAGGCAGCTTCGACACGGTGAGCCTCTACGTCCAGACGCCGATCATGCAGGGCGGTAGGGTCTGGATCTACTATACCGGTGCTAACTGGCGAGGTCCGGAACAGCTCTTTCTCAAAGGGGACTCGGCTCTTCGGGCACCTGGCCTTGCCACCCTTCCCGAGGACGGCTTTGTTTCCATCGACGCGGGAAAACTGCGCCCCGGTGTCCTGCTGACCCAGAGCTTCAGTTTTGAGGGGTCCAATCTCTGGGTCAACCTGGAGCCGGCCCGGCACAACGACGGATCGGGCGTCGCCGAAATCAAGGTCGAGATCCTGGATCATCAGACCCAACCCATCGCCGGCTTCTCGCTGGACGAGTCCGACCGCTTGACCAAGGCGGGTCGATTCAAGGCAAGCTGGAAGGGTAAGAGCGACCTGAGCTCCTTGGCGGGGCGCCCGCTGCAGCTTCGTTTCTGGATCCGCAATGCCAAGCTCTACTCGTTCCAGTTCGAATAGAGAGTCTACAAGCGCGCTGGCGAATCAAACACCTCGAGCAGAAGCCGGCGCTCTACCTCACCGACATTTAGAGGGGACACATTTGGAGGGGACAGATAGAGACGAGTCATCGGCGCAAGATCGCCGCAAGTCCCTTCATGTCTTCCAATTCGAGGTCTACATCGTCCCCACTTGGGGCATCGGCATGTAAGCTGTGTACTCGAGCACAGGCTTCTGCTCTGCAGCAGGATCAAGATACCAACCCTTCGTCGGATCAAGCTTCCAAAGGCCGTTCAGATCCTTCACGGGACTGTCGGCATAGGACCATCGCGTCCCCTCCAATTTCCACTCCATCCCCACCTGGTAGTGGAGCTTTTTCCCATTGACATAGATCTGCTCCGGAAGTCTCACTATCCAGGAAGCCTTGGCGGGCCGATCCTCCCAGCCGATCCGTTCCATGCCATCAACCGTGATGACGACTACCTGAGGGGCCAGCGAATCATGGTAGCGTCGGTAGGTCGGATAGGTCGAATGAACAAGTGGCTCCACCTTCAGGCGATGGAATTCCAT
>CAUZIZ010000238.1:0-6397 GCA_963579905.1 Acidobacteria bacterium UBA6911 | reverse complement strand
GGATGTGATCGAGGATGCCCTGAATACCACGGTTGTCTGCCACCGCTGTGACGGCAAACTTCAGGTGCAGAACGATGATGGCAGTGACCGCGTGTGTCCAGCATGTCAGGGCAAGGGGACTGAGATACGGATCGGAGACTATAGAGCCCGACGAATGGTCCTTGAATCGGTGGGTCTGATTGGCAAGAATCGAAGGCCGAGCGAGGTCCAGGTTCAGGTCAACGCGGCTCCCGGTCCCAGTCTGGAGGCTGTCATTGCACAAGCCAAGGACATTCTTGAGGGCGACCCCCTTCCGAAGCCCCGGGGTGGACACGATGGTTGAGTAGGAAACGGGGGTCTTAGGGGTGATGGCAGTGGCAGTCCCACTATGGCCTCCGGGACTCCGGCTCCAGGTGATCGATTCGCAGCCCCATCTCGCCTCCTGGGAAGGGCGCGTTGTCCGAATCACTCACGTCTCCGTTCGTCCTCGACACACCAATCCTCTAAAATGATTGCGGGACTTCTCGCCGGGCTAGGGTCGCGCCCGAAGATCGGCTTTCCCAACCGACCGCCCGGCCTTTCCTTTTTCCTTGGGAGTCACTTTGGGAGGTGGCAGGTGGGGCAATCCTCAATTCCTGATGAGGGCCTCGTTGAAAAGGCACGTAAAGACCCGGATTACATCCGACTACAAGAAGAGCATCCGATTAGGGCAAAGCTAATCCTATCCTCTCTTGAGAGGTTTGAGGCAGCTAAGGAGCTCTTTGAATTGGAACTCAGCAAGTCCGCTACAGTTGAGACCTTCCAGAAGTTTCTTTATTTGGCCAAACAGCAGGCGGATCTCGCCACTTGGATCTCCACACCGCAGGAAATCCCCGTGGAGGAGATATATCGAAGTGCAGAACAGATGATTAGGGCTGGGCTACCCTTTAGAGAGGCCCTTACATATGTGAAGCTCTGTCAGAGGAAGACCGGACGCCCGACCACCCGGCGCAGGCAATTGGCAGTCGACGCCTTCGAAAGGCGACTCAAGGCTGCTCCACCGTCGTGGCGTACTCTGGCAAGAGAATTGGACTATTGCAAAGAGGACAAACAAGAGAACAAGGAAGACGACGAACAAGTGGACAGTTCCAGCTTCATCTGCAGCGAGAGGCTGAGGAAACAAGTGAAAGTCTTGGAACGTCTGCTCAAGAAGTACAAGATCGAGTACTAAACACCCTCATCCGCCCCCTTCTCCCCATCCAATCGGAGAAAACTCATCCCACCTTTTCTCCATGGAGAAAATAGCGCTCGGTATTTCTCCATCTCTACAAGTCCTGATCCGTCGCTCATAGTCTGCCAAGGTGCAAATATGAGCAACGGGCAACACTGTGACGAACTTCTTTCCGTTGATCAGTTCGCCAGGGGACTGAACGTTACACCAGCGTGTGTTCGGCGCTGGGTACAGACTAGAAAGATCACCACTATCAAGCTGGGCCGCTTGGTGAGGATTCCGTCCAGCGAGTTGGCGAGACTTGTCGGAGAAGGCATAAGACCCGCAAACGATTCGAGTTAGTACCCCTGGATCACGGGACACGAGATGGAAGACGAAACACAACATCATTCCACGAAATGGAAACTTCGGGACGCTTTCGAGATTGCCGATTGGGAGGTCGAACCGCTGGAGTGGCTCGTCAAGCCGATTATTCCAAAGGGAACAATTGGGTTCATCAGCGGCCAGCCGAAACTGGGAAAGTCCCTCCTGGGTTTGGACCTGTGCTTGCACCTCAGTCACGGCTTTGTCAGCGACGACTCCCTCTGGTTGGATCGCTTCCACTGTGCTCCGGCGGCAATCCTCTACATCGCAAGAGAAGATCCTGCAAGAAGGATCAGAGAGAGGGCTTTGGAAATGCAACAGTCCTACGGCTGGGATGCTTCTCCCTTAGGTCTCCAGTTCCTGATCCGAGAACGGTTGAACTTGACGTCAGGAGACCATACTAACTGGCTGATCCGCACCATAGAGGAGCTTCGAATGGAGCTTCTCGTCCTAGATGTATTCAACCGCATGATTCCTGACCTCGACGAGAACAGCGCCCGGGACATGGCCAGAGCGATCGATGTGATCGAAAAGGTCAACCGAGAGACTGGCGTGACCATCATCATGGTCGATCATACAAGGAAGCCCCTGGACAAAGATTCGAAGTACCGTGCTCCGAGCCCTCACGATCTCCGTGGGAGCAGCGCCAAGTACGGCTGCGCTGATTTCATGATCTGTTTGAGCCGAACCAAACAGGACGGTCAACTGCAGGTCTACTGTGAAAACAAGGATCACGACGAGCACCTTGAGTTCCTCGTTGACGTCTCGCCCAAAGGAAGCGGGGACCCAAAGTTTCGCTGGGCAGGGGAAGTTCAGCAGATCAGTGACCTAAAAGCTGTGGGCGAACACAATCGCCAGAGAGTGGCCGAAGTCGTTTTGGAGAAGGGACCAGTATCCAAGAAGGAGATCTCCCAAAAGACCGATCTCAGTTCTTCGACCGTCGGGAGTCACTTGAGTGCTCTGGTCCAACGTGGCGTGATCGACCGAATCGGCACGAACAAGAATACGAAATATGCCAAAGGAACCGCCCCACCGAAAGCCACAATACGTCCCGGTCGAAGCAACTAAGTAGCGCGATATGAATACGTTGACCGACCGACAGGCTAGTTCTTGCGGCCATCAATATCCGGTGGAGGTGGCCTCCCAGAAGGGCACCGACCGACCGGATGGGTTTCCTTATATAACGCCGGTCGGTTATCCCGGTCGGTTCCGGAAGGGTGTTCACGGACACGAGCCAAGGGTTTACACCCTCGGGCAGCGCGGATGTCCTTGCCCCCGGAGTGGCCTTCCGCCGGAAAGGGGCGGTCGTAGTTCATCCAGTCATTCTTATGAGTGGGTGGGCTACGACAAGGGCCTGGGGGCTCACGCCATAAAGACTAGATGAAAGAAGGCGAGGCGCACGACAAAGCGTTAGTTCGAAAGGGGAATTCTTTAGGAAGGCAGCTTGCTTAGGAGCAGATCTTCAATGAATTCAATCAGACTAGTACCCGACGAGATTCTGACCGTTTTAGAGGTCGCAGCTGACCTGAGATGTTCAAAAGCTCATATCTACAACGTCATCAATGGCACGGTAGCAGGAGTGACGGCCCTCCCAGCGATCCACTTGGGACGGCGCAAACTGATCCGACGAAGTAGCCTGGAAGCATGGAAGCAGGCCAACGAGCAGGGTGCAGTGGTGGGAGGACGGTCACCGCCGTAAACGAACCCTTGGGCGAGTGTCAGAGATGACAAAGACCGATGCACAGATCGAACTTGCCGCGATACTCGCTCCCATTAATGAGAAGCACGATTCCCCCTCGGGTAAATGGAGCTTCGGGAATTTCGTAAGGCAAATCTACTTGCCCTTCTATCGCCGCAAGTGGAAGGACTCAACAACGGGAACAAATGAGGATCGCATCGGATATCATCTGCTCTCAGAGTTCTCTTCACGAACACTTGGCAGTTTTTGTAGAGACGACTTGCAGGACTTTCTGGATGAAAAAGCAGATGCTAGTCTGTCTTTTAGCACGGTAGACCACCTGCGATGGGATCTGCTGCAGATCTTCGAGATGGCAGTTGCTGAGAGTCATTTGCGAAAGAATCCGGCCAGACTTCTCTTCACTCCAAGAGAGGCACCCCGTCCCTCAAGATCCACTATGAAACGAAAGGAGGTGAAATTGCTTTTCGCTGTGCTCCAGCTTCGCGAGCGCTTGATTTGTATGCTTTCCACAACGGCAGGGATGCGCCCAGGGGAGATCTTTGCTCTGAAGTGGAAGCATTTGAAAAAAGACCATCTCGAAGTCAGTCAGCGAGTATACAGAGGCAAGATAGACTCTCCAAAAACAAGTCATTCGGAGCGGATAGTTGCTCTAGCCGATGGTGTTCAGGAATTGGTAAAAGAGTGGAGAGCGATGTACCCCGAAACTGGCGATGAAGCGTGGGTATTCCCCTCAGAAACCCTGAAGACTCCTTTGTCAAAGGACAATTGTTGGAGACGTCATGTCTTGCCCGCACTCAAGCTAGTCGGTCTCGAATGGGTGAACTTCCAGGTCATGCGACGGACACATTCCTCGCTAATGCGGGAGCTCAAAGTTGATCCAAAGGTAGTGGCGGACCAGCTTGGCCATACCGTTGACGTTAATCTGAACGTGTATACGCAGACCGATTTGGCACTAAAGGGAGATGCGGTGAACCTTCTAGAGTCAACGCTTAATGGAGCAGAAATGGAGCAGATCCATTGATTAGTAGCCGTAACTTGTTGAAAAGATTGGAGCGGGAGACGGGAATCGAACCCGCGACGTCCAGCTTGGGAAGCTGGCATTCTACCGCTGAATTACTCCCGCTCCGGGGGAAATCAGGCTCTTTCTGCCTGAAGAAATATCTCGACGGACACCTGTTTTCAGGACCGAAGCTGCTCTCTCGCCCTGCTCCGGGAAACCAGGACAAAGATTGGACACTATAGAAAACCCGGTCTTGGCAACGTTCCTGGTTGGACGCCGTTCGGTGCCTCTCACAGTGGCGAGAGTATAGCATACGAAGGCTGGAGAATAGGAATCTCGGGGCTCACCTTGGGGACGAAGACTCTCGGTCTGGGCTGCTCCCATCAAGAGAATCTCAGTTCGTTTATCCATTCCTGCTTCCTCCGTATCCAGACCGAAGAGGCAACCAGCAAGACGCGCCTACAAAGCTAGCGATCCGACAGCTCCGTGGATAGGGTCGTCAGTTGGACTCCACTGCTCGTCGCTTGGAGCCTTACCACTACCAGACTGATCCGCTCCTGGGATTCGACCTTTACCTTGCCGACAAATCCCGTCGAAATATTCTGGAACAACTCGCTGAAGAACTTCGCGACGTGACCGTCATAGGTGACGAAGCTCTGTTGTAACTGGGTCCCGTCGGAATCGTACAACGTCATCACCACTAGAAATGGCACGGTCGTTGAGGCCACGTATGCTTTCCCCGTATCCGCTTCCGTGGTCTTTTCGACCGGGAAGGTAAAAACGGTTCCCGGTGAGCCGGGGATCACTCCAATCGAATCGGTGACGTCGCTGCCGTCTATGAAGTTCTAGAAGAAAGCTACGGAAATACCAGAAGCCGAGACTCCTTCATCCGGGACAATCGATAGGTAGCCTGCACGAACTTCCCTGTCACCCTTCAAAAGGAACTTCTGTGTTTCATGAGCAGTCAGGGAGATTTCAAAAGCGGACCCGGGCCCTCCGCTCTTGCCATCCAGAGTCCAGGGTGTGGACCAGGACTCATCGTTGCCCTGCTTGAGCAGAGCGCTGACCGTCCAGTTCTGGTTTGCCCTGTTGCTGATCAAGAGGACGACCGCGAATCCTCCCCCCAGTGCCAATTGGGGGAAAGTAATGCTCCTCAGAGGAGAGAGAAAGATCTCAATATTGGCAGTAGCAGACCAGTTGGAAAACTGGCAAGTATCGTTGCGCAGTCCCCAGAAAGATCTCACTCTCAGAGCGTAATTCGTGGGATCGTTCACGGGTCCAAACGGCAGCGGCAGGTTGATCTCGACCGAGCTGCCGCTGAAGATTTCAATCCGAGTCCAGGCTGCGCTGCCCGCACGACGGAACTCAGCCTCGTACCCTCCACAACCCGTCCAGACGTCGTCCCAGCCCAAGGCAAAGGGATCCCCAAAGATGCCGGTCGAGGGATTTGTCAAGTTCGTTGGCACTGGAAGAGTACTGGGCGTCTCGGTCTCGCAGCCCCCCGCTGGGGTGAATATTGCAATATTGCCGATGACAGACCAGTCGGAGAACCGTCTGACATCATTATCCATTCCCCAGAAGGATCTCACTCTGAGCGCATAGCTGGTGGGATTGCTCACGGCTCCAGCCGGGAGAGGAATCGAGAGTTCAACCCCATTTCCACTTGGAATCTGGATGGTTATCCAACTCGAGTCGCCGGCTCTGCGAAACTCGGCTTCATATCCGCCGCAGCCAGTCCAGACATCCTCCCAGGTGAAGGCAACGGGCTCACCGAAGCTGCCTGTGGCCAGATTCATCAGGTTGGTTGGAACTGGAAGCAGATCAGGTGGCACCGTCCCACAGCCGCCCGCGGTCGTGAACATGTCGACACTGACGACTTCAGACCATTCGGAGAACCGCTTGATGTCATTCCCGGATCCCCAAAACGATCTGACTCTGAAGGCGTAGGCGGTGGGATTGTTCACGGTTCCATCCGGGAGTGGGATGATGATCTCAACCGCATCGACGTTGCCTAGCCCCAAAATAAGCGCAATTTGGAAAACAGGACCGTTTCCCGGCTCCTAGGAGTCATTTTGGAGGCCCGCATTCTAAGTTTATGCACCAAGCCACTCAGAACTCGGCTCGGCTGTTGCGGTACTGCCCGCCG
>CAUZIZ010000237.1:0-6453 GCA_963579905.1 Acidobacteria bacterium UBA6911 | reverse complement strand
AAATGCCTCCTTTCGGGCCTCTCTGAAGATTTTTTGTCGAACTCCAGAATACCAGTCAGGTCGAGCATTTCAGGTGGTTACACGTGGTTTAATCCACTTCCATCTACTTGTTTTGGGACTAGGAAGTTCTCGATGACGAGAGATTCCTTGACGCGAGGTTCGATGGCTGATAGCTTTCGGCCAGTCATCATCGCGAGGCCAAAGGCACTGGGATCCGAAAGTTGACATGAGGAACATCGGCCTGATGATCGTCGAAATACGATTCCTCCTGTTTGTCTCGCTTCTGCTGGGTCCCGAGCTCGGCCGTGTGGCATCTGCGACGCCGGTCGAGGAACTGGCAGATTCGAGCCCTACGGCGGTGAGCATCCTCAACACTCACTGTGTTCGCTGCCATGGCCCCGCTCAGCAGCTGAGCGGCTTGCGCCTCGATGCTCGTGGATCGGTGCTGGACGGCGGCTACTCCGGGCCTGCTATCATCCCGGGTGACAGCGACGGCAGCACCCTCGTCCAGAGATTGATCAGCGATCGGGAGGGCTATCGGATGCCTCTGGGATCCCCTCCTTTGAGCGGCTCTCAGATCGATACGATCCGCAGCTGGACCGACCAGGGTGCTCAGTGGCCCGAGGACGCGATATCCCCGACAGAAGGTGATGGGTCTTCTCCCAAGGATAAGGATCACTGGTCCTTTCAGCCCGTCGTGCGTCCGGCGATCCCTCCCGTCCGCAACCGGAGCTGGGTTCGCTCACCCATCGACGCTTTTGTCCTGAGCCGGCTCGAAACCGAGGGAATTTCTCCTTCTCGGGAAGCCTCCAGGGAAGCGCTCTTTCGCAGGGTGAACCTCGATTTGACCGGTCTCCTGCCTACCCCCCAGGAACAGAAGTTGTTTCTATTGGACAACCGCTCCGACGCCTACGAGCATTTGGTGAACCGGCTGCTGGCCTCCCCCCACTATGGAGAAAAGTGGGCGCGGCACTGGCTCGATCTGGCCCGCTATGCCGACAGTGATGGCTATGAAAAGGACCTTCTCCGTCCGCATGCCTGGCGCTGGCGGCAGTGGGTGATCGACGCCTTGAACCAGGATCTTCCCTACGATCGCTTTACCCTCGAGCAGATCGCGGGGGACCTGCTGCCCGATGCCTCACAGGAACAGAGGGTCGCCACCGGTTTCCTGCGCAGTGGACTGCTGAACCGCGAGGCAGGGGTACCACGCGGCCAGGTGCGGTTCGAGGAAGTGCTGGACCAGACCAACACCGTAGCCACGGTTTGGCTGGGTCTGACGATGGGCTGTGCCCAGTGCCACGACCACAAGTACGATCCCACCAGCCAGAAGCAGTACTACCAGTTTCTGGCCTTCTTCAACGAAGCGCAGGGCAGGGAAGTGGACGCTCCCTTGCCAGGCGAAGTGGGCCCCTATCTCAAGAGCCTTCCCCGTTACCGTGAAGAGCGGAGAAAGCTCCTGGAGAACGCCCAGATCTTCGTTTCACGCCTTCAAGAACGATGGGAGGCCATGCTTGTCGAGGCTGATGAGCATCCCGGCAGACATCTGGATTGGGATGATATTCTGCGGGGTGCCATTCTGGGCGAGTTGGACCGAGCCATGGAACTGCTCCGGATGAAGCCGACCGACCGGAGCTGGCGCGAGAACGATCTCCTTACCCGCTTCTTTTTCAGGTTTCCGGGACCCGAAAATGCCAAGGACGAATCTCTCACCGAGAGACTGAAGGAGTTGGGGAAGAAGTTAGGTGAGCTGGACGAGTCGTTTCCCGATCTGAGCCGGGCTTCCGTTGTCCAGGCCAAGCCTAGTCAAACCCACCTGGCTCTGCGGGGGAACTATCGCTCTCCAGGAGTGGTCGTCCGTCCTGCGACACCCGACTGGCTTCCTCCGCTCGGAGAGACCGGGGAGCCAGACCGACTGGGGCTGGCCCGATGGTTGGTTCGGAAGGACCATCCTTTGACGGCACGGGTTGCGGTCAACCGCATGTGGCAGGAGCTGCTGGGCCGAGGACTCGTGATTACCTCTGAGGATTTCGGGACCCAGGGGGAGAGACCGTCTCACCCGGGGCTCCTGGACTGGCTGGCGACTGAGTTTATGGCCAGAGGTTGGAGCCAGAAGCAACTGATTCGAACGATCGTAATCTCGTCTACCTACCGCCAGTCTTCGCGCTCTCGTCTCCAGTTGGAGGAGAGAGATCCGGAGAATGTCCTCCTGGCCCGCCAGAACCGCCTACGGTTGTCCGCTGAGCTGATTCGGGACGCGGCCCTTAGGGTTAGCGGTTTGCTGGACACCCGCATCGGAGGGCGAAGTATTCGTCCTGCCCAACCGGAGTGGGTCTCGAAATTGACGTACGGGAAATCCGCATGGCAGGAGAGTCAGGGCCGTGACCGATATCGCCGGGGGCTCTATGTCCTTTTCAAAAGAAGCGCTCCCTACCCTCAGATGGTCAACTTCGACGCCCCCGATTCGAGCACCTCTGTTTGCCGTCGGGAGCGGTCCAACACGGTGCTCCAAGCCTTGAATCTGCTCAACGATCCCGTCTTCATGGAGTCTGCAAGGTCGCTGGCTATTCGGATCCTGCAAGAGGCCCCTTCCAGCTGGGAAGGTCGGCTGGATCATGCCTATCGCCTCTGCCTGGGTCGGCTTCCCAGCTCTCGGGAGAGGGAACGCTTTCGGCAGTTCTTCACCCGTCAGAAGGAGATCCTGGAACGGGAGCCTGAGTCGGTCCACCAACTTACTTCCGGGGCCGTCCTGGAGTTTCAGCCGCTGCAGGTTGCGTCCTGGGTAGCGGCTGGCAGGGCGATCTTGAACCTGGACGAGTTCATCACTAGAGAGTAGAGCAGATGGATTGGAGACACTTTCAAGCTCTTCAGAAGCGCCGGGATTTTCTCCAGAGCTGCGCCTCGGGTATCGGAATCATGGCGTTAGCCGATTTGCTAGCTGGCGACGGCCTGACGGCAGCTCCAGCGGTACCGGCCAATCCGCTGGCACCCCGCCCTCCCCATTTTGCCCCGAAAGCCAAGAACCTGATCTTCATGTTCATGGAAGGAGGGCCGAGCCAATATGAGCTCTTCGATGAAAAGCCTACCCTGCGTCGCTATCATGGTAAGCCTCTTCCTGCCTCCCACACCGAAGGGCTCGAGTTCGCCTTCATCCAACCCACGGCCTCCATCCTTGCCAGTTCCTTCCCGTTTCGGAGCTACGGCGAGTGCGGGATGCGGCTCTCGGAGCTGATACCCCACATCGGCTCCTGTGCCGACGACATCTGTCTGCTTCGGTCCATGCATACCGAGTCCTTCAATCATCACCCCGCTCAGTTGTCCTTGTTCACCGGCTCGATTCAGCTGGGACGTCCCAGTCTCGGTTCCTGGGTGCTCTATGGTCTGGGAAGTGAAAGCAGCAATCTTCCTGGTTTTGTCGTGCTCACCTCTGGGCCCAGGGGGACCAGCGGTGGGTCCAGCAACTTTGCCAGCGGGTTCTTGCCGTCGCACTACCAGGGAACGGTTTTTCGGCAGTCCGGCGAACCCATTCTCTATCTGGGCAATCCACCCGGCGTCAGCATTCCCACTCAGAGAGCCGCTCTAGACCTGATCACGGATCTGAATCGCATCCGCAGAGATTCCACTGGAGACGAGGAGATTAGCTCTCGCATCTCCAACTACGAATTGGCCTTCCGGATGCAGTCGGCGGCGCCCGAGTTGACGGACCTTTCCCAGGAGCCCAGCAGTATCAGGGAGATGTACGGCCTGGATAGCTCCGATGAGGAGGAAAAGCAGTTTGCCACCAACTGCCTGCTGGCCCGCCGGATGGTGGAGAGAGGCGTCCGCTTCGTCCTCATGATGGATGCCGGTTGGGACGACCACACGGAGATCAACAAGAAGCTCCCGAAACGCTGTCGAAAGGTCGACAGACCCACCGGGGCCCTGATCAAAGACCTCAAACAGAGGGGACTGTTAGACGAAACCCTGATCGTCTTTGGCGGGGAGTTCGGTCGAACCCCCATGGTGGAGCTGAGGCGGCCTGAAGAGGCGGACTCCGCGGGCCGCGACCACCAGCCGAGTGCCTATAGTCTCTGGATGGCTGGTGGGGGCATCAAAGGAGGGCAGGTGGTGGGGAGTACCGATGATTTTGGTCTGAGGATCCAGCAGGATCCCATCCACGTTCATGACCTGCAGGCCACCCTGCTCCATTGTCTGGGGATGGACCACGAGAGGCTCACCTACCGCTACACGGGCCGTGAGTTCCGGCTGACCGATGTCGCCGGTAAGGTGGTGGAGAAGCTGCTGTTGTAGCCCCTGCAGGGGTGCGTACAGATGTCAATCACGGTCTTGATCGAAATCATGGCGACCTAGGACATGCTGATGCATGCACGTCCGGAGCCCGGTAACCAGAAGTTCTATGACGCACTTCAGCTACATGATCGTCGACTCAAAAGCATTTCTGAAAAGCGATATTCCAGCCATATTCAGCCATATCAAAGCCAGTGGTTACGAAGGTGTCGAGATGAATATAACCTCCGAATTACTGCGGCATTTGGACCGAATAGAGCAATGCCTGCAAGCTAATGGGCTGGTTGCCCCTTCTTTTCTGACCGGGGCGGCGTACGAGGACGGGTTATGTCTGAGTTCTCCGGACGAAGAGATTCGGCACCGGACTGTGGAACGTCTCAAGTCTTATCTGCCTATAGGGAAACGATTCAATTAGGGAAACGATTCAATGCGATTCTGGTGGTGGGATTACTCCAGGGGTTGCGCAGCGATGAGGCAGATCCGGTGGTGGCGAATCAGCGGATCATCGAGGGTTTGAGGGAGGTCGGGAAAGCCGCAGATTCGCTAGGTGTTACGATCGTCATTGAACCGGTAAATCATCTGCAAGTAGGTTTTAACCACTCAGTGGCAGAGGTCCGCGAGTTGATTTCAAAGATCGATTCTCCAGCGCTAAAACTGATGGTGGACACGATCCATATGAATATCGAAGATACATCCCTCACGCAGCCGATTCATGACTGCGGCCCTGATCTGCTCCATGTCCATTTGTGTGAGAGCCATGGTGGCCCATTAGGCAGCGGCCATATCGATTTCGGATCGGTATTAAGGGCTCTGGAGGCTATTAATTACGAGGGCTTTGCGTCAGTCAAGATATATCGCAAGGCCACAATGGAGGGTGCGATTGCACCGAGCATAGAGTATCTGACGGCCATATCTTAGTCCCCCAGGAAGCGCTGGCCCATTCGAGAGCGAAACTTCCCGAGCCATTTCGACTCGTCGCCTCAATCAAGGGAGTTCTCATGAATCTGTCGGAAAAACGGGCTGTCGTCACGGGCAGCACGAGAGGGATAGGGCTTGCTGTGGCCCGGTCACTAGTGCGCGAGGGCGTGGGCGTGATGGTCACTTCAAGGAACGGAACAGAGATCGAAGCGGCGGTCTCGTCGCTCCGTGGGCTAGGTGCTGGACCGGTGTTGGGACAAGTGTGCGACGTTCGCGACCCAGAGCAGGTCCGGACGCTCGTCGACTCCTGTGTTACTCAGCTTGGGAAAATTGACATCTTGGTCAACAATGCTGCCGCTGTGCGAGCCTTCAAGAATGTGGACGTGATGACGGTCGAGGAGTGGAGAACGACGATCAGCACCAACTTGGACGGTGTCTTTTACGGCTGTCATTTCGCGGTTCCCGAGATGAAAAAGACCGGTGGGGGGTTCATCATCAACATCAGTAGCCTGGCTGGCAAGAATGCGTTTCCCGGAGGCGCCGCCTACAACGCCTCCAAGTTCGCTATGACTGGGTTCAGCGAGGCTCTGATGGAGGAGGTCCGGCAATACGACATCCGAGTCGCCTATGTCATGCCAGGCAGTGTCGATACCCAGTCTCGCTCAACTCCGGCTGAGGCTTCGTGGAAGATGGCCCCCGAGGACGTAGCGGAGGTAGTCATAGGCACTTTGAAGCAGCATCCCCGGTGTCTGATCAGTCGGGTTGAGATGCGGCCTTCGAAGCTCAAGAAGAAGTAATTCCTGCCTCTCACGCCGGCAGAGTGGGGACCACGTTTCCGGGACGGGAAGAGATAATCCCGATTAGAAGCAGCAGTAGGAAACCGAGGCCGATTATGATTTGGTCGAGCAATCGACCAGGTCCTATTCGGAGCTGCGGAGTTTCTCAAGTGTACTAGGCCCAGCGGATACAATCCTTAACGTTAATTTGAAAGCAGTAACAATGGCCAAAAAAGGGTTGGGGGGGTATCAGGTAACTCAAGTTGCGACTATATGGCGTATTTGCGGGGCCTGGGGCCCCTTACGTTTTTGACCATGTCCTTGTAAGGTGTCGGTTCGATCGCCACCGCTTGTTGGGCTAATCTGTAGAATAACTTGCCACGGTGGCGGCTCGTTCGGCGATTGAATCGGAACGTATATTCGTCGAGGTAGTAATCCAGGTGCTCGTGACTGATGGCTCCTTGATGCGTGCCAA
>CAUZIZ010000236.1:0-6643 GCA_963579905.1 Acidobacteria bacterium UBA6911 | reverse complement strand
CCAGCGTTCATTCTGAGCCAGGATCAAACTCTCAGGTTCTTTCCAAGGTCCCATCCTGCCTAGTTGTCAAAGATCTCCCCCAGACCTCCGCCCAGGGAAGAATATAGTATACGATTTCGACAAGGAGCAGTGCAAGTTTTTCTCTCCCGGAAAACATCAGCTAATTGGCTCGAATCGTAACTGCCTTCCGCTGCCCCTCATCTCCTTGAAAGCGAACGAGCGTATTGGATATGCTAGCCCAATGGTTTTCGATGCAAACGGCTTGAGCCGTCGGCCTGGTTGGATTCTCTATCAAGATCGATTTCTTCAGGTCGAACTAAGCACCTGCTTCAAAAAGATCGTCTGTGGTCGTTGCGATTTTTCGGGCTTCTACAAGTATCAGGTCCAGCAGGTCAGAAGACGGGACGAGCTTGTGACCTCTGAGGATGAGGAGGTTCGCCCTGATCACCTGGAGATTTGGGAAACCGTGCCTCGCTTCGCCGAGATTCCGCAGACGCTCAAATGCAAGCGCTGTCATGAGGTTCTGGGCATGTACGTCGACTGCATCTATTGACTCCCTGCCTCATGCAGTATCTCCCGCTCGATCACCCCACCACAACGTCTTTGGAGCTCTTTTCCGAACCAGGAGTCGAGCCGAAACGCCTCGGCTTCGACGCACTCAACAACTGGATTCGACGCTATGCCTCCAAGCTCCATGACTCGGGCCTTCAAAGAGGCGACCGCGTAGGTCTGTACTTGAGCAACTCAGCGGAACTGATTGTGGCACTGTTCGGGAATCACCTCCTGGGACTGATCACGGTGCCCATCAATCCCAAAACACCAGCGGAAGAGTTTCGCTATGTAGCAGAGAAGTCCGATCTCTCGGCACTGATCTCCGCGGCCGACTCTCCGGTTCCGCTGAAGCTCGCACTTCGCCCCCAGGAACTTGGGGAGTTGCCCCAGGCTGACGACGAAATCCCTGAGAACAAGGACCCTGATGTGCCGGCGCTTCTCTGCTTCACATCCGGTACGACGGCCCGTCCCAAAGGGGTGATCCTCACCCACACCAATCTGCGCAGTAATCTTCGAGACCTTATCGAGGTATGGAGATGGTCGCATCAGGACCGACTCCTGCTGGCGCTCCCTTTATTTCATGTCCACGGCCTCGTCTTGGGTCTCCACGGATGGGCCCTGACGGGCTGTTCGTTGGTCTTGACCTCGAAGTTCGATCCAGTACAGGTCCTCGATCTCCTGTCGAGGCGTCGCTGCACGCTGTTCATGGGCGTTCCCACGATGTATCACCGTCTCTTGGCGAGCCCCAAATGCAAATCGGAAAACTTCACTTCGCTGCGACTCGCGATCAGCGGTTCGGCGCCGATGTCCGTAGAACTACACGAGCGCTGTAAGAAAACGATCGGTCAGCCAGTGTTGGAGCGCTACGGTTTGACCGAGACGATTATGAACACATCCAATCCATTCGAAAAAAGAAAACCAGGATCGGTGGGTCTTCCCTTGCCCTCAGTCAATATCCGTCTCCTGGATGAACGACTGGTCGAGTTGAAACAGCCCAATCAGATAGGAGAAGTCTGTGTCCAGGGACCCAATGTCTTCTCTGGATACTGGAAAGATACGGAAGCAACCCGCCAGGCCTTTTGTGAGGGATGGTTCCGGACTGGGGACGTCGGCTATCGAGACGAGGAGGGGTTCTATCACCTCCTCGGTCGACTCAGCCTGGATATGATCAAGTCAGCCGGATATCGGATCGGAGCCCGCGAAATCGAAGAGGTTTTGCTCCGGCACCCGGCGGTCCAGGAGGTGGCAGTTGTCGGACTACCCGACGTTGATCTAGGAGAAAAGGTCGTAGCCTTCGTCGTTGCTGACGAGGGAACCACCGAAGTCGAACTGCAGACCTACTGCGAGGAGTTCCTCGCCTCCTTCAAACGTCCTCGAGCCTTCTCCTTCCTGGATTCCCTGCCCCGAAACGCCATGGGTAAGATCACAAAGTCAGAACTCAAGCAGCTGGTCGTCTAAGATCTAAGGGTCTGCGCAAGAATAACTTGGTAGAATTTGCGCTCAGATTTGCGCCAGATTTGGCCGTGAACGATTGAGCGAAACCGCAGGCGCAGCCGGGTCCACGTTGAGAATTTAGCGATTGAGGAGCGGCCGAAGATGGTGTGAATATGAGATGCCAAAATGCCAAGTTATTTTTTGCGCAGACCCTAAGCGGCGATTTGCATCATCACCTTTTCCAGCGCTGCCTTCTTCTCAAGCTTGTCGCAGGCCGCGTATCCGGGCTATACTTTAATAGCTATAGATAGAGCTATGAAAGATAGCTATAATAAGGCAGATACAATGATGAAGACAGTACAGATGACTTTGGATGAGGATCTGGTTCGAGAAGTCGACCGCGTGGTCCAAAGACTGGGTACTTCGAGGTCCAAGTTCGCACGATCAGCGCTCCGACAGGCACTTCAGAAGATCGACACAGAAGAGATGGAGCGGCGCCAGAGAGAGGGGTATCAGCGCCACCCCGTGCAGCCCGGAGAGTTCAGTGACTGGGAAGATGAACAGGTGTGGATTGACTGATGCGAAGGAGTGAGATCCGCTGGTACCGCTTTGCAAAACCCGACAAGAAGCGCCCCGTCCTGATTCTTACGCGCGATTCCGCAATCGACTTCCTAGGCGAGGTGATGGTTGCTCCTGTCACGAGTACTGTTCGCGGGATCCCCACAGAAGTGAGTCTGAGTCGTGACGGCGGACTGCAGCGAGACTGCGCAGTTAATCTCGATCACATTCAAACCGTCTCCAAGGGTAGGCTCGGAACAGTCATCACGCGTCTGAACGAGCATCAAATGGAACGCGTTCAGGGGGCGCTCCTCTTTGCTCTCGGCTTCGCACCTTCTTAGGGTCACTCGGGTGGGCACAATCGAGCCACTATAGGGAGGTCCACACCGTGGCTTCTGCCCCGCACACTAGAGAAACGCTGTCTTGTTGAATACGTAGGGCATCTTGGCTGGATCGCCGCCGTAGTTTTGCTCTAGGACGTCGATGACGCCCTGGGCCGTGCGTCCGGCCATGCCCACGCTTGGATCAGCCGATAGGCGGGTGTCGCGACCGGCGCTGGCGAAGTGATGGAATATTCTAAGCCGGTCCTCCAACTCGGGATCCTTCAGCGGTGAATCCGGCGGCAGTGGTTCTTGTTCGAATACGGCCAAGGCAGCTCCGGCGATCTTGTTTTGCTTGAGGGCTCGGTACAAGGCGTCTCCATCCACTACCGCCCCCCGTGAGGTGTTGATGAGGTAGGCAGTGGACTTCATTGCATCCAGGACGGAATCGTTAATCAGGTAGTGAGTCTCAGGCGTCAAGGGGACGTGCAAACTAATGTAGTCTGCTTTCGAAAATGCTTCCTGGAAGGACACCCACCGAATGGTGCTGGAACGCTCGGTCAAGCCAAGCTTTCGTTTCTGGTTGAGGAGAGTTTGAACTCTCTCCACGAAATTTCGATCCTCGCGGGCACCACGTCACAGCACAAAATATCCATGTCGAGGCCCGTGCACTTGCTCAGAACGGCCCTGCCAATCCGACCGAGGCCTACCACGGCAACTATTTTTCCGCTCACCTCATCGCCCAGAAAAGGGAGATACGGATGCCAGGTGGTCCACTTTTCTTCCCGAACCAGACGCTCGCTTGGATAGAGCTTCCTGGAGACACAACCCATGATGAAAAAGGCAAACTCGGCGGTCGCGTGGGTGAGGACCTCGGCGGTGTGTGTGTAGGGGACTCCATGTCGCTTGGCAGCCTCCTCATCGATATTGTCCACGCCCACGGCGATCTGGGAGATCACTTTCAGCGTCCTCTCTCCCGCCTAAAATACCTCCTCATCAATGGGATCGCGCAGTGTTGTGATCAGGGCATCGATGCCAGAAGAGACACGCTCCAAGATCAGGCTCTTTGGTGGCGGATCTACCTCCGGAAACACTTCAACTTCATAGCCACGATCGGTCAGAAGACTTAGCGCTGCCTCTCCAATATCGCAGGTAGCAAAGACACGAAAGGCTGTCATACTCGGTCCTATAGGGTTAGCTTGGCCAGCGGCTCCAATGCCTCCGCGATTCTAGCAACTCCGGCTTCGAGCTGCTCCATGGAAGTGGCATACGATAGCCTCAAGTATCCTTCTCCGTACTCACCAAAAGAGGTTCCCGCAAGAAGCGCTACTCCGGCCTGACGCAGCAGGTCATCCGCCAGTTGCGCGGACTTCAGGTTGAACGCCTTGATATTAGGAAAGACATAGAACGCCCCTCGCGGCAGGCGGCAGGAAACACCTTCGATCTGGTTGAGAAGCTCGACCACCCGGTCCCTCCGCTGGCGAAAAGTATTGACCATCGATGTAACCGGACCTTGATCGCCCTCAAGAGCTTCGACCCCGGCAAGCTGCGTAAAGGCTGCGGTGCAGGAGTTTGAATTCACCATGAGCTTGGTTATCTGCCCTGCCAGCTGCCGATTCATGACGCCGTATCCCAACCTCCACCCGGTCATGGCATAGCTCTTCGAAAAGCCATCGAGAATGATCGTCTGATCCTTCATTCCCGGAAAAGAGGCGATGCTGTGGTGTTCCCCTTCATAAATGATCCGGTTGTACACTTCATCCGAGAGAAACATCACTCCACTTCCGGCAAACCTCTTGACCAGTTGTTCCAGGTCTTCTTTCAGAAGGACTGAACCCGTGGGGTTGTTGGGGGAGTTCAAAATGATCAGACGCGTCCGATCGCTGGCCGCCTCAATCAGCTCCTGGACATTCATCCGAAAGTCCAGGGATTCTCGCAGCTGGACCGGCACCGGCCGGGCCCCGACGTATCGAATCATGGACTCATAGATTGGGAATCCAGGATCCGGATAGATCACCTCGGATCCCTCCTCGGCCAGTGCCAGAAGCGTAAAGAACATGATCGGCTTGGCACCTGGCGTCACCACCACTTCATCAGGATCCACCTCGATGTGTCTGGAACTGGAGATCTCCCTGGCGATCGCTTCCCGCAGAGGAAGGATCCCCGCCGAAGGCGTGTAGTGGTGCTGTCCGTCTCGGAGAGCCCTTACGGCCACGTCGACAATCGGTCCTACTGTATCGAAGTCTGGCTCGCCGATCTCTAGATGCACGATGTCCCGGCCCTCTGCCTCCAAGGCCTTAGCCTTTGCCAGGACCTCGAAAGCTGTCTCTGTGCCCAATCGCGACATCCGTTCGGCCAGAACCATGCCCATATTGTCGCGGCTGACCTGTCACCCGTCAAGAGCCCAGTGAGCAACCTTGTTCTGTACGGTCTTTCCGGCACATCCAAGACACTGGAATCGTCTTTGGTATAATCCACGGGATCTGCCCCCAACGAACTAGCAGGGATCGGGCAGACAGTTGGTCTGAATCCATTTAGATCCATCAGATCCAACCATTCACGAAGGTTGGAGGAACCTATTGACACAAGAACTGGACAGACTCCCCAACCGGATAGTGAATACACCTTCCGGCCCCCTTCGCATCCAAGCGTTGACTACGATGCCCGAGATGAAGGAGGTCGTTCGTTTGGAAGAGGAGATCTGGGGATATGGTCGCCCAGGCTCGGACGCTCCCTATCCAGCCCGCGCCTTGTTCGCTTTCTCCGAAAGCGGAGGATTGGTAGCCGGCGCGTTCTCCGCGGACAGACTGGTGGCTTTCGCAGCCGGATGGCAGGGGGTCGAGCGGGAATCCGAAATGCGCTACCTACACAGCCAACTGGTCGGAGTGCTGACAACACACCGCCACCTGGGCATCGGGTTTCAGCTCAAGCTCTACCAACGAGACTATGCAATCCTGACAGGCCTGGATCTGGTCAAGTGGACCTTCGATCCCCTATTGAGCACCAATGCCAACCTGAATCTGAGAAAGCTGGGAGCCGTAGTCAGAGTCTATGCGCCCAGTTACTATGGAGATCTGCAGAGCCAGTTCACCGGAGGCCTGGCTTCCGATCGCGTCTGGGTCTCGTGGTACGTGCGGTCCCGCCGAGTCCAGGATCGTCTGAGTTCGCACGCTTCCCCTCCCTCAGAGCCGGGCCTGCCGTCGGTCACCAAGATCGAAACCGTCTCCACCTCTGAGCCAGAGCTGGTATCTTTGGTTGACTACGAGTTGGGCAGATCCGAGCCTAGACTGCTCCTAGAGATTCCCGCAGATTTTGGCAGCATTCGCACTCAGGATCTGAGCCTGGCCCTGGACTGGCAGACCAAGATCCGTAGCCTCTATCTTCACTATTTTGGACGAGGTTACATCGCCAGTGACTTTTTTATTTTCCCGGGGCAGCGGACCCGGACATCTTACCTGTTGACATGCTCTCCACTCGATCAGATTCTGGAATCGGAGCCCTAGACCCAAAACAAGTAGATGGAAGTGGATTAAACCACGTGTAAACACCTGCAATGCCCGCCCTGGCGGGTATTCTGGAGTTCGACAAAGAATCTTCAGAGAGGCCCGAAAGGAGGCATTTCAGGTGAAGAAAAAGCATAGCGAAATCCTCCGAAAACGGGAAGCAGAGGTGGCCACTCGGTTGAGCCCCAGCTGGAACGGTCAAGCTCGAAAAACGGTCCTTTCGTCCGACGGGATCAGCTACGAAGTCTCGGAGAAGATTCACGCCGTCAGTTACGG
>CAUZIZ010000235.1:0-6654 GCA_963579905.1 Acidobacteria bacterium UBA6911 | reverse complement strand
GCGAAATTAGCTAATGAAGCGAAATATGGGACTACCTGTTCCTAGGTAGTTCTTTCGCATAATTCGCTTTTTTCGCAGAGTGCACCCATTCAAAAGGCAGCGACTGATCTCAATGATTGACACAGGTCCTCACTCCGACATAATGAGCCTCGAGGAGGTTGCCCGGTTTCTCCGAAAAAGTCCCAGTTGGGTCTACAAGCACTCGAAGGAATTGGGCGCTGTGAAGCTCGGAGGTTCTCTATTTTTTCCTCGAAAGGAGGACCTCTATGAGCACATATTCAATCAAAGGCAAGGGTTGGAGGTACGACTTCACCCTGGCCGGACAACGGTACACCGAGGCTTGGTTTCCAACCAAACGAAAGGCGAAGGACGCCGAAGCCGCAAAGAGAAAGGAGATAAACGAACCACCACCACAGGAGAGTCTGGAGACTCAGAACCCAACCGACATGGAATTCTTGGAGCTGGCGAACAGGCGACTTGATCACGTGAAAGCTCGCAACTCACACCAGCACTACCAAGACTATCGCTCAATGGTGCGAAGATGGGTTCAGAGATGGAAGGGTCTCTATTGCAACCAGATCACTCCAGAGATGATCGAGGAATTCGTCTTGGATAGGGCCAAAGTGTCTCATTACACCGCCAACAAGGAAATCCAGTCTCTTCGCGCCACTTTCAACTTTGGCAAGAAGAAGAAACTGTTCACCTTCAATCCTGTTGAGGGTATCGATTTCCTCCCAGAGGACGGAAAGACCCGTTACGTTCCCCCTCCTGAGGATATTGACAAGGTGATGGCTGAGGCAGATCAGGATACGCAGGATTATCTCTGGACCATAAGAGACACCATGGCGCGAGTGAACGAAATCAACCCACTGACCTGGGATGATGTAAACCTCAAGTCGGAACATGTAGTCCTGTACACTCGCAAGAAGAAGGGTAGCCATCTGACTCCCCGCAGTGTCCCGATGACGGATCGCCTCTACAAGGTTCTCTCCCGACGATACTCGGAGAGGGATCCAAACAAACCATAGGTCTTCTGGCACACTTACTGGAGCAGCAAGACTGGGAAGAAGTGCGAAGGTCCCTACGGAAGACGGAAAAGGCTTATGGACGGCTTATGCAAGAAGGCCGGTGTGAGGTGCTTTCAGTTCCATGCGCTCAGACATTCTGCGGCTTCACTAATGGAGAGCAGAAACATTCCCATAGGGAGCATCCAGAGAATCCTCGGACACTCCAGCAGGATGACTACCGAGATCTACTTGCATCAGATTGCTCAGGCTGACAGGCACGCGATCAAGGTCCTGGAGCAATCCGATTCCGGAGATTTTCTCACACACGAGTCTCACACAGACGGCAAGAGTTCGTTGACACAATCACCGTAACCTATTGAAAAGAAAAGATGGGCCGTGCCGGAATCGAACCGGCGACCCTCTGCTTAAAAGGCAGATGCTCTACCTATTGAGCTAACGGCCCATAGTCTTATTTTTCAACAGCTTCTGGGAATTGTCCAATAGCTGCATTCTTGCGTGTAGTGATTCCCGTAGTGAAATTATTTTGACGACGACCGATTAGCTCTACCGCCGCAAGCCTGTGAGTATCACTCAGATGCGAATATCGAACCACCATCGATAAACTCTTCCAGCCTCCCAAATCCTGCACGGTCCGCAGTGGCGCTCCATTCATCACCAGACGCGAAGCGAAGGTGTGTCTGCGCACGTGCGGCGTGACGTCGATCAGTTTAGCATGTCGGCACGCTGTCTCGAAAGCTGTCCGGATGGACCGGTATGGGCTTCGACCGTCCTGCTTTACGAAAACGAAGTCTCCCCTGCTCCGCTCGATTTGGGCCGTCAGTGGCTTCAGGAGCTGGCTTGCGATAGGCACTTCTTTTGTCTCACCCGTCTTACTGTGAGCCGCTCGGACAGTCAGGTGCCGACGCCCCGGATGTCTACGTCCACCTTCCTGAGCGTCAGGGCTTCAGAATGAATTCTCAGACCCGCGTAAATTCCGATGAGGATGATGGTTCTAAGCGGCTCTGAAGCAGCCGCAAGTAGTCGGTCTTCCTCTTCGTATTCCAGAAAACGGATGCGCCCCAGTGACTCGGGAACCCTCTCAAGCTGCTTCTTCTTGAAGCGAATCGGCTCGCCTTCGTAAGCTTTCCACTGGATGCACTTGTTGACAAGCAAGCGCAGGCAGGAGAGATCACGGTTTTAGCGCCTTGCTTGGGTGACGCTCTGGCGCCGGCGCAGACACGGCCTCGGTTAAATCCTCTTGTTTCTCGCAGGCCCTGGCTGTCCTTGGGCGCATGCGGCGCGTAATAACCCCATTCTAGTTAAATCCACGTCGAAACCACAGCATGCACCCAAGGACGGTCAGGACCCGTTTTAATAGTGATTTCCTCTATTAAATTACGCGATCTTATCCTTGCTCCCTCGCTAAATAAGAACCTTGTCGTTTTTTCTTTTTATAAATCCCCAACATAGGGCAGCAAGAGAAACTGGCCACAATGATCCGCGGCGTTTTTCCGCCCAGAGATTCAAGCCCCCCTCCCCGTCACGGTCCGTCTTCATTAAACGATTCTTCCCCTTTTAACACGTTAAGTTAAAAGCATTTATCTCCACTTCAATTCAGTCTCGCCTTCTGCTGCTGCCGGACGATCTCGCGGGCTCCGGCAAAAGACCCAGCAGAGCGCTGTGATCGTCTCTTGCACTGCCGCTGAATCGCCATTACGAGCCATCTCGTGGACTACCTCGGAAAAGGCCATGACAGACCGTCCGTACACCTCCTGGAACTCGTCGGAGAACTTGACTACAGGGAAGTGATCGAGGTTAGACTTTTGTCGAATCACAATTGTATCCGCTCCTTGCTCATGGCTTTAAACTCCGTCTAATTTGCGTTTTCTGAAGCTTCCGAAGGATCGAACCTTTCTTGCAGGTTTTTTCCACATGAGCGGATATAGTAAAAAAAACCCGTTAGGATCATTCGGAATGTTCGTAACAGTCTCTTTAACTCATTAAAATGTAGTCGGTTAGGTGTCTGAACCATCGCACTTTGTTCTCTGAAGGATCTGAAGGATTGGTGGCTCATCCCACAGTCCTTACCTTGATTCCCTGCCCCGAGACCCTCCCGTCCCATTTCGATCCTTCAGGAATCCGTGCTCAGAAAGGCGCAATCCCAACCATTTTTGGCTCCTCTGTTTCTCGCCAGATCGCTCAGACCATTGGCCGAATGTTTGGTAGATTTCCGAGGCGGTTGTTTCCGCCGCACGATCAGCCTCTGTACACTCCTCCAGGAAGTCACCTAAAACGTCCATGTCGGCCCGGTAGCTATTGGTCGCCGCCCGGACTTCTGCCGGTTCCCTCAGCCCGTCGTGCTGCCACTCCAGGCACCCCAGAACCGCCCAGGATAGAATCCCCGGCAATTCTCCCTCCAGCTTCGCCGGGAGCTCCTTATCCTGCTCCTCGTCGGGAATCGTTACGGTGAACGGCACCAGCTTGAGCCGGCGCCAGATGGCATGGTCGGCCCCCTGGATAATCGGCCGGTGGTTCGTCGCTAAAAATGGCGTAAACTCGGGGCGGAACTCGAAGTACTCTCGATAAAGAAACCGCGCGCTGACCGAGTCTCCTCCAGTCAGGTTCTTCAAAAGGCTTTCTGAGAGCCGCCGCTGTTCTTCACTCTCAGATGCGACCACTAGTCGAGCGCCCTGTAGTCTTGCTACGTCGTTAGGGATTCGGTCGCCTCGCTGCACCATGAAGGTCGAGGCCGGCGTGTGTTGGGCATAGTCCCCGAAGACTTTCTTTATGGCTTCCAGAAAGGTTGTCTTCCCGTTGCTCCCATTCCCCCAAAGAACGGCGAGCAGCTGCTCCCTCGTGGTCCCGACCATCGAATAGCCTATCAATCTGCGCAGAAAGCCTAGCACGCGCTCGTTCCCTTCCATGATCCGGTCCAGGAACTGAAGAAAAACAGGAGCAGCCGAGTGCGCGTCGTACTCGACCGGTGAGCGCTTCGTGATCAGATCCTGGCGCCGATGCTCCTGGAGCTTTCCGGTTCTCAAATCCAGGGTCCCGTTGGCGACATTCAGCAGCCAGGGCTCTGAATCGAAGTCTACCGGACTGGCAACCACGGAAGCCTCCGACTGGGCCATTTCGATCATCGCTCGAATCCGGCCCGCCGCTTCAGAATTCAGAGCATGCCGAGCGGCCTTCTCGTGGCGCTCGGCGTGAACCAGGGAGGCCTGGGCGTAGATCGCGCCAACGGTGCCCTTTGCCCTCCGGACAACCTCCCCCGTCTCGTCGCGGGCCCAGCGGCCACCATCCCAGACAAGCCAGCCCCAGGGCCCCACATACCTCAAATCTCGCCCGTGCTCGCGGACCATCCGCCGAGCGTTGCCCACGTCGCTCAGGTTCTCGATTTCGAGCTGGAGCGCTGCCGGTGCCTCGTGCCGGGCCTGGGGCAGCTGCCATAGCTCCGCCCGCTCGGCCAGCCGGCTGAGCTCTTCGCCGGCGGCGGCGGGGTCCTCGAAGCCCTCGACCATGTCGCTTACATCGCCCGTTTCAGGCAGGCCTGGCAGCTCGATCACCTTAACGGAAACAGCGACGTCCCTCAGGCCCTGGGCAACCGCCTGGGCGTGAGCTCGGCCTGGGGCGTCGTTGTCGGGCAAGATAACGACGGACTTCCCAATAAAGTGAGAGGCGTAACTGTTTCGCCATTTTCCAGCACCACCTACGAACGTTGTCGCCGTCCGGCCCATTTTCTCGATGGTTCCGACATCCTTCTCGCCCTCGACCAGAAAAACATCCTGCGCCTCGATCAGCTGGGGCAGGCGGTAGGGGATCTTGTCGACGCCCTTCTTCAGGCGCCAGCCGCCCTGGCACCAGAGTGGGAATTCCTTTTTCCGTTCCTGACCCTTGAAATATTCGACGTGGCAGACCGTGTAAACCGTGCGACCTGTCCTGTCTTCGTAGTGGTAAAATTCTTTGATGGGGCGCTCGTACCAGGCGGTCGGCAGCCCGATCTGCGGCTTCCTGTCTCCGTTCGGTGGCGGCGGCCAGCCCAGGGTTTCGGCGACCTCGTAGACGTTCCCTTCTAGCCCGCAGACATGGCAGAAGAGTAGGCCCTCGATGAGGTTTACAGAGCAGGAAGCGTCCTTGTCGAAGTTGCTGTGTCGGGCAACCTTGCGGGCAGTGGGCCATGCGCTGCGAGCCGTGCCCGGGGGCCAGGGTGAGGTATTGAAGAAGGTAAGTTTCCAAGCTCACGACGGCCACGGCGTTTCCCCATCTTCGGGGCGTTTCGCGTCAGCCAGTCCCGACCGATTCTGCCGCTTCAGCTCCTCGTCCAGGTAAGCAAAGCCTCGTTGCAGATCTTCCAGTCGAAGAATCATCTGAAGCATTTCATCGGCGCGCCGATCCTGCTGCTTTGCTAACTCGATTACGATATGCTGGAGTGCACGGGCGTCAGCTTGTGTCACTTTGTTTTTTAGTGGAAGAGATCCAAGCATCAAGATCGACTCGGTCGATTAGCACCCGCGTGCCATATCGAATAACTGGCAGGGTGCCGGATTTCACCATTTCTCTAATCGTCCAGTGACTCAAGCCTATATACGCCCCGGCCGTTCGGTAATCGATCAGGCGAACGTCAGTCCTCAGAATTCCATTTTGATTGGACAATGTTTTCCCCCTTCCGGCGACGATCAGAGGTTTCTCGCCTCTGTTCTTTGAGCTGGGTTTCTCTCTCGTACTGTGACGCAAGCCACTCTTCGTCATCGGATGAAATTTTCACTTCTGCCCGCAGGTCCGCCTCAAGTTCAGAGCGTCGTTCCCGCGTGTTCTCGCGAAGGTGCGCGGCCTTCAGAGTGTCCACCGTAGAGGCGACTCCCTCAGCTGACTGCACCATCAACGAGATGAATGTCTTCGACGGTCCTCCCCAGACCTCCTCCTCAGCCATCGACTTGGCTATTGCATCACTCACAGCGGCCTGTAAGATCCTCCACGGCGACGTGTTATAGATCGAAGCCAAGTTCTGAAGTCGAGAGAAGAAATTACTCTCGAAACCAGCCCAAAGTGCAAACGCTTGCCGCGCGGCCTCGCTCGTCGTAAGGCCACGTTCCTGCGCAGTTTCAGTAAGCTTTTGCTTAAGTTCTGGGTCTAGCCGAATCTGAAAAAATTCCTTGGCCATGGATTCTCTCCTTCATTAATCATTTTGGAGTGTAGCAGAATGTGGTGACAAAATATATAAAGTGTCAATCAATATTACGATTCTGATACGGACAAGATGGTGACAGAAATGGTGACAATAGCAGGGTAATGGAAATCAGAGAAGGGTAACTTGTTGAAAAGAAAGTGCGCCCGGCCGGGCTCGAACCGGCGACCTCTGGTTTCGTAGACCAGCGCTCTATCCAACTGAGCTACGAGCGCACCGAATGTTTGTGCAGTTTACCAGAAGCAGGTCGGGGTAGGTAATCGTAACTAACGGCTGCGGCAGATGCTCTCCCGCCCTTTTCGTCTTGTCTTTGTCCTGGAGACTCGTAAATAAATAAAGTTATCAATATGTAGTTTTTAATGCTACGCTGACCGAATTGACTGAGAAATTCCGGTCTGTATGGCCCCTGTTGGATGAACGAACGCGGCGGATTATGGCCGCCAGTGAAGCGAGAGCGTTGGG
>CAUZIZ010000234.1:0-6667 GCA_963579905.1 Acidobacteria bacterium UBA6911 | reverse complement strand
TTCGCCGCTAGTGGGGGCAATGCTCCCATCCACATCAATCTCCGCCCGTTGGAAGAAACTCGCTGGTTATTGGGCCCAGACCTTGCCCGCTCCACTTCACGACCTGCTGCAACAGCCCCAGCCCGCCGTAACTGACGGCGCGAATCTTCTCCGAGACTTCGTAGCTGATCCCGTCGGACGAAAGGACCGTTTTCCGAGCTTGACCATTCCAGCTGGGGCTCAATCGAGTGGCCACCTCTGCTTCCTGTTTTCGGAGGATTGCGCTATGCTTTTTCTTCACCTGAAATGCCTCCTTTCGGGCCTCTCTGAAGATTCTTTGTCGAACTCCAGAATACCCGCCAGGGCGAGAATTTCAGGTGTTTACACGTGGTTTAATCCACTTCCATCTACTTGTTTTTGGCCTAGATTGGGCTGAGCAGTGACTGTTCATTCTTGTAGGGTAGAGAACTCCAGGACGCCGCGGCGACTCTACACTGGACAGCGAGTAATGACTAGTCTTGCGGTTACAGCCACTGTCGTGCGTATTTCTTCTGCCACCTTGGCCGGTGGACTCCCAGCGCCGTTTGCCGACAACTGGAGCCATCAGAAACAAGGATGTGGTCACAGTTGGGCGATCAGGGCGGAAAGGGACACGTAGCGAACGTCCAGGTTGGCGAGGCATGGTGGCATATAGTGCTACCACACGCAAGTACGATTGTACTTGGTATAATTCACGGCCTGATCCTAACCCGCATTTCTCATTTCTCATCGCTTGTCGTAGCGAGGCGCCGCAAGGGCCGTCCTGGGAAGGCTTGAGACCGAGACCACTCGTGGCGAGCCCCCGCAGTCGTTCTCGTGCAGTACGTCGAGGTGGCCCACGGAGCGTGACGCAGCCAGGACGGATGATTGCGGCGACGCAGTAGACCAGCGATGAGAAATGCGGGCTAAGGGAAGGCAAGGGAGCCAGGGCTGAAGCTCTCTGTGGAAGTAAAAGATCCCATTGCAGCTTGATGCTGTTTTCCTCGGGTCTCAGTCCTGTTGGTCAACTTCCACTGGCAGGTGAATACAGCTGGCGGCCCCCTCCACGTGATGAATCCGGTGCGCGGCCTTTCGATAGTCCTCCGGCTTCGCCCAGGCGATGTCGTCGACGAAGGTTTGCGGGTTCCGATCGTAGATGGGGAACCAGGAGCTTTGGATCTGCACCAGGATGCGGTGGCCCGTCCGGAAGGTGTGATTCACGTGCGGCATGGGCACGCGATAGGGGAGGACTTCGTTTGCGGGAATCGCTTTGGCAGTCCCGAAGCTTTCGCAATACCGCCCGCGCAGGATGTCCCCGGAGATCATGAACTGGTAGCCGCCAAGCTCAGGCCGTGATGGGACCTCGTTTGGGTAGAGGTCGATGAGTTTGACGACCCAGTCCGCGTCGGTGCCGGTGGTCGAGGCGAAGAGGGTCGCAGCGATTTCCCCGCGAACCGTGATGGGCTCTGACAATGGATCGCTTACGAATGTGAGAACGTCCGGTCGATCGGCGAAGGGACGTTGATCGTCCACCAGCCATCGCCGCCAGGTCGAGCCGCTCGCCCCCATCGGGAGGATCGGGCGTACACGATAAGGGACGGGCTTTTCGGGATCGGAGACGTACTCGGTGAAGGCCTCGTCAGCATCGGTTGGTGGATCGAAACCGAGGTGGTTACCCGGATGCAGGTAAAGCTGCTTCAGCTCGAGTCGATCTTCAGGTGGCCAGGCCGAGAATCGCCGCCATTCATTGTTTCCCGTGTCGAACGCGAGCACCGGCGGCAAAGATTCGGTCGGCCGCCTTCCCTTCAAATGATGGTCCCAGAACTGCTTGAGCATCTGATTGCGGAACTGTTTCGAGGTGTCCGCATCCCATCCCAGAGATCCCAGCGAGGAACCTTCGCGTGTGCTCTGCCCGTGACACCAGGGTCCGATCGCCAGATGGGTTTTCCGTCCCTTTCGGTCCCGACGGACCATCGCCGCGTGGCTGGCCGGCGGTCCGTAGATATCTTCCTGATCGAATAGGCTATGCACCGTCAAGACAGGCACCTTTCGCGGGACCTTCGCCAGCTGAAGGTCGAGGGCTTGGTCCCGCCAGTAGTCGTCATATGCCGGATGGGCAAGAAGCCGCTTCCAGGCTGACAGCTTGTCCAGCCCGTATCGACGTCCCAGCTCGCCTACCGATCCCGCTTCGAGCACTGCCTGGTAGTGGTCATAGTAGCCCCACGGGATCGCGTGCTTGGCGCTCTTGGTGGATGTCTGTCGGTAGACGTAGTCCATCATCACGGTTCTGAAGGCGCCGTGACGATAGAAATCGTCGCCCATCCACGCGTCGACCATGGCGTTGACGGGGACGGCCGCTTTAAGCGCGGGATGAGGCTCGAGGAGGGACATCAGCGTGAGCAGACCGTCGTAGGATACGCCGGTGATGCCGACCCGGCCGTTGTTGTCGGGCACATTCTTGACCAACCAGTCGACTGTGTCCCAGGCATCCGTCGTCTGGTCGACGTCTGCCCTGTTGAAAGGCCCGCGGGTGGGCATCGTCATGATGTACTTGCCCTTCGAGCCGAAGCGTCCTCGCACATCCTGATACGCGCGTATGTAGCCGTCACGAACGAGGTCTTCGTCGGCAGGCGGCAGGGTCATCGCAATGTCGGGGCTGGAGGTTCGGGATGCACAGCTGGCCGCGTTGTAGGGCGTACGGGTAAGGATGATGGGCATTCTGTCCGGTGGATCCCTGGGGACGCAGATGATGGTGAACAGCTTGACTCCGTCGCGCGCCGGGACCATCGCTTCCATACGGGTATAGTTGTGCGCATCCGTTTCGGTCTTGAAGCTGCGTGGGACGTCGGTCGTACCCGCCAGATCACCAGGTGACTTTCGGCGGCTCTTCTTGGCCATTGTTCATTCCCCTTGATTTAAAGTCGTTCTCCGCGGCCAGCCGCTGATTGATGTCTTCGATCACTCGGTGCGCCCCTGCCTTCCCGAGAATCTCACGCGTTTCACGGTTGCGCGGTCGATCTCTTCGGCCAACATCTCATCCGCTTCCTGATAGTTGTTGATGTTCATGTAGTTGCTGTATCGGGAGACACCGACCGATCAGCCGCCCGCGGTCAATCCTTTGCCGACGCCACCGACCGCATCGTCGACCTTGAACACCGACTGAATCGGCCTGGCATCATCAGATCCAGATTACGATAAACCATGAAGGGACGTTGACGCGCAACCTGGGCAACTTCGTCTCCAGCCACCGATGCGTCCAGCTCGACGTAGGGCGGCCTGGAGCCCACCGCTACGCCGAAGGTTAGCGGGATAGGTCGAATTCGATTCGACATTCTTTCGACCCCTCGGCTTGGAGCCGAGGGTCGGGCTCAGTTGTCCGTCCCGGCAGCGGCGGGCAAGGGCCGAAGCGATCTTGATTGCTGTAAAGCGGCTTGTCACTGGCAAGGATGTGCGTAGAAACCCTTGGACGACGTCACTGTCGACTTCCTCGACGTAGTTCTTGACCAAGGCGCTGGAGTCGAAATAGGTGATCAAAAACGGTTCTTACGATCTTCTAGAATCGTCTGCGAAACCGGCTTTCCGGAAACGCGAACCCGCTTCGATCGATGCGCCAGCTCTTCGCGAGACCTGGGAGTGACCAGCCCCGAGCCGCCAGTTCAAGAAGCCCGGATTCCTCGTCCGTCGCATCTCGCTGGAACGCACGCAGCTCCGCCACCGGGCGTCCTCGATCGGTAACGATGATTCTAGTGCCCTCTCGGACCTGACTCAGGTAGGTGCCCAGGCGGTTCTTCAGTTCCCGCGACCCTACAGTTTTGACCATGTAGCTATTGTAGCCACAAGCTGTCTACTAGATCTATGTAACAGATAGAACCGACAACCATCTCAGCAGTCGTCCTGCCCGTCTGGGAGTGTTCCTGGACGCGAGACCGCCCTGCTGTTTCACGGTAGTATCTCCTAGCCCGCATTTCTCATCGCTTGTCGTAGCGAGGCGCCGCAAGGGCCGTCCTGGCAAGGCTTGCGACCGAGGCCCCCGCAGTCGTACTCGTGCAGTACGTCGCGGAGGCCGAAGGAGCGCAACGCCGCCAGGGCGGATGATTGCGGCGACACAGTAGACCAGCGATGGGAAATGCGGGCTAGTATTCAGGAATGCTGGTCGCGTCGAGCCGGAATCGGGTTCGACTTCAGCTCCCTGATCAGGTCGACCAAGCCCTGGACAGCCGCTTCCAGGAACTTCTCTCCCTTTTCCCGAGTGCCCCTGGTAGCGTCACCCATGATGCCGCTGGCCGTGAGAGCACTCCAATAGGGCATCAGACTGGCACTGGCACCGTCCGGCATTCCGCCCGCCAGGAGATCGAACTGGAAGCTCTCAGATAAGGGCGAGCGTTCGTCCACCGCCTTTTCCATCTGGACCAACTCAGGCTTCAGCGCCAGGTACAGGGAAGTTTCATATTCGCCGGCATGCGAGGTGCCGCCAATCTCTGAATCTCGCAGTTCCTTTCCGACTTCCTTCAACTTACCCAATCCCCAATGATTCACCGAGGCACACAGAATCTTGCCCTCGGATTCGATGATGGAGAGCCGGGCCGCCAGATCCAGGGGAGAGGTGTTGCTGCCGTGCCCGTTGACGATGAGAATTCGCTTGAAGCCATGATGGGCCAGGCTGCCACAGACGTTCTTGACGTAGCGGATAAAGACGTCCCAGTCGATGGTTAGTGTTCCATGGAAGTCCATATGGTGAGGACTGTAACCATGAGAAACCGGTGGAACCAGCACCGCCTCGGAAGGAATCTGACTAACCGCCCGTTCACAGATCTGGGTACACAGTACGACGTCCACGTCGACCGGCAGATGGGGACCATGATCCTCATAAGTAGCCACCGGTAGAACGGCGACGCGGTCCTGTTGGGCGGCGTCACGGATTTCATGCCAGATCATTTCAGCAAAACGATACTTCATGTCTTCTTACCTCTCGCTCTTGATCTCAAGACACCCGCCCTGGGAAGGCCAGTGTCCTCATTGAAATGTGAAGCTGTAGAGAGCGGCCTTGCCCTCCAGAAGAAAACGCAGCCGGAGGAGGCCCTGGGGGGCAACGGAAGTCTTTCCCCCTTTTCCCAATGAATCGCGATGTGAACTCCATCCTCGGTAACGGCATGACTTGTGGCCACTACTTCGCCATCTGCCAACAGATCCACCAGGATTCGGCCTACCCCCCGACTGAGGCCGTCCGCGTTGAGCTCCAGGGCGAGATCGTTCCCTCGAGGTCTCAGGGGAATCGTGGAGAACCAACCGCTAGCCTTTCCCTCTTCTACATCCAAGCTCACAAACCCGTCTCTGCGGATGGTGGCCAGGCCGGTCTGCATGGGCAGGTCATACCAATCCTCATAGTGTCCCCCGATGGTGCGAGGACCCCCTGAGTAGTAGACCCAGATTTCATCTCCAACCATGACGGGGACGTTTACCGGAGAGATCCAGCCGGAGTCCCAGGCGCCCGATTTTCCCAACTCAATCGCAGCCCGGCCGTCGAAGACGTGAAAAATATTCACGCCATCCCGGCTGGCCATCAGGTACTGAGGCTGAACCTGGGTGTGTTGCCAGGAGTCCACCAGGCCGAGGTACATTCCCTCCTCGATCCAGACTGAGATCATATGGTACTCCGCCGCCGTGCTCGCCCTGGGATGGGCGACTGGGTTGCGGGGATCTGAGGTCCAGTGGATCCCATCAGGCGAAAAGTGGAGGGAGTTTCTTCCTCTCTGCTCGACGATCATCTTGAAGCGCCGGGCGGGGTCGGTTTCTCGGTCGTCGTGAACCACCATGGGCATGTAGGCATGACCTCCACCAGACTCCCGCTCTCCCAGATCGACGATGTTATTGGCGTTGGATCCGTTGAATTCATACTGGCCCAGAGACGGTTTCACCCAATGGACTCGATCCTGGCTCTCGGCATAGCCTACGTGGTGTCCGGCCCTTCCGGAGAACAGTGGATTATCGTCTTCCATTGGCCAACCGGAATACCACATGCGGAATTTTTCCCCGTTGTAGTAGACCTCCCCATAGGCATGGGCTCGTCATAGGCATGGGCTCGTCGCGAGTCGAAGTTCCCAGGAGGTCCAGGTCTAAGCACCGGGTTGGCAGTGTGCTTCTTCATGGGATGAAAGGACTCCACCAGTCCCTCCACGGTATCGATCTCGGCCAGGTCGAGAAACAGCGTCTTCCGACCCTCTTCCACCTGGAGTTGGGGGACGCTCATTCGATCGAAATAGACTGGTCCGGAGGCACTGTTTCCGGAGATTGCCAGGCCAATCGATGAGCCGGGACCCGGCTGGCGTTGAACCGTGTGAAAAGGAGCAAGGGTGGGCCCGGTGTCGATAACCCGATCGTCTGGAGCCAGATCGTCGATCACAGTCCGAGAGGAGTAGGGGGCACCGAAGCGGCTCCCCAGCCAGCGCGAGAAAAAAGTGTGACCTCGACTGAGATTGCCCCAGAACACCCAGGCGACGCCCTGCTGGTCTCGGACCAGGATCGGGTTACGATGGACCTCCTCGGTCGGATTGAGTGACTGGTAGTCCCAACCTTTACCATCGAAATAACCGTAGAGCGTGATGTGCTCGCTTCTTTCAAACACGACCAAAGCTCGCTCGCCCCACCCCACGACGCTATAGGATGCGTAGTC
>CAUZIZ010000233.1:0-6683 GCA_963579905.1 Acidobacteria bacterium UBA6911 | reverse complement strand
GCGTCATTAGCAGAACCTTCGTTCCCGCCTTTGAAGACCTTATCCACCATTGCTTTCCAAAGTCCCCGCACCCCGCGGGGATCCCGACCCACCAGCAGAGGCTCGAAGGCGTGAATCGATTCCCGAGCTCCGGCGGAACCGAGACACACTCCGGTAAGGCCTTCGTCGGTTTCGATGAAGAGCGCCAGAGCGCAGGCTTTACTCCGTCCTTCGGGGGAGTTGGCGTCGCCCAGCGGACGGGACATCTCAAGTTCGTAGAGTTGGGTTCGGACCTCGGTAATTCTCATCTGGATACTCCCTCAAGCAGTCGCTTACTCAAGCGCTCCATTCTCTCCCGCACATGGTCAGCGGCGCTGTTGAACTCTGTCCTCTACTCACGGTCGCGGCGCTGTTGGATTCGTCCCTTACTCAGAATTCAGATGTCTCAATACCTCCAGGATTAACCAGGAATCGGGTCTTTGTCTGTAGTTTGGGTCAGTGTGAAAAAAGCGAACAAGGCCCTTAGTGTCGACAATCGCCACCGCCGGGTGTGGAATCGTTCCGTGCTCTTTGGTTAAGAATGCCGTACTTCTTGATGGTCTCTAGTTCAGCATCCACCAATAGGGAAAAGCCGAGACCTGCCTTGTCTCCGAAGGCTTGCATACTCTCGGGTGTGTCGGGGCTGATAGACCAGAGCACCGAGTTCAGAGAAGTGACCGCTTCCAGGTGCTTTTGCAACTCGCCGAGTTGCCTGCGGAAAACCGGTCCCCAGGCACCACGGAAGAACACCAGAACGACGTTCTTTTTACCCTTTAGCTCCGATAGACGGTGAAGTCGGCCTTCGGCATCTGCCAATTCCAGATCCGGAGCCGGTTGGCCAACCGAGACTGAAGCTGAGGCAGACTCTTCTTCGGCCCAGACAGGCGCCGTCAGCGGTCCTGGGGCGAGCAGAAGCGTTGCACTGATGGCGATCCAATTCCACATTGTCTTGATCTCCACTAATTTGCCCGACCGTCTGCCACAACTGAGCTAACGGATCTCAGCACTGGACTGGATCATAAGCGGGTACCGCTTCGAGGTCAAAGTCGAGTGACGGAGGTTAGTCGGGCTAGACTTTGGGTCCGGGTCGTAGCGGTGGTCTCCAGGCCCCCGTCCGTCGAGCTAACGGCTCGAAAAAAGAGACTTCGGCCTGGAGGCCAAAGCTACGTCCTCGAACCACAGCCAAGTAGGGCTCCCGCGTGAATCGAGGAAGGACATGGCATATGCTTGCTCCTTCCGCCAAACGGGAGAAGGGTTGGCCTCAGCGCCGTCTGATAGGGCAGCACTGGAATCCAGACTGCAGCCAACCGAGTCAAGCAGTGAGTCATTAGGAGGAGCACGCAATGAACAACGGAAATGGGTTTTCAGTGGGTCAGGATCTCTTAGACCGTTGTCACGAACGAGCCCCGGTCTATGACCGGGAGAACCGATTCTTCCAGGAGGACTTCGACGAACTGAAGGAAGCGGGCTATCTGCTCATGTCGGTCCCCAGGGAGTTCGGCGGCCACGGCATGACACTGGCAGAAGTGGCACGGGTCACTCGAACGCTGGCCTACCACGCACCAGCCACCGCGTTAGCCCTGAACATGCACCATTACTGGGTAGGACTGACAGCCGACCTGTCGCGCGCCGGCGAGAGATCCCTGGACTGGTTACTCGAGGCGGCGGGACAGGGCGAAGTCTTCGCCGCCGGACATGCCGAAAGTGGCAACGACATCCCTCTGCTTCTGTCCACAACGAAAGCCGAACGCGTCGACGGTGGTTATCGCTTCAATGGCCGCAAGAGCTTCGGCAGCCTCACTCCAGTCTGGACCTATATGGGTCTCCACGGCATGGATACTTCGGACCCCAATTCCCCGAAGATCGTGCACGCTTTCACTCCCCGGGACGCGGAAGGAATCTCGATCAAGGCAACCTGGGATGTACTGGGGATGCGCGCCACTCGTAGCGATGACACCATTCTAGACAACGTGTTCGTCCCAGATAAGCACATTGCTCGGGTCGTTCCCGCAGGTGCCGCGGGGCTGGACCACTTCGTCCTTGGGATCTTTGCCTGGGCCCTGGTCAACTTTGGCAACATCTACTACTCCCTGGCCACCCGGATGCGGGATCTTACCGTCCAGATGCTTCAGGATAAGTCCTCGCTGGCCATGACCCGCAGCATGTCCTACCATCCCATGGTCCAGTATGGGGTGGCGGAAATAGTGCTTCAGCTCGAGGCCATCCTTCCCCAGTTGGAGGCTGTGGCCCAAAACTGGTCCAGCACCACTGAGCACGGGCCCGAGTTCGCACTCCCGATTGTGGCGGCCAAGTACAATGCTGTGGAGGGAGCCTTCCGGGTCGCTGACAGAGCGCTCGACCTCAGCGGGGGCTTCGGAATGTTCAAGAAAAGTGAGCTAGAACGGCTCTTCAGGGATTCCCGAGCCGGACGGTTTCATCCAGCCGGCTGGGCGCTGACCCACGAACTTCTAGCTAAGCTGACACTCGGCATCGATCCAGACGAACAGCCCCGGTGGGGATAGGCCCACTATAGCCCTTTTAGCGAAGGGAGCCTCTCTAACGGTTTGTCGGCCGAGCGCTGGACCATGCCAATAAAAATACGGGCGGTTAGAATCGGCCTGGTGGGCGCGGGCCACATGAACAATACCTATACCCGATGCCTTCTCCACTACAACAAGAATGTCGAGTTGGTGGCGATAGCAGGTGGTTCCAGGACGCGGGACTTTGCAGCGGAATACGGTATCGATGCAGAGCATGATGTGGGTGCTCTACTCTCCCGCACGGATATCGACGCCGTCATCATCGCCACGCCTCACCAGGTCCTGGCTGAGCATACCCTCGCCGCCGCCAGAAAGAGAAAACACGTTCTGGTGGAGAATCCCATGGCTACAAGTGTCGCTGACTGCGATGCCATGATCGAGGCCTGTCGTGAAGCGGGGGTCTACCTCGGCGTTATCAAATCCCTGCGCTACCGGGGTGGCTTTTCCCGGGCCCACGACCTGCTGGAATCAGGATCGTTGGGCACCGTCGAGATGATCCACTTCATGGCTCTCTGGTCCCTTCGGGGAGTGAAGGGGCAGTCCTGACTCCAGGAACCGGCCGCCGGAGGTCAGTTCCTGGCTCAAGGTTCGCATATGTTCGATATGCTGCTCTGGCTGACAAAGCACGACGCTGTTTCCGTTGCAGGCAGGGTTGGATCCGTGTATGGCCCCGAGTGGCGGATGGAGTCAGCCATGTCCCAGATTAGATTTTCCGGAGGCGCCAGCGCCCAGATCTGGATGAGCCACGAAGTTCCCCAACCCGGTTTTCCGGAGAGCCGGTATCGGGCGCGGATCTGGTGTGAAAAGGGGCTACTCGACTGCGACGGCTTCGGCAAGCTGAGAATGGCTGCCAACGGTCACTGGGAAGACGTCTGGGAGCAGCCCCCCATCTGGAACCATGCCCAACGCGAACAGAATCTCTACTCACCGGAGCGGATGGCGTCCTACCATCCCCAGGTCCAGGACTTCATCGATGCTATTCGAGAGGATCGAGCCCCTTCGGTTACGGGGGTAGACGGAAGGGCCGCCGTGGAACTGGTGGAGGCGACTCAGCTTTCTTCTGCAGCCGGATCTTTAGTCCGCCTGCCCCTGGGATCTCAGCCGGTGCAGTCTTCCGGTTGAGTGTACGACCCCAATGAGACAATCGCAGAGTTCCATCCAAGCCGTACCCCTGACCGTTGGGCCGAGAAGGTCCTTCTGGCGAAGGGAGTCCGTCCCGCCGATGCCACCCGCGTGGTGGAGGTGTTGGTGACCGCCAACCTGAGGGCCGTTGACAGCCACGGGGTCTTCACCTGCCTCAAGCCCTACCTGAAGCGGATCGACGAGGACAAGATCGACCTCGAACCAGAGCTGAGGATCCTCAGAGACCAAGAGGCCACCGTCCTCCTGGACGGCGACCAGGCCTTTGGTCAGGTGGCGGCCTGGGAGGCCATGGAGCTGCCAATGGAGCGAGCCCCAGTCCACGGTATCGGGATGGTCTCGGTGGCCCGCAGCACCCATCTGGGAATGGCCTCCTTCTACCCCCTGATGGCGGTCCGCAAGGACATGATCGGTTTGACCCTGACCAATACCAAACCCGCCGCCGTCCCCACCTTCGGGACCGAGCCCCGACTGGGAACCAATCCATTGAGCTTGGCTGCTCCGGCCGGTAAGCATCCTCCCTTTGAGCTGGATATGGCGACCACGGTGGTTGCCGGAGGCAAGGTCTCCACTTCATATCTAGCAGGCAAGAAGCTACCCGAAGGATGGGTCGTGGACGAGGAGGGAAAGCCCCTGACCGACTCCACCCTCGCCTCTCAGAAGGGACGCTATCTCCCCCTTGGCGGCGATCCGATACATGGCAGCCATAAGGGCTAGGGGTTGGCCCTGATGGTAGACATCCTCTGTGGCGTCCTCTCTGGAAGCAATATTGGACCCAGGATGAAAGCCGGCGAGAACTGCCACCTGTTGGCGGCTATCAACATAGGGGCCTTTCAGGATCTATCGGCGTTCAAAGGAATGATGGATGATCTCATCGATTCGATGCGCGACACTCCCACTGTCCCGGGCCAGGAACGAGTCTATGTCCCGGGTGAGATGGAGCATGAGGCTGAGCAGGACCGCTCCCTCAACGGTATCCCCATCCCCCCCGCTGTGCTGCCCTGGATCGAGCAGGCGAGTCGCGAGGCTAACATCCCCCCACCTTGGGATTCCAATAGAACAGAGGTCGCATGAAGAGTGTATGTCCGCCCCACACCAGAAGAGGAAAAGCAGGAGGTCAATCGTGAGCATATTCGATCGTTTTCGGCTGGACGGAAAGCGTCTCTTCATTACCGGTGGAAGTCGAGGGTTGGGCAGAGAAATGGCTTTGGCCATCGCCGATGCAGGTGCCAATGTGGTGCTGGTAGGGCGAGATGCGGAGAGCTTGGAGAAAACGGCCCAGGACGCACGGAATCTGGGCCGAGAGGCGGCCACGATTCAGGCCGACGTGGGAAAGCTGGAAGAGTGCGAGCAGGCCTGCGAAACAGCGCTGGAGAAGCATGGCCCCATAGATATCCTCATCAACAATGTGGGGGGTCGTCGGGTCAACGTCCCCATCCAGGACATGCCGCTTGAAGAATGGCAGAAGCTCATGGACCTCAACCTGACGAGCGCCTTTCTGTGCACAAAAATCATCGGAGGTGCAATGGTCCGCCGAGGAAAAGGGGGACGGATCATCAACAACGCCTCGGTCACAGGGATAGTAGTGGGCCGTGGCGTCGGCGGCCGGAGTTACGAAACGGCAAAAGCCGCCGTCATCCACTTTACGAAGGCCACCGCCGCCGATTGGGCTCCCCATGAAGTGACCGTGAACGCCATATGTCCTGGGGGCTTCATGACGGAGCCAAACTACCGCTGGGCCAGGGAGCACCCGGAGATCATCGAGACCTTCAAGCAACAGATTCCGATGGGGGACTTTGGCCAGGTGGAGGACATGGGTCCACTGGCTGTCTATCTGGCTAGCGACGCCTCCCGATATGTCACAGGGGCCGTCATCGTCATCGATGGAGGTTACACCCTCTGGTGAGTCGATTCAGCCATCGTGAAGACCGTTGCAGAGGAAGTCGAAAACGTCGAAATTACGCGGATCTGCGTTTGCCTTATCCCTATATTGATCAGTGAGTCGATGGGAGATCACCATCGGCACCATCTCCTCGTAGCGTCCTCCGTGGGAACGCAGTCCCCCTTCCAGAAGGCTCAAGTCGTGATGTTGGGGCGAGCGTCCGACGACGACGTCGCGACCCGACAACACCAGCAAGTCGCCCAGGCGATCGGCCGGTAGCTCCAGCTTCGCCGCCGCGGTTCTGCGATCGTGCACCTCGGTAATCCCTTCCAAGCGCAAGATCCACTCCGCAATCGCCTCGGTTTGGAGCCCTGAGGACAGGTAGACCATGACCTCTGACCCCAAGCCTCCGTGATGCACCACGTAGGGGTCCGTGATGGGACAGATGACCTTGTGGCCCGGACCAAATCTCTTCTCTAGAAGCGACTCCAGATAGATCACGTTGGGCCGTCCATCGGGCTTGTTCTTGGCGTTCATTCCATGGTCCGCCGTGAGACCCAGAACTGCCCCGAGATCGAGCATCCTACCTATCTCTTCATCCATCGTCCCATAGAACTCCAAAGAATCGGGGGAGTCCGGGCCGAACTTGTGCTGCATGTAATCGGTTAGCGACAGATACAGGAAGTCGGCCAGCCCCAGCTCGATGAGTCTAGTCCCTGCCGCCAATACGAAGAGACTGGCTTCGGCGCTGTAGATCGGGGGCGTAGAGCGTCCTAGCAGTGATTCCACGTCGCCAACCCCGTGAGTGGCCTCTTCTGCCTCATTCGCCTTCTCTGAGGAAAAAGCAATCCCCTCCAAAGCATGGGACAAGAGATCCAGAAGCTTGTTCTTCGCGGTGACCATCGCCACCTTGCGTCCTGCCTTCGCGGCCGCGGCCAGAATCGTGCCACAGCGCAGAAACCTGGAGGAGTTCATCATCACCTCCTGGCCCGACTCCGGATCGATGAAATAGTTCCCGGCGATCCCCGTGACCGAGGGCGGAACGCCCGTAACGATGGAAGCGTTGTTGACGTTGGTAAAGGAGGGCAAGGCTCCCCGAACCA
>CAUZIZ010000232.1:0-6696 GCA_963579905.1 Acidobacteria bacterium UBA6911 | reverse complement strand
GGACGTCACACACGGATCTCACGCCGTCCCACCGTGTCGCTTGACCGCTCGCAGGAGTCGTCAGAGCCGCCGGAGACCGCGATTAGGGCCTCTCATTCCCATCGAAGGGCCCCGCCGAGCGGGGGGGGGGGAAAGCAACCCCCTATGAATGGAGCCTAGATGACCTCGAGCGCATGCAGCAGTACGGCCACGACACCGATGGGAACCAGGTAGCGAAGCAGCATCAGCCACGCAACGTACAGGTTCTGGAAGCGCGTACCTTCGTGGAAGCCCTTCTCGCGTGCAGCAGCTCCGGCTCTCCAGGCGACAAACAGTGCAATCAGCAATCCGCCGAGTGGAAGCAGCCAGTTCGAAGCCAGATAGTCGAAGGTGTCGAACCAGTTCTTGCCTTTCCCTTCGCCGAAGATACCAGCAGTGAGGTCCTTGAATCCCTTGCCCGCGAACCCTTCAGTTCCAGACAGTGCCGATGGAATCCCGAACAAGAAGATGGCTGTTCCGCAGAACAGGGTCGCTGCGGTGCGGCGGAGGCGAGTTTCGTCGATGACGGTCGAGACCACCACTTCCAGCATGGAGATGGCGCTGGTGAGAGCTGCAAAGACCAGTAACGCGAAGAACACCGTTGCCCAGATGGCCCCGCCGGCCATCTGCGAGAAGGCGATCGGAAGGCTGACAAAGATCAGCCCTGGGCCCGCCCCCGGTTCCATGCCATAGGAAAAGATGATCGGAAAAAGCACCATGCAGGCGACCAGTGCGATGATGGTATCGAGGATCGAGATGACCACGGAGGCGCTGACGATGTCCTCCTTCTTCTTCAGATAGGAGCCGTAGGTGATCATCGCCCCCATGCCCAGAGACAGGGTGAAGAAGGAGTGCCCCAGTGCCTCCAGTACACCTGCCCGGGTCAGTTTGGAGGCGTCTGGAGAAAAGATGAAGGAGAAGGCTTCAGCAAATCCATCCGATTGCATCGCCAGTCCCAGCAGTACCAGCAACATCACAAACAGCAAGGGCATCAGGATTCGTGCGATGCGTTCGACACCATCGCGGACACCACCGAGGACGATGGCGATCGTGAGCAGCATGAATGCGGTATGCCAGCCGAGATTCAAATCACCATCCGCAAATACCGAGCCGAAGGTGTTGCCGATCGTTTCGGCATCCATGCCGGCAAAGCCGCCCTGAAGTGATAACCAGGTGTAGTGGAGAGCCCAGCCGGCGACCACCGAGTAGTAGGAGAGGATCACGAAACCTGCCAGGACACCGATCCAGCCGGGGATCACCCAAGGGCTACCCTTGGCCGAGAAGGCGCGGTATGCGCCGACTGGACTCTTCTGGGTCGCCCTCCCCAGCAGCACCTCGGCAAGCATGATGGGAAGACCGATCAGCGCGATACATGCCAGGTAGATGAGGACAAACAGCCCGCCACCATTTTCACCGGTGATGTAGGGAAACTTCCAGATGTTCCCCAGACCGATGGCACATCCGGATGAGGCGAGGATGAATCCCCATCGCCCGCTCCACTGCCCTCGTTTCTCGGTGGTGTCAAGTCCATCACTCACAGGTTGCCACCCTCGTATCGGTTCAGTTTGGTGGCTGAGATCCTACATCAAGCCAGGCCTCCGGTCAGGATGTCGTCGCCCCATCGATTCGTTGCCGAAGTCCCACTTCGTCGATCACCTCGACATCGAGTTGCTGCGCCTGCTCCAGCTTTGACCTGCTTTTTCACCGGCCAGCAGCAGATCGGTACTCTTCGATACCGATCCGGTCACCTTGCCTCCTGCAGCGATGACGAGAGCCTTGGCCTCGTCACGGCTCAGATTCGGTAATGTACCAGTGATCACGACGGTGAGACCCGACAGCGGCGCGTCGGAATCCAGGCTCGCAGGAACACCGTCTGCTTTCATCTTAGCAGTTACGGCGCGACGCTCATGATTGCCGCCGGCACCGTCCCAAGCTTCCTGAGCATCATGGCGGCCACCTCCCCACGCGTCCAGTTCCCGCAGATCCTAGGAGAGTGGACGCAAGACGGCTTTTAGCCGCCAGCGTCGATTTAGCCACGATTTTGTAGCTACCCACGGTCGGGCGGTCATGTCCCCTCATGGGGATAAAACTTCAAGCCTGCCGCAGGCAGGCGCAGCGGCCAGACGAGCCGAAGGCGAGGCTGGCGACAGGGCGAACCGGCCAAGCGAAGATGAACTCCCTGCGAACTTTCAGCCCGCCAGCCTTCTTCGTAATCCCTGTAAGTTAAGGAACAGAACATTCATGCGGAAGCCGAGGTAGAGGGTAAGACATGTAAGGCCCCTTTTCCGGGGCGGAGTCGCAATAGAGCCGGGAAGGATATGCTCTCGGCACGGCCTCCGACATCAACACTCTTCCCCCATCTCTTTCCGGCGGGGTTGTTTTGCCCCCGGGAGGGTAATGGCTTCGATCTTCTATTCGTAAGTCAGTTCGAACGTCACAACCTGCACCTGCGGGGCGAACCCGCGGGCGGACCGCATGCTCCAGGCGACCCAGAAGCGGTCATCCTGCCAGGCGATCGTGGGATGGATGTGGCCGAACCCGTTTTCCCCGAGCTTGATGTCGTCCACTTCCTCGAGGTTCTCGTTCAACACGAGAAGGTAGGCGTCGAAGGGATTCGTTGCCGGGTTTCCGATCGTGCCCGCGGGGCTCGTGACGTGGGTGACGAAGGTGTAGCCGTTAATCTGGGCGTACCCCGTGGGGAACGTCCGCGTACGTTCGTTCGAAGGGAAGTAGCCGACGAGGGACGGGTTGAAGTCGGAATCGAACTCGTTCAGGGTCAGGCCGTTTCCCTGTCCCATCAGGTAGGAAAGCATCGCAACCTTGCCGTTATGGACCAGGAGGCTGTTGCCGATATTGTCGAGGTCTCCTTCAAAGGACCATGTCTGCTCGATGTTTCCGTCCAGGTCGACTTCCCGGATTTTCGTGTAGTTTCCCCAGCTTCCGGTGCTGACGAGAAGGCGGTCGTCGTTCCAGAGAAGGCAGTGATCGGGAAAGTTGTCCTCGGTGAAATCGGTCTGCTGGGCCACGATGGAGGCTCTCATGATTTCCGATCCTTCGAGCGTGAAGCGTGTCAGCATCAGGGACTGGTCGGTGGCGTACTGTTCGGAGGGTCCCCCGTTCGACGGTGTGTTCGAGCCGTAGTTGAGCGTCTGGTAAACGATCACGAGTTGGTCGTCGACGATGCCGACCCGGTGATCCGCGGGTTCGCCGTACGTTCCGTCGATGTAGGTGACGTTGAAGCGGTCCTGCTCGTTGAAGTCCTTGTCGAAGAGATAGGTTCGGTGCTTGATCACCTGGGTTCCCTCGTTGCCGGGTTGAACCACGACCAGGACGAGCGTGCCGTCATCGGTCACGAAGATCTCCGGTCGATGGGTGCCCTCTTCCATCTGGAAGGTGTCCAGGTGGGTCAGGACCGGGATTCCCGCCTGGGCGGGGGTCTGCACGGGCGTTTCCCCCGTCGTTTCCGGGGCGGTCGCATTCCCGCCTCCCCCCGAACCACAACCTGAGATGCAAATACAGGTCGCAAGGAAAGAAGTGATTCCCAGGTAGATTTTGCGCATGGGTCTTCCTCCCAATTCCACTTTCAACACTCTTCAGCCACGCGGCTGCCAATCACGGGAAACCCCTTTCGGGAAACCCGTGCGTGGAAAATTGGAATTCGACGCGGAGAATAGGAATTATTAACGCCCTTTTCTTGAGGGGGAGTTGTAGCAAGCGGGCCGGGAAGAGAGGGCGGAAAATGGGGGTTTCAAGGATCCTCGGCAATATTAAGGATCGATATCGGACCCCGCAGGCGTAAACCATCCCCGTTTCCCCCAGACCCGCGCCGGCCGCTTGTCCGCGGGGATTCCCGTTCTATAGTTGCCGCCGCGTCTAGCATGGGGAGGAATGGTGCCCGATACGGAAGGGCAGTTCAATCGGGGTGGGGGCTTCCTTGTGTCGCGCCGGTCGCCGGTGAGCGAGAAAGATGGCTAAGCCCAAGCTTGGATTGACAGATGATTGAGCCGCCAGGATTCTGCGTTATGCCGTGTTTATTTCGGCAGCGGACGCCACGTTCAGCATGAGCGGCTTCCGCATCAAACAGAAACTCGATGCAGAATCTGTTTATTATTACAATTCCGAGACGTCCGACACAATTACCTCTATCGGTAACCATTTTAGCGTCCGTTTGTTTGGCCGAGAATACGACTTCTCGATCCCTACCTAAGTAGAGTTTTTCCGTTCCTTCCCTTTCGCTTGAGTCGCCGCGCGCTGCGTTTGGACATGGCCAATGTCGTCGTTAACCATTACCGATCGGGGTTGGTGGTCCTCTATCAGGGAGTTCTGTACTTCTACGATCTCGTGCATTGCTCCATTAGGCGGGTGGGTTGTACGCGCCGGTGCCGCAATGTGCTTTACAGCAGCATCGCTGTAACCGCAAAAGGAATCTATTTTGGCGAATATGGCGCGAACCCAGATCGTTCGGCCGTACCGATCTGGTGCTCGCGCGACGGAGGAAGATCATGGGAAGTTGTCCACGAGTTCGCAGAACGGTCAATCAAGCACGTACATGGCGTATATGTGGATCCGTACTCTGATTTCCTTTGGATCTCTACCGGCGACTTCGAGAAGGAATGTTTCCTTCATTGTGTAGACGAAGATTTCAAAAATCTGCAGACGTTTGGTGATGGTGCGCAACAATGGCGTCCCGTCTCTCTACTATTTGAGCAGGACAAAATATTGAGGGGTATGGACAGTCAGATTGAAATCTCCTATTTACAGGAATTTGACAGGGCAACGGGCACGCTTACTCGCCTCATGGAGTTTCCGGGGCCTGTCTGGTATTCCAAGCAGTTCATTGATGGTTCAGCGCTTCTGCAAACGACGGTTGAGATAGGGCCTGGAGTGAAGAGCGATCATGCTCATCTTTTTTGGTCGCGTGACAACCGTGAATGGACCGAGTTAGAGCGATACAAGAAGGACCTTTGGCCAATGCGGTTTTTTAAGTTCGGTGTGTTGTCGTTCGCCGACGGGCCGCAGACGATTGATGATTTCGTTCTTTTCGGTGAAGGGTTAGTTGGAATGGATGGCAAGGCCGTGGTCGCGTCGTTCGGCTAGCGGGGATGAACATTGCCTTTCCGTCGCCACCGGCGCGTCTTTTGTCAGTTTCAGAACAGGCGCGTGCGGCTATACTCGCGGCCAGTAACGACGAGTGGATCGAAAAAGCCCGCCGCTTCTGCAGCCTACATGGACGACATTTACGTCGAACATCGATAGAGCGATTCGGCGCGGAGGCCGACGCGCACTTGCACTGGATGGCCGCTCTCTTACTACTCGTGCCCGATGGAAGCGAAATACCGTGCGATCCGGCAAGCTTGAGCGCAGCGCTTCACGCAATAGATGCGCAAAACACCGCGCCGGATGAGCAGGTGGCAAGGGCGACCGAACTAATTCTTGCACTGCTGGCGTGGCACCGTGCTGGCAATCGGCAGTCGGATTATCATTCCCAAGGTTCTGTCTTCTCCTATGTCCCTGGTTTGTGGCGCGCTGAGGCGCAGCGAGCCCCTCGGGTTTTAGTGCTGTCGCCCAATCCATATAGCCTGGACACCCTCGCTGTGATGCAGCTCTGCCTCCATCATAGAATTCCCATAGCTGGACTGCTCTTGCGCAGGTTTACACCCGTTCGTTTCCTCGACGAATACCGGCGAGACGGCCCAAGGTTGCTGCGAAAGATATGGCGCAAGCTTGTGCTTCGTGGCGACAAGAATCCCGACAGCTCACCTCTGTCTTTATCCCAGTTGCTGAAAGACATGGGCAATGCTCTGAGTGATGTACGTAGGCTGGCACGAAACTACAACATTCCGGTTCTGAGTTCGGCCGATTGGAATACTGAACCCGTTCTGTCCTGGGTAAAGGACCAGTCGCCGCAGATAGGACTTTTTACCGGTGGGGGCATGACGAGGACTGACCTTCAGTCCTGCTTTCCATTGGGCATTCTCAACGTACACATGGGTCATCTACCACGATTCAAGGGCATGGATGTCGTCGAAAGTCCGATTCTAGAGGGGAGAAGAGGTAATGTCGGCGCGACGGTGCACGTCATGGACGAGGGGTTGGACACAGGACCCATCATTCAACGAGCGGACTTCAACCCGAATTCCTGCAGCTCGCTAGGATCATTGCGGAATCAGATTGCGGGATTGATGCCGCTTGTTGCCATCGATAGCGCGTTAGGCTTGTGTAGTGGTCGACTAACGCCCCAATCTCAGGACAAATGCGGTCGTCAGTATTATTTCATTCACCCTAAACTGCTTCCGGTTGTTGAGGCTGCAATTATGAGTCATTCGTCTGAGGATCCTGCATCTTACATTGATGTTTACTTTCAGACTGTCTCAGAGCTCAAAGACTGACTGAGTAATCGCCAATGTCGAACGTATAGAATGTTTCTTGGAACAGCTTAACTATCGACCTGCTGCAAAGAATAGCACTGCAAGAGCGCGATTGCCGTGAGCGCATTGGCCGGCAGCATTCCTCTACCGGCTGTGGCTTTTCGGACGGGTCAGACCGATAGGTGATTCATAGGGGGTTGCTTTTCGGCCCCCCCGCCCCTCGGCGGGGCCCTTCGATGGGAATGAGAGGCCCTAATCGCGGTCTCCGGCGGCTCTGACGACTCCTGCGAGCGGTCAAGCGACACGGCGG
>CAUZIZ010000231.1:0-6968 GCA_963579905.1 Acidobacteria bacterium UBA6911 | reverse complement strand
TGCGGGGGGATCACTTGCAGGCTGAAGTAAAGTGGCAGGAGAAGAAGGATCTGGAAGCACTTCAAGGACAGACCCTGCGCTTTCGCTTCCACCTCAAGAACGCCGATTTGTATTCTTTCTGGATCGAGCCTTGATGGCTTCACTCCGACCCGGGAAGAACTCGTGAGCAATAGAGATACCGAAGCCGCCCTCCGCTACCACGAGCAGACCAAGCACTCTCCCTACAGCGTGCGCGTCGACCAACACTATCTGGACTGGTCGATCCAGCCCCGGCCCTTCAAGCTGTATGAAGGCCTGGAACCCATCCAGCTACCTCGCGACCTTATTGAATCCGAATCTTCCCTACTCTCGCTTCTGCCCAGGATCCAGCCCGAACAACCCCGCTCTCGACCGAGCTTGAAGGATGTAGCCCAGCTGCTTTTCTTCTCGGCCGGCATCACCAAGAAGAAGTCCTACCCCGGCGGAGAAATCCTCTTTCGCGCGGCCTCCTGTACCGGGGCGCTCTACGAGATCAACTTATACCTGGTATGCGCAGAGCTGAACGGTCTAGCCGCCGGCGTCTATCACTTCGATCCCAGGGACTTCTGTCTCTACTGCTTGCGTCCTGGCGACCATCGGCAGATCGTCGCTTCCGCATGTGCCGGGAAAGAAAGCGCTGCCGCAGCCTCTCTTACAGTGATCTCGACGGGAACCTACTGGCGTAATGCCTGGAAGTATCGCGCGCGCACCTATCGCCACTTTGGCTGGGACAACGGCACCCTCCTGGCCAATCTCCTCACTATGTGCACGGCTCGCCGGCTCCCGGCACAGCTGATCCTCGGATTCCTCGACGGCGAAATCAATCGACTGTTGGATCTGGATACGGATCGGGAGGTCGCACTGTCCATCGTCGGCGTCGGTGAAGGCGAAGAGAACCTCCCTGCTCCTCCTAAGGTTACCCCCCTGGGCCTTCGGACTCTGCCCCTTTCTGAGATCGAGGTGGATTATCCCGAGATGAGAAAAATGCACGGCTTCACTCTGCTGGAATCCAGACAGGAGGCGGCCGAATGGCGGGGAGACGCCCCCGCGTCCGTCCCCCCGAAAAAGGGGGAAAGGATCTTCGACTTGGATCTGGACGACTTCCATTCCCTCAGCCAGGAGTCCCCCGAGCGGGCGATTCGGAGACGCGGTTCGAGTCGAAGCTTTACGCACAAAGCACTCAGCTACAAGCAATTCTCGTCACTTCTTCATACCTGCGCTCAGGGAATCCCCGCCGATTTTCTGGGGCTGCCGGGTTCCTCGATCAACAACTGGTATCTGATTGTGAACTCGGTGGAAGGACTTCCGGCTGGAAGTTATTTCTTTCATCGCCAGCAGGGACAGATCGAGCTCCTGAAGGAAGGAGACTTCCGAGGCCTGGCGGGGCATCTGGGGCTGGGTCAAGGGCTACCCAAGGACGCCAGCTTCAACGTGTTCTTTCTGGCCGATCTAGACTCGATCCTGCATCGTTTTGGGAATAGGGGCTATCGGGCAGCTCAGCTCGAGGCGGGAATACTGGGGGGGAAGCTGTACCTGGCAGCTTATGCCCAGGGTCTGGGTGCTACCGGGCTGACTTTTTTTGATGACGAGGTCATCGAGTTCTTCTCGCCCCACGCCGAAGGCGAGAGTGCCATCTTCTTGATGGCACTGGGACATGGGAGGAAACCTCGTCCGCTGCGGTTATGAGTGCGTGTCGCAGCCGATGCTGGATCATTCGGGGGAAACTTAGGTCGCCGGGTGTGGCGGCAGTCTCTAAGACGCCTTGCGTCGAGCCAGCGGCTCGACGGAAGAATACTTCGGCCTGGAGACCGAAGTCACGTACGAGTTCAGGTCAGTCCCGCCCCCGCTGCGCTGCCCCATTCGGGAAAGAAACTTCCAGCTACTAGGGATTTGTGCTGTTGCCCGGCTCTCTCCTCGAAACCTGGACTCATTTTGCTAACGGCTCAAGTCGTTCGCGGCTCTGTCGGACTTGGCTTCCTAACGCTGGTAGTTCACCCGTTGGCGGCACCTTCGGAGGACAGGAGACGTGCGACGTTCAGACGTTCGGACGTGCGACGAATTCTTGAAGTTTCAGATTAGGGCTTTCGGCGACCAGCCTTGAACGGATATCATGCGTACAATTTGAAATTCGCACCTGGCCTTCCAGCTTCAACTCGGGTTGATGGCAGGACGCTCGTTTCTGCCTCGCCTTCCCGCCGATCCTTTCTTCGGCATTCGATGGGCATCTTCCTGGGAGCTCTTTCCACCGCCTCAACAGCTAGCTCGAAAACCGTTTCTGGTCAGCCCCAGGCACGAACCGTACTGGGTCCGGTGGCTCCGGAGAAGCTTGGCACGACCCTCATGCACGAACATGCTCCGATCATCGACTGGTCGGAGCTCTACGAAGCGCCTCCGGCTCCTTTGGCCCCAATCCGTGAGAAGCTACTGACCGAGTCGGCCGCGTTTCTGAATCGCTTCCACGCAGTCCTCGCCGAGCAGGAGCAGCCCGGAACCATCGTGGAGGTGACTCCGATTCGAGTCGGTCGCTACCCGCAGCTGCTGCAGGACCTGGCCCGGCGCATCCGCGTCCATGTGATTGCCAGTACCGGCTTCTGGTGCGAGGCCATGGCACCTCAGCATCCCTGGGCTGTCCGCCTCAGTGTGGCTAAAGATGGCGTCGATCAAATGGCGAGACTGTTCATTCGCGAGATCAACGAGGGGATGGAGGACCCGCGCGGAAACTGGGGCGAGCGCTTTACCAAAATCCGAGCTGGAATCATCAAAATCGGTACCAGCACCTACTTGCGGCCCAGTGAGCGAGTCGTCCACAGGGCAGCTTCCCGGGCCAGCCTGGAGACCGGTTGTCCAATTTCCACCCACACCACCGATGGAGGGGGCCTGGAACAGGCTCAGCTTTTACTACAGGAGGGGGCCAGGCCAGAGAGAGTAATCATAGGCCACCAAGGATACCGGGACGACCGCGAAAATGAGGAGGCGCACGACTACCACGAGCGACTTGCAGACCTGGGTATCAGCCTCCAGTTCGATCGAATCGGCGGCCAGAATTACCGGCTGGAAACCCAGGCCCGACAGATCCAGCATCTGATCGACAAAGGCTACGTCAAGCAAATCCTGGTTAGCCATGATCGGGTGTCCTATTTCTACTCCCGCTACACTGAGACAGAAAAGACCATCGAGGGTTGGACTGCTTCCCGGCAGGGATTCACACTTGTCTCGACTGGGCTGGTTGGCTCCCTTCTGGGGTTGGGAGTATCCAAGAAGGACATTCGGACGATTCTGATCAAGAATCCTGCACGGGTCCTCGCCTTCTAGCGATCCAGGGGGAAACATCATGATTCCTATGCTCCCGCGCCTCTTCACATACGGGTCTCTACTGTCCCTCCTTGTTCTGGTCGCTCCCGGCTGTGCCGACGTTCCGGTAAGAAAAAATGACGGAAACATTGGTATGCCGATCTTCCATCGGTCTGGTGAGCCGGTCTACCTGACGGAGATGGAAAGGTCTCAACCTCAGTCGGCGCTCACGATCGAAGAAAAGCGCTTTGCCTGGCGATTGATCGATTACGAAACCGAAGATTTCAAGGGCCAACTCATCTTTGCCGGGGAGGAGACCCTGGCCCCCGACCTAAGCTATCCGCTGGAAACGGAGGGATGGCACGATGTTTTCGTGGGAATGTTCAACACCGCCTGGAGGCCCTACCAGGACCAGCAAGTCCGGGCCAAGCTCAGTGATGACAGAACCTTCTCTAACCTCTTCCTACCCAAGCCGACCGCCCTTCCCTGGGGTGTGCCAGAGGATGATACGGCTCGCGGTCCGCGGATCCAGGAGGTCTACTTCAAGACGGCTGACCTCAGTGGTCAAAGTCTGACCTTCCAACAGCCCTGCCAACTGGTCGTCCCCGAAGATCAGGAGTTCGGGAATATCTGCGAGAAGGTGTGGATCGCCTATATCAAACTGGTTCCACTCTCCCAAGAGGAAATCCAGGCTCTGCAAGCCGATCGAGAGCAGACCGTAACCAAACGGCTGTTCGGTTACAACGATTCCTGGGGGGTGGCCTGGGGAAGAAGCTCGCCCGCAACGGCTGAGTTCGTTCAGTCACACCTGGAACCCTATCGACACACCGACTTCAAGCGAATCTACTGGGATGGGGTCCACGGGGACGTCTGCAACTATTTCACCAAGATCGGTCGTACCTGGAGCCGAAAGCACTATGACCTGGCCGACTACGTCCGCGCGGGGGATCGGCTGCTGGTCGAAACCTGGACGGAATATCAGGAGAAAGGGATCGATCCTTTCCAGGTAGCCGCCGATTACGCCCACGAAGTGGGATTGGAGTTTCACGCCAACTACCGCTTGGGATGGGGCCCGTTCTATTGGCCGCCACCCTTTCAAGGATTCAACCAGGGTGGCTTCTGGGAAGAGCATCCCGAGTGGCGCTGCGTCCATCGTGACGGCACGCCAGGAACGGCGATGTCCTTCGCCTTTCCTGGAGTCCGGAGCTATATGCTGTCGATTGTCGCCGAGATGACAAACTACCCCATCGACGGAGTCGCCATCCTCTACAACCGACAGCCACCCTACGTCGACTACGAGGCACCTCTGGTCGAAGGGTTCAAGGCCGAGTATGGTGAAGATCCTCGCCATCTGGAAGAACGAGACGTGCGCTGGCTGAGCCACCGGAGCAAGGCGGCCACCCTTTTCATGAGGGAACTGCGCGACACCCTGAAAAAGGCGGAGGCCGATCAAGGCCGATCCAAACCCTACGAGATCTCGGCCTGGGTCTTTGGGAGCCTGGAAGAGAACCTGTACTATGGCCTCGACGTCAAAACCTGGGTTGAAGAGGGTCTGGTCGACACCATCATTCCCTATTCCTCGGCCGAAAAGCTCTTCAGCTGGCAGATGGCATGGGAAAACGCCGCAGACGTGAAACAGTGGACAACACTGACTCGGGATACCTCAACGACGCTGGCCCTTAACGTGATGCCGCGAAACTTGGCCGTGAGGGATTACAGACGCAAGGCGCAGGCACTCTATCAATCGGGCGTGGAACACCTCGCTTTCTGGGATACCGTCATCTGGAGCAGTGCATCCTCTCTGGCCCTTCGTCGCCTCGGCCACAAGGACGAGATTTCGGCCTGGATCAAGGCAGGAGAGGTGCCGGAACAGTTGCCCTTCTCCCGCCTCCGACGATTGGACGACTGGGATCTGAGCTTCTTTCCCGAATAGAATGGGTGGATCGAGAACCGCGAGGAAAAGGAGAAGATCGTGGCTGAACTAAACTTGGCCTATCAGGTGCAATGCCGTAGCACAGGCGCTCGAGGACGTGCCATCTGCAGCGCACGAACCCATCACTTCGTGGCCGATGATGCTCACGGTGAAGAGATCGGTGCTGGCGAACTCTTCTTCTCGGGAATCGCCGCCTGTGCGGTCAACATGGTGGAACGCATCGCCACCGCAGATGAGATCCCGCTGGAATGGATGGAAGTCAAGATCGAATCCTATCAGGACCCCGGCGCACCCAAGGCCGAGGTGACGATCTACGATGCCATCCGGGTGGACTTCGAGATGTGGGGCGTCAGCGACGATAACGCGAAGAAACTCGTCAAGATCTGGAAGCAGCGTTGACCGCTCTACGGTTCGGTCGCCGTGGCGACCCACGACACTACAGTTTCTCTCGTCTCGCATACTGAGCCCCGCGGATGAGGTGATTTCTCGCTCCTCGTCGGTCTTGTGACGATTCAGCGATTAAGACTGCTAAGACGGCCAACCTGCCGCTCTTGTATATCCACCCCATCGGTTTGCTTCCCCGACCAAGAGAGGTGCGCGAGCTGCTTGCGCCCCGGAACACCATGCCCGCGGAGCGATTCCGGTCGCAGATGGACAAAATGGTGAGGTCGGCCATCCGCTTCAAGAGGAGGCCGGGTTGGACGTCGTCAGCGACGGAGAGTGGCGGCGCAGCCAGTATATTCTTGAGTTTCTTTCGCGCATCGGCGGCTTTGAGCCGCGCCGAGAGTATCGACACCAGGGTGAGGTCAAAGTGACCGAAGTCGTCGTCAGGCGGATACCGGAGCAAGACCCGGTTTTCGTCTGGGATGCCAGCTTCCTGGTAGAGAATACCGACCGCTACACCAAATTTTCGCTGCTTAGCCCCTTTTTGATCACTGTCCGCTATTGGCACCAGTACTACAGCCGCTCCGCCTATCCGACCGTCCAACACTTCATGGAGCACCTGACGGAAATCCTGGCTGGGGAGGCAGCTGATCTGGTCGAGGCCGGAATCGACATCGTCCAGATCGATGACCCGCCCTCGCCTATTTTTGCGACCGCCGTCTGATGGCGGGTGAATCCAGCCACGACGAGGGGCTTCATCGGGCCTGGGACATCGATCGCCAATTTCGAGAAGCGGCAGATTCAATCAACCAGATCTCCGAGGGGTTCGAGCCAGAGATCCACCTGCACTGCTGTCACAGCGTTCACAGACGGCGTTCTGATGTAATGGGCAACTACCGTCCGATTCTATCGCGCTTCCAAAACTTGAAGGTTGACAGGGTCAATCTTGAATTCGCCTACCCGGAAACCGGAGAACTGGACGATCTAGAACTCCTGCCTTCCCAGCAGAACTCCCTGGTTTCACAACCTCCTCATTTTCAGTAAGTTGTGAGAAGAGAGTCATTTAGGTTTTCCTGATGTTCAGCGATTTCCCACGCTTTGGTAGATTTTGGAAGGATTTTCTCACACGGATTCACACACAAAGTCCATGCTTCACCTTCACGCAGATCCAATTCGAGACACTCGATTCGCGGGAGGCAGACACCCTTTTGTAGATTGGAACCGCACGGTCACCCATGCGGTCGCAAACTACAAAAAACACGAAGCTCTGAAGATCACCTTTCGGGTGTCCCGCTTTCCCGCCAGGACTCTCGGTCAGCGGATCAGGAAGCGGCGTCTGGAG
>CAUZIZ010000230.1:0-7020 GCA_963579905.1 Acidobacteria bacterium UBA6911 | reverse complement strand
AGCGTACACTCACTTTCAAGTCGGAAACACCCATTATCTCCTCTAACATATTGTTCATTAATACTTTACAGAGATTAGAAGCCCAAACGTTGGGACACTACTGATTTCGAGTCACTTATAATCGAACGGACGAGAACTGATTAACCGGTCGAATGCCGGGAATCTGGAGGATGGCCTCCGACGGATCCGATCCCATATGCCTGACGGATGGTCGGGATGGGCAGGGAGCGGATCACCCACGCTGGCTACCCAGTAAGACGAGTTGAGGATGGCCTGATGTCAAGCAGGATTCGCCGAATTCCTTCCACCCGCGGCCTTTATGCCAGGGCTCTGATTCTCGTCTCTCTTCCACTCTTTCTGACGACCTGCTCCCACGTCTTCGGTCAGAAGCCGGTCTCGGCGGAGCTGACAGGACACTGGCAGCTCTTCGTGGACGATCACCTGATCGAAAGCAAGGGGGGTGTCGTTCGCACGTATCATCCCCTGATCAAGCATCGGGGCAATCCGGTTCTCGGGATGGAGGGGTCCCGGGGAGAGGAGCGCACCACGCCCTACGGCACCGTGCTTCCGGGAGAGGATGGGAGGAGCTACCGGATCTGGTACGACATCTGGGATGGTGACTGTCACAACTTCTACGCCACCAGCCAGGATGGTCTCCACTGGGTCCGGCCCAGTCTGGGGCTGGTTGATCATCAGGGTTCCCGCGACAACAACCTCTTCTACCGAAGATCACGGCTGGACCACATGCCTCAGATCATCTATACCCCCTGGGACGTGGCCCCCCGAAAGCGTTACAAGATGATCAACTTTGATTTCGGCCGCAAGCCGCGGGACCCCGGCGCGCAGGGGTTCTGGGGAGCGTCTTCAGCCGACGGGATCCGCTGGACGGACGCCCCGGGTAATCCGATTCTGCCCGATCCTGGGGATGTGGGACACTTCCTCTGGGACCCCCATCACCGGCGCTACCTTGGCTACCCCAAGATCTACGCGCCGGTTCGGGGGTTCAGTCGGCGATCGGTTAGTATCAGTGCCACCGATCGGTTCGAACACTGGCCACCGGCTGAGCTGATTCTGGTCCCGGATGAGTTCGATGACCGCTGGGTCAGCCGTGACGGCCAGCACACCGATTTCTACGGCCTCACCGCCTTCCCCTATCAGACCATGTATCTGGGATTCCTCTGGGTCTTTCGAATCACCGATGGCCGGAGCGATGGCCCCATCTTCTGTGAGTTGGTCAGCAGCCGGGATGGGGTGAGGTGGGATCGGCAGGAGGGTAAACGGACGCCCGTCCTGCCCCTGGGTCCCAGCGGATCCTGGGATGCAGGGCAGATCCAGACTTTCAACCATCCGCTTCTGACAGGAGGCAAGCTGCGGGTCTACTACGGCGCTTTCGACCGGACTCATGGCTTCCGGGAAGGCGACGGGGCCATCGGCCTGGCGACCCTCCGGAAGGATGGCTTCGTCTCCCTGGACGCAGGATCCCGAGAAGGCACGCTCACCACCCGACTTCTCGAGAACCTGGAGGGAGAGCTCCGTCTCAACGCCGACGCACGGAAGGGCGAGATCCGGGTCGAAGTCCTGGGCCGTGAGGGGAGAGTCCTGCCTGGATATGGCCGAGATGACTGCCAGCCGATGAGGGGGGATGGCGTCGACCACGGGATCAGCTGGAGGTCCCGGGACGGACTGCCGGCTTCCCCGGGACCGAAACGGCTTCGCTTCCACCTCCGGAACGCTTCGCTCTTTTCGTTCCATGCCGGGAACAGAGTACGACTCTCCGACGAGCGTCCCGCGATGGAGGCCTTCTACAGCTTTGAAGAGGTCGAGGGCGACCGGATCGTTGACCAGGTCGCCAGGGACGGTCTTCAGCACGGCCGCCTGCATGGCTCGGTCAAGGTCATCCAAGGTCCCGAGACTTCCGGCGGAACCTTTGCTCTGTTCTTCCCCGAGCAAGTGGCCGACCTCAACTACCTGGAAGTGGAGGACACGTCGCATCTGGGTCACCGATTCACCCTGTCGGCTCGGGTCAGGCCTTCGAGCCGAAAGAGGATGCGGCTTTTCAGCACCCAACGAGGTATCGGCCGCCTGGCGACCGGTGAACTGATCTTCGATTTCGACCCAACGGATGGGGTCCTGCGCTTCGGCGTGAATGGCCAGGTGATCTCCTCGGGTCCTGCCCGCTTCCGCCAGGGCCGGTACCACCATCTGGCTGCTAGCTATGATCGTGGCAAGGTGATCCTTTATGTAGATGGACAAGAAGTGGGCTCTGGCAGGATTCGTCCCGGCTCCGCTCACCTCCACCACGACGGCTCGGTGGAGAAGCTTTTCAGGTCCCCCGGAACCGACTCGATTGCCGGGGTACACCTTGCAACCAATCTGCGTTTGGGCGCGGACCAGGGCGGAACCTTCTTCAGCTACCGTCTAAAAGCCAGAGGCCAGAATCTGGAACAGTTGACCGGATGGGTGGATGACATATTGGTGGCCAGGCGGGTCTTGCGCCTTACCGAGATCCAGGCTCTGAGTCGTACCGATGGACGAAGGGGTGATCAGCGATAGCGCGGGTAAGCCCGCCGAAGAGATTCCTCGGTTGCCTCTCCAAAGCCCTCAAAATCAAACGTCCCATCCTCAGCCAGCCGAAAGTGCACCATGAAATCTTTCAGGACAGAGAGAGGACAACCCTCTGCATTGTCCACTTCATCCAGAGCTTCTACTGCGGCTTCTTTACTGGTTGCTGAGACAAATGAAGAATCCCCGTTTGGCCAACGGTAGATATAAAGAGGCATGATCAGTCCTCACTTATTTGATGGGTCGTCCTGTTAACAGAATAGAGGTGGAAAGGAGACGGCCACGTTTTAGGAGCCATTCGACCTTCACGATTATGTTGTCTTTCCCCCTTCGTCTACAACCTGAGCGAAGAGTTTTTAACAGAGAACTATAGTTCCTTGGGGAACCGACAGCTCAACTCTAACCGAGGGTGCAAGAACTCGACTGTAAGCCAAGGATTGGTTCTGAGGTGGGAGCCCTCCTATAATCCCAAAGTGCAAATCTTCACCATCGGTCACTCCTCCCGCAGCTTTGAAGAGTTCACTCAACTGCTTCAAGAACATGACATTGAGCGACTAGTAGATGTTCGATCATTTCCCAGCTCTCGCAAATTCCCGCACTTCAGCAAGGACACACTCAGCGATGCCCTCCTGAAGATAGACATTTCCCACTACCACCTCAGGGCCTTGGGAGGCTATCGCAAGTCACATCTGAAGGACTCACCAAACCAGAGCCCTGGTTTTCGTGCCTATGCCGACCACATGCTAACGGAAAAGTTCCATCAAGGCCTCGATACCCTAATCGGGATCGCCTCTGAAGCCAGGACAACAATCATGTGTGCAGAGGCCATACCCCAGAAATGCCACCGTCAATTGATTTCTGATGCTCTCGTGGGTCTGAGGAGCATCTCCGTCGTGCACATTGTGCCGGGGGCCTGAACGAGCATCAACTAAACCAGGCTGCGAGGATTGAAGATGGAGGGCTTGTCTATCCGGAGCCGCAGGGATCACTCTTTGGCTGAATTGTCCCTTCCGCAAGAGACCTGGGGTCAGCAACTCGGGCTTTTGCCGCTGGTCAGGTCGTCAACTCTGAATCCTCTGGAGTAGCGCTTTGTGGAAATCGAGAAAATCAGAGCAAAAATGGGGAATTTACAAAAACGAGTGAGTTTTCCTTTCCATCCTCACCGTGCTCCAGCTACCCGCTCCTGTCTTCTCTCCCACAAACCTATTGACATCGCCCGTCAGTTGCATAAAAGATGTATGTCAAGCTCACTCGCCTGAGTTTCACGTTGCCCGCCTGCCGAATGTACTCCGCACCAGGAAAACCAGTAGCCTAGTTTGGTCCGCTATGGGTCCAATTAGATCCGTTCCTTTAGGTGCATTCAAAGTGGATACACTCGATTCGAGAATCGCGTAGAGCAATCAGGGCAACAGGTTCCTGAGAGTCTCAGATCTCGGTGCCGGGAGGTTATGGGCGAGTAGAGCGACCCGCCATAGAAAAGGGGTACCCAGAGAACCGTCAATACGGTGTCTGTAAGCGTCCGATTTGATTGCAATCGACCGGCTGCTTCCGCCTAGAAGCGGACATTCAGATTTTCTCCGGGAACGTCGAAGGAACTACCGCAAAACGGCCAAGCGCAGTCATTCCGCGCAGAGAAAACGGTTACGCGACCACGACAGGCTTGTGGCTGAAAAGAAAGGTTCTCCCTTTTCGAGAAACAAGGACAAGGATGGCCGTTTCAAGCACACGACCAGCTTCGCAGCGAACCATATTCCGAGTGTCAGCCCGAGGTCGTGGCCGCCATTCTCGAGCTGGTTCAGGCAGGCTACTTGAACCGCCTGCTACTGTCTCAAGATGTTTGCACCAAGACGATGCTGAAAGCGTATGGAGGGATGGGCTACTCCTACGTCTTGGAATTCGTTGTACCAGAACTCAAGAGACTGGGTATAATGGAGGATCAGATCGGGAAGATCCTGGTGGAAAACCCCAGACGGGTGTTGACGTTCGCAGAGCCACGTCCGTAAACGTTGGCCGATGGTGGCGCTTTGAACATCGCCACCCCCGACCATGCCCACTGGATTATCTTTCTCAGGGTCCTGGGAGGGAATATATCGGCAAAGCGATGAAACGAAACCGCCATCCGTTCCCTGGCGTCGCGACGAACACCTGGCGCGTGAAGAAAAACAACGGACAAAGTGTTCATAATCTGCTCTGGCCACGGGTCGCCGAGAAGACACGCTGGGGGGAATGGCGGGAATTGACCCGAGCATCACCAGCTTGGTAGGGTGGCAAGTCGACCACTGACAGAGCAACCAATCTGTCGAGACATGCTCTTGACGTGGTGTTAGGTTACCTACGATCTCTAGTTATCCATACCACAGGAGTCCAGCAATGATGGTGGCACTAGCTATAGCTAAATTCGTGATGCGTTTAGCCGAGGCACGGCCTGCTGAGCCGGACATGAAGAACGCCGGTGACTATCAGGAGATATTCCGCCATCCGATGTTCACAGAAGCAACACCCTCTGAACAGCAGAAGATCATGTTGGCATCGGCTCGCGCCCGATACGACGACGAAATGGCGTATCCGTGGGACCTGTATTTTGGCCGTGATCTGTGTGAAGAACTGCAGGGGGCCAGTGCGCTTGACCTAGGCTGTTTCACCGGCGGGCGTGCGGCTCCTGGTACGAGCGTTACCGATTAGATAGTATCGTTGGCGTCGATGTAGCGGATGTCTTCATTGAGTCTGCCCGCTTGTTCTCGAACGAGCGAGACATCCCTGCCGATTTCTCGACGGCGAGAGGTGAGAAACTGCCCCTCGACGACTCCTCAGTTGATGCTGTGTTATCGTTCGACGTCTTCGAACACGTCCAGAACCTGCCTGCTGTTCTTGATGAGTGCCACCGCGTTTTGAGACCAGGAGGCAAGCTCTATACGGTCTTTCCAAGCTACTGGCATCCGATTGAGCACCACCTGGGACTGGCCACGAACTTACCATTCATTCACTACATCTTTGGATCTAATACCTTAACCCAGGCGTATAACGAAACCATTCGCTCACGTCCCGATAGCGAATGGTACCGGCGCCAATCCGATAAACTGGAGCGATGGGAGCGGTTGCCGACGATAAATGGCACTACCCATCGGATCTTCCGGGATCTGGTCAGGAACAAATGGACAGTCCTGCATCATAGCCCGAAGCCGCTGCTTAGCGTAGGGCGCAATATCACCAAGTTCAAAGCGGCCCGGTTTTTTTCCTTCTTCTTGCGTCCACTGGCATCCATACCGGTTATCGATGAATTCGCATTACATCGAATCACATACACTTTGTGTCGAGCATAGTCCGACGTTTCGTACACTTGGGGGGCGACCTCATGCTTGAGCGTTTGAGCAGCCGCTATTGCTAGTTCTGCTGGCGGGGGCACAGGCGGCTGGCTTTGCGTTGTGGACCTGCACTCGGGTCGGCCACGATCGACCGACGTTACCCCTTGCATGAGGTCGCCAAAGCGATTTGTTACGTCGGCAGGGGCATTTGAAAGGAAAGGTCGTCATCAGGGTGTGAGAGACCATTTCCAGCACTGTCGTCAGCATTTGACCGTGGCGAGAATGACACGTCTCGACTAAAGGACTGTCTGATTCGCCCGAGCGGCTGCAATTGGCCGTTCGCGGTAACTCATTCGATGTTCTCTGGAAGAATTTGAATGTCCGCTTTTAGGCGGAACCGGTCAATCAGGGGCGATCTACTCTGACACTGTTTCTACGGTCAGATCTGGGCTATTACACTTTCATGGTCCCCGAATACGGCCCCTTCAGAGAGCGATTCGAGGATTACATCTTAGAGCGCACCGCAGACTACCCGTCCGTGGTTACCATGATCATGGAGGAGCAGGGCAAAGCCAGCTTTCGCCTCGTCTCCAAGGACACCCTCAATCACAGCAACTTCTCGCCCTGGTTTGACGAAGCCAGCCTGTGGGGTGGACCCGGGATGCTCGAGCTAGACCATGCGATTATGGTATGTCTTGGGGAGTTGGAAGAAGATCGGCGCAGTGGGGTCTCCGTTCGCGAGTTGCTGCGACGCGAGAAGGAGGATGGCGATCACCAGCCCTAGCTGATGCTCAAGGGTCGGCGATCACAGACCGTAATCTCAAAGGATCAGCAGTCGGAGGGAAGTAGAGACGGCCTTTCGCGAGGACTTCCAGGCTCTGGGGATGCTGGGATGGGAGCTTGGTGAAGGGACTGTGCAGGCGAAGAACTTGCTCTTTCCCCTGGCACAGGGACAACGAGGAACTCCGCGAGCTGTTCGATCGCCTCTGTGATGAAGGGGCCGAGAGCGTGGAGCAAGAACTAGACCGGCGGACCAAACCCTAGCCGTACAGAAGCCAGAAAGAAGGCCCTGATGGCACTCTGCTGAAGGGGTCTCTCCTGGTTCCCGTCCCGTGCTAACCCCTGTTGATCCTTCCCCTGCTCCTTGCTAGGCTGG
>CAUZIZ010000229.1:0-7024 GCA_963579905.1 Acidobacteria bacterium UBA6911 | reverse complement strand
CGCCTCGTTGCTTAAGCGGTGGATGATTGGCACGCATCAAGGAGCCATCAGTCACGAGCACCTGGATTACTACCTCGACGAATATACGTTCCGATTCAATCGCCGAACGAGCCGCCACCTTACAAGGACATGGTCAAAAACGTAAGGGGCCCCAGGCCCCGCAAATACGCCATATAGTCGCAACTTGAGTTACGTGAATACCCCAATAAACATGGAGATCCTACTGGTGGCTCCTATGACCTTACGCTTCTTTCGCAGATTCGTGGACAGCAATATACCGGCTTTGTCAGCGAGGCCAGTTGCCGCGTTCGCAGAGCTGGTGGAAAGATGCAGACACACCTGCACGCCGAGGCTTTCCGGCCCGATCCGTTCCACGGACAGTTGATGGGCTTCCCGGCCAACGTCTCATTCCAGTGGCAAGATTGGCTGAGATCCGGTCTGCTGGATGGCGCCACGCTTCAAACCAGTTGGTTCGAAGCCATCGAAGATCCTCCGGGTGGAGATCCAGACCGGAGCCGTCTTTTGAAGGTTTTCAACGACCCGGTGGTCCGGGATATGCTTGAGTTGACCGGGGAACTGGAACTGCCGGTCTACCTCAACCGCTATGTGAGCCGGACCATCGGAATCGATGAGTACGTCTCGGACATGAAGGCTGTATCCAGTGATCCGCGGCTCGCCGGATTCGATGTCTACGAGATGGCCAACGTCACTCGTCCCGACCCCGAGGGCACCCGGTTCTTCCCGGTGGAGCGTCGCCTCGAGCGAATCCGACGAGCTGCACGGGAGTTAGGCCTGAAACCCATCAGTAGGAAGGGCGAGTCCTGTAGCGAGCAAGCAGATGCCGGAGCCTGCTTTAGCGCGCTTCTCGAATACAGGCTTCAGCCTTGATCAAGGACCTGAAAGGCCGGGGCCTGTTGGAGAGCACCATCGTCATGTGGGCCGGCGAGTTCGGACGTCTGCCAACGACCCAGAACTCTTACGGAAGGGATCACAACCGCAACGCTTTTACCTTATTGTTCGCGGGTGGTGGCTTCAAACCCGGGCTAACCTATGGGAAAATCGACGAGTTCGGCTACAAGGCGGAGATTGATGGTCCCCAGAAGGAGCTCCAGGAAAAGCTGTCAGCTCTCGTTGCCCCTATAAAGAGCGCCTTCTCGATGAGAAGCTTCTCCAGGTCTCTGCCGAGGTACGCTCCGATGTGAAGGCTGCCCTCCAGATTCCGGAAGAGAAGCGCAGCGAGGTTCAGGAGTATCTGGCCAAGAAATTCAAGGAGCTCCTCGAGGTGAAACCGGAGGAGGTAGAAACGGCCCTCAGTGAGGAGGATCGAGCCGAGGGCTCCAAGTTGAAAAAGCGAATCGATACGCTGGAGGGGTATCGCCGTTCCTTCAACAAGATCCAGGCCTTGAGTGATGTAGGGCCTCCCCCTGTAACCCGTCTTCTGCAGCGGGGAGACATCGAATCACCTGGTCCAAGGGTCACACCAGGCGTCCTCACGGTCCTCAGCCCTCCCGGAGGAGACACCATCGCGAAGCCGCACGACACCCCGGGGGGAGACCAGCAGCTACCGACTCGGCCTGGCTCGTTGGCTGACGAGTCGTGAACACCCTTTGACGGCGCGGGTCATCATCAATCGAGTCTGGTACCACCACTTCGGCCGGGGAATCGTAGCGACCCCCGGAAATTTCGGGCGGATGGGAGCAGCTCCTACGCATCCTGAGCTATTGGACTGGTTGGCGGTGGATTTCATGGAACAGGGTTGGACCCTGAAACGCCTGCACAAGATGATCCTGACCTCGAGTGTATACCGGCAATCGCTGCGCCAGACTGGGGGAACCGCCGCTGAGAAGCTGAAACCATAAGGGATGCGATCCTGGTCGCGAGCGGCAAGCTGGATCGGACACTGGGAGGACCTGCACTGCTATTGGAACACGATTCCAGCGGCCTGCAGAAGATCTCGAACAAGGATACCGATCAAAGCGCACCGTTTCGCCGCAGCCTCTACATCCTGGCGCGAAGGAACTATCCGCTCAATTTTCTGGAGACCTTCGATTACCCCAAGGTACAGGTCAACTGCACCAAGCGAACCAACTCGGTGACACCTTTGCAGTCGTTGACGCTCATGAATGATCCGTTCCTGCTGAGACACACTTCCAAGCTGGCGCAGCGGGTCTTGGAGCGGGCTGCGGGTAATTCCAAACGGAGCGTGGAGTTGGCTGACTTGATGATACTCTCCCGCCCTCCAGCAGCGGACGAAACCCGGATCTCTCAGGACCACCTGAACCAGCAAGAAAAGAACTACCGGCTGGCCAACGCAGCACCCGGGGAGGCTTCCGAGGCTGCTTTGACCAATCTTTGCCAAACGCTTCTCGCCACCAACGAGTTCATCTACCTGGACTAGGACGAAAATTCATTTGGTTCCGGCTGGTCGGCGTGGCTTCGGTCTCCAGGCCGAAGTACTCTTCTTTCGAGCCTTTGGCTCGATACACGGCGGCCTGGAGACCGCCGCCACGACCGGAATTCCAAGTTTCTTTCTCGAATGATCCGGCTTCCAGCCATGAAATGTATGCCATGGAGCCAGACGTGTAGAAGAGGACATCCACGTGCGTCACTGGGACCCCGGGGTTGAAGTGAATCAATTCCTGACACCTCCATGATGGGACAAGAGATCCTCGACCGCTTTATGAAGTATCTTACTGGCTGCGCCCAACGATTTCACTCCCGCCATGTGGACGTGATGCAGTTTACCTTGACGACAGCGGGATATTGACGAAAGGCTCCTCCTTTGCAACAGCTTGAGCACCCGGAGGCCACGCAGCCGCTCAGGATCGACTGGCGTTATGCCGCTAGCGTCATCATTATCCATTTACTGGCGCTCTTGGCGCTGCTCCCTTGGTTTTTCAGCTGGACCGGAGTGGTGCTCACGGTGCTTGAAATCTATGTCTTCGGGATGCTGGGCATCAACATCGGATATCACCGGTTGTTGACCCATCGAGGGTTCTGCTGTCCTAAGTGGTTGGAGAAGTTCTTTGCACTGTTGGGCGTATGTTGTCTCCAACAATATGCGCCCGCACGCTGGGTCGCCATCCACAGATTCCACCACCAACACCCGGACACCCGACCCGACCATCATAGCCCCCTTGTAAGCTTTCTATGGAGCCACGTCGGTTGGGTACTCTCGCGCAGCGACGACCATACAGGTAGGCTTCTCGATTTCTACGACCGCTATGCTCCCGACTTGCTGCGCGATCGCTTCTACCTTCGGTTGGAAGCCAAGAACTGGCCGATCATCTATCTGGCCCACGTCACACTGTTCTTCGTCGTGGGGCTGGCAATCGGCTGGTATGCTAGCGGTGAATATTTTGGGGGCATCCAATTCGGCTCGAGCCTGCTGATCTGGGGCGTCTTCGTTCGCACCGTTCTGCAATGGCACAACACCTGGTCGGTCAACTCAGTAACGCACCGTTTGGGTTACCGTAATTACGACACGGAAGAGAACAGCCGCAATCATCTGCTCGTTGGGTTTCTGACACATGGCGAGGGCTGGCACAACAATCATCACGCCTATCCAGTGTCCGCCGTTCACCGTCATCGCTGGTGGGAATTCGACCTGACGTATCTCGTCATCCGAATGTTGAGGGTCGTCGGACTGGTTTGGGATGTAAAGACTCACCAAACGCAGCAGCAAGGCCAGGAGGGAGGATAGGTCCAGCTCTATCCATCCCATGCCGGAGGAGCGATTCCCTCGATATGGGTCTTGACGTCGATCACTGCGGGTTTACCCGCAGCTAGCGCCTGGTCCAGGGCACTGTTGAGCTCGCTGGGCTTGTTGACCTGGATTCCAAAACAGCCCATCGATTCCGCAATCTTGGCGAAATCCGCATTGCTCAGCCTCCAGAGTTGGTCCGAACCGGGCTGCCGACCTCCGTAGATCGTTTCGTTGAGATCTCGCTCCTGATTGAGCGAGGCGTTGTTATTTACCAACGTCACGGTGTTGATGCCATAGCGCAGTGCGGTGTCCAGTTCGGTCAGGTGGTACCAGATACCGCCATCGCCCGTGAAGCAGATCACGGGCCGGTCGGGCACCGCGCACTTGGCCCCGATTGCCGCTGGCAGCCCCCAGCCGAGAGATCCAGCACAGCGGATGTAAGACTGATCAGGGGACGTCAGGTCCAGCACGGTCCCCGTCCAGATCCCGGAGTGTCCTGTATCGGAGACTAGCACCGCGTCGCTCGGGAGCAGATCGGTTAGCTCCTTGCAGAGGCGTTCTGGTCTCATGGGAAGATCTTCAGAGTCTTCCAGAGGTGCAATGCTGGCCTTCCAATCCCGAACCAACTGTTGCACGCGTACAATCCACTGGGAGCGCAACTCGCTTGGCGCCGGGGACGATGTTGCGCTCGCGACCTCGATCAACTTACGAAGCGACGATCGCGCATCCCCCTGTAGGCCCAGGGTAATCGGGAATGAACGTCCCAGCTCGGCCGGATTGATATCGAGCTGGATTGTGCGAGTGCCTGATCGCGGGATACGCCATTCGTTGGTCACTTGTCCTCCCGTATGACTGCCCACAAAGAAGACAATGTCCGCCTCGGCCAGCGTCTGGTTGGCGCAGGCTCGAGAGTAGAGGCCGGAAACCCCGACCGCGTGTGGATGGTCGTAGGGAAATGTCTGCTTGGCGTTGAGCGCCGTGATGACTGGCAAGCCGAGTACCTCCGACAGCTCGACCAACTCCCGCCCCGCCCCAGAAACGTTAACACCACCACCCGCCACGACAACCGGCCGTTCCGCCTCCCGCAACAGCTGGACCGCGGCTTGGACTGCCTCCAGGTCCGGCTCAGGCCGGAACGGAGGCACCTGGGTAAAGGGCGCCTCGACGACTACCTCAAGGTCTGACACACCATTCATGACATCGCTCGCAGCTATCCCAGCAAGATCCAGATGCGCTGGCCGTGGCGTTGAGGAAGTAGCCTCCCGGATTGCCTGACGAAGAAACAGAGGCAGCTGCTCGACATCGGTAACCGACACACTGTACTTGGTCACTGCGCTGAAGGGTCCGGTGTGGTCAACCTCCTGATAGGCATTGCGGTATTGTTGGATCTGTGGAAGCCGGCCGGTGAGGGCGATGACCGGTGAACATGCCAGGTAGGCATCTTGCAATCCCGCAGCCAGGTTGACGGCACCGACCGACTGCGCCCCACAGACGCCAATGCCGTGTTTGACCCGACCGTAAGCGTCCGCCATGTAGGCGGCTGCTTTTTCTCCGTGCGTCATGATTCGCGTGATACCTAATCGCTCCAGTTCGGGCATGGCCTCGGGAATGATGACGGGCATGAAGAAGAAGTGAGTGACGCCGTATCCATGAAGTGTCTCGGCAAGAAATCGGGCTCCTGTCATCTTGGGCATAACCAATCGGCTCCTTGTTGTCCGCGATAGATGCGTGTGCTCGGATAGACCAGAACAGCACAGGCATTAGACCACACCACGCTCGGATACGTCCTGGCAAGCACAACCGTGCTCGGACTACCCCAGGAAACAGCCTGTCCCTTTCTCAGGTCCCCTTTTCCGCTTGGCTGCATGCCCATGCTACGTTCGTTTTTTGGCTTCTTCCACCGATCCGAGGCCAGGCACCTGCCCCAACACCGCAAGCGCTGCTCTCTCTAAGCTTCCCCTCTCTCCCAGCAGGTCGCCCAAAGCCAACAGAGTCTTGCTCATTTCGATCTGTCTGGGGCATCCTCGAGAATTGACCAAAGCTCGCATGCCAACGTGGACGCTTGAATCTCACCCAAGCAGACCTCCGGGACTACCTTCGCTCGGGCCAGCAGATTGGGAAGCCCGATCGCCTCTGTATCAATCAAGCCGACCGCTCTCAGCAGCCTCACAGCTGCTCTCGAGATCGAGGAGATTCTGTATGCAATCACCATCGGACGGCCCAGAATCATGGCCTCCAGGGTGGCCGTTCCCGAGCACAGCAAGAGGACATCCGAAGCGATCATTGTGTCTCGACCACCGAGGCACAATCAGATCCGGTCGTCCAGCCGAAGCTGCGCTACAAGCGTCCGGATTTCGGCTTCGAAAAGCTCATCAGCGATAGGCAAGACAAATCGAAGCGACCTGTCGCGCCCGAGCAGCTTCTGAGCGACATCCAGAAAAAGGGGCAGCAGTGTCTTGATCTCCTGAACCCGGCTCCCAGGGAACAAACCCACCACCCTATCCTGCGCCCCCAGTTGAAGATTCCTGAGAATATCCTGACGCCGCTCGGAATCAGCCGATCCGATCACATCCCTCAGATAGTGCCCGACGAAGATTGCACGTCCGCCGACCCCGTGGTAGACGTCATGTTCCTCAGGAAACGAAGTCAGTATCCGATCAAACCCCGGGGCAATCCATCTGGCCACCTTCCCCCATAACCAGACCTGGGGAGGGAAGTAGGAAACGATTGGAATACCCTTGGTCCTGAGCCACCGAGCCAGGAACATGTGGAAGACCTCGTGTCCGATCAGTACCGCTACGTCGGGTCTACTTCGGCTCAGATGTGAACGAATCTCACTAATCGTCCGTTTGAGTCCGGGCAGCGTGCTCAACGACTGGCTCAAACCAACGGACCCCAGATGGTTGGTGTCAAAAAGGACTTCGACACCGGCCCTCCTCATTCGTTCCCCACCTACTCCGGATAGTCTCACCCCGGGGTTGCCCCGCAGGAGGGCCTCCGCCAGATGGGATCCGGTGATGTCACCAGAAACTTCACCGGCGCTGATGAAAATGCGAGAAGGATGTCCGACGTAGGAAGCTGGGACCAAACGCATCACCGTTCTTTCCTGGTTGGCCCTTCAAGCCTCCGCAGCAGAGAACGTGCATCCTGGGACGAAACACCGGCTCCCGCTTGAAGGGTGAGCCGGGCACACCGGGCACATAGGTTACACTTTTGGAGTCTTGGAGTTTCATTCTTCGGTGGGTGTATCTCGTCGTAGAAGCGGTGGGAACGGTGGAAAAACTCGACGCCAAGAGTCGTCTGCTTGATGTCTCCGTT
>CAUZIZ010000228.1:0-7055 GCA_963579905.1 Acidobacteria bacterium UBA6911 | reverse complement strand
GAAACTTCCAAGGCGGAGCTGCCAGGTTCGGCCCCTGATCAGGGCCCGCTCCCTGACGGTCACGGCTCTGTCATCTGGCGATTCTTCATGATCACCTCGCCATTCAAAGTTTCCGTAGGAACCGCTCACCGCGCTTTCCCAGGAGCAGAGACGTGCGACGTTCCGACGTTCCGACGAATCGTTCAAGTTTCAGCTTAGGGTTCGTCGTCAGCCTGTTTCTCGTCTCCCTCGGGTTCGAGCAGGTCGAGGGCGTCTTCGCTCTCTTCTTCCAGAATCTCCCACTTCACCAGATTCTTCTCTGCCTCCCGGATTCCGACAAAGGCAGACTTTCCAGATTCAACCTCGATGCGCCTCGGAGCTCCGTTCTGAACCTGCTTGGCTCGCTCTGCTGCGACCAGGACGAAGCGGAACTTACTGTCATATTCTTTCGGTATCTTGATGATCATTCAATCTCCTTGAAAGTTTTAAGCACTTGCTCAGCCTCAGCGGACCTGCTCCTCATCGACGCACGCGCCGATTGGATGATAGATCTCAGCTCAAGCGACGCCCGTTTAAAATCGTCGTTGATTATAACGTATTGATAGCGACCGAAGAGTGCGATCTCCTCCTCTGCTCTACGCAACCTCGCCTCAATCGCGCCGACGTCATCCAGCCCCCGCTTCTTGAGTCGCTGCTCCAACACCTGCCGAGAGGGAGGGAGCACGAACACCGTAACGGCATCAGGTATCTGCCTCAACTCCATGATCTGTAAGGCACCCTGCACATCGATATCGAGCAGCACATCCTCTCCCGAGTCCAACGCCGAAAGAACGTGATTATGGCTGGTCCCGTAGTAGTTGCCATGGACGAGAGCATGTTCCAGAAAGTCCCCACGAGACACCATTCCCTTGAAATCATCTTCAGAGACGAAGAAATACTCGACCCCGTGCGTCTCGACGCGACGAGGTCTTCGAGTGGTATAGCTCACCGAAAAGTGAAGACTAGCTTCTTCATTCACCAACTTGAGGCCGAGACTGGTCTTTCCCGCACCCGAAGGTCCGCTGATCACAAACAAATTCCCTTTACTCAACGTTTTGCACCTGCTCTCTTATCTTCTCAATCTCGCCCTTGGCCTTCAGAGCGAGGTCGGAGGTATCGGGAAGAGGGCTCTTGGCCAGAATAGTGGAGATCTCCCGGTTCATCTCCTGGCAAAGAAAGTCAAGGTTCTTCCCGATGCTCTTCGTCACATCCTCGGTTGTATCGCGAAAGCGACTGATATGGCTCTGTAACCGGGCAATCTCTTCGGTGATATCAGAGCGGCGGGCATAGTAGACCAGCTCCTGAGCCAGACGACCTTCATCCAGGGCCTCTTCTACATCGAGTTGCTCAATCCGCTCTCGAAGCTTTTGACGATGGAAACTGAAGGCCGCATTCGCGCCGGCCCGGATGCCTTCCAGTAGTTGCTCCAGAGTTCGTAGGTAGTTGTCGATCTCGGTCTTCAGATTCTTGCCCTCAATTGCGCGGCTCTCCACCACCTGGCCCAAGGCGTCGAGCAGGACCCCGAACAGATCAGACGCGAAGGACTCTCCATCATCCAACGAACCCAACGAGGTCAGCACGCCGGGTAATTGCAGAAAACCGTTGAGATCCAGTGGGCCCTCAATCCCCAGGGACTGGATTTCCTGGCTCAGCGCCAGGTAATTCTGGACGACCGCCCGATCGACCTGGTAGCGGTCCGTGGCCCTCGGGACAAGATGTACCGTGACCTCCACTCGTCCCCTATGCAGGAGGCCCTGGACTTGCTTGCGCACTCGCGGTTCGTAGGACAAGAGACCCCTGGGAAGGTTGGGCTTCAGATCTAGATATCGACCGTTGAGAGTCCGAATCTCCACGATAATGTCCGAGCGCTCGAACGATCTCTCGGCCCGTCCGAACCCGGTCATACTTTGCATAGTTATCACCTGACTTCCAAATTCCAAGGTACCTGTATCTTTCAACCTTCGGTTTCTGCAAACTGCAGATCATACAAGGTTCGATATCGACCTGAACGCTCTAGCAGCGTCTTGTGATTTCCCGTCTCTACGATTCGCCCCGACTCCATCACGACGATTCGATCCGCCAGACGTACGGTGGACAGCCGGTGGGCGATGACAACGGCAGTTCGCTGCCGCATCAAATTGTACAGTGCTTCCTGAAGTAAACGCTCCGACTCCGTATCTAGGGCTGACGTCGCTTCATCAAGAATCAGGATGGGGGAATCTTTGAGGACGGTCCGAGCAATCGCAATCCGCTGCCGTTGGCCTCCGGAGAGTCGTTCGCCGCGTTCCCCTATCCTGGTGTCATATCCATCGGACAACGTCAGGACGAAGTCGTGGATGAAAGCCGCCTTCGCCGCCGCCACGATCTGATCGTCGCTGCAGTCCTCACGTCCGTAAGCAATATTCCTCCGCACAGTATCGTCGAACAGGAAGGTCTCCTGGGAGACAATGGCAATTTGACCGCGTAGGGAACTCAGGGTCACGGCGCGTATATCCACGCCGTCGATAGCGACGCGGCCGGCGGACACATCATAGAATCGTGGCAGCAGACTGGCCAGCGTGCTCTTCCCCCCCCCGCTACTGCCTACCAGGGCAACGACCTCTCCTTTCTGGATCGTCAGATTGATTTCCTGGAGCACCAGGCTCTCGTTCCCTGAGTAGGAAAAAGACAGTCCTTCAAAGCTGATTTCCCGACTCAAAAGGGGCAACTCGCTGGCGCTGCTCGACTCCTGGATGGCAACCGGGGATTCCAACAGCTCGAAGATCCGAGTGGATGAAGCGAACGCCTGTTGGAAGTTCAGGTGCATTCGAGACAACTTTCGCACGGGTTCGTAGAGGCGGAAAAGAGCGGCTACGAAAACCACGAAGACCCCCAAAGACCCCCGGTTGACCTCGTGATTCGCATAGAGAAGAAAAGGCACAAAAGACGCATATCCTATAAATTCAATAAGCGGAGATACCGAGGCAGAGAGGCGGGCGGCCCGAATGCTGACTCGGGTGTGCTGCTCGGTAGCACGTTGGAAACGATCCCTCTCGTAGGACTCCATCCCGAAGGCCTTTACGATTCTCTGCCCGGTAATCGTCTCCTGCAGCACGTGCGCGATCTCGGAGAGGTTCTCCTGGGTTCTTCGACTCATACCTCGCATTTTTCGACCGAGGCTCATAGTAAGGCCCAGGACCACAGGAGCGGCCAACAGAACCAGGAGTGACAACTTCCAGTTGGCGTAGAAGATCAAGCCCAGAAAGAAGATGAGAAGAAAACCCTGGCGCAGGAAGTCGGGAAGAGACTTACTCGCGGCCTCCTGCAACAACTCGGTGTCACTGATCACACGAGCCATGATCTTTCCGGTGGCACTCTTCGCATAGAAGGCCAACGACTGCCCCAAAAGATAAGCATGAATGCGGCGCCTCAATGCCGCCACGACATTCTGTCCACTGTAGCTCATGAGGTATTCAGCCAGGTATAGGCAGATCGCCTTGAAAAAGGAGAAGACGATCATGAAGATCCCAATCCGGCTGAAGTTGTTCGGTCTCAGGCCAAGCCAGGAATCCAGGAAAGCAAATTTATCGGGTACCGTTGGCGTACTCGCCGCAGACACCGTTGACAGTTGATTGAAGATCGGTGCCAGCAGAATGATGACCAGGGTTTCCAACGCACCGCTTATTACCAGAAACGCCAGGGCGGCCAGCAAGAGGGGAAGATTCGGCAAGATATAGGGAAGAAGTTTTCGCAGCTCAGACACTATCGGGATTCTAGCAGGGTCCCTCTGCTTTTGGGGGCCACCGGAGATCAAAGTCCTTCGGAATTCGCTTGTTCGATATTCTACGGTTCAGCATTTCCAATGGTTGCCTCCTCCAGAGCAACAAAGAAAGGCTAAATCACAAACCGCAGAACACCGAACATGCGAACGCCGAAGTGTTCGCAGCTTTTAAATGTTGACGGCATTGTCCGGGAAAGAGAGACGTTCAGACGAATCATTTCAGCTTAGTAAAGCCCCTCTTTCATCCGTTGGAGATCTTCCCGGACAGGACGGTTCTGCAGGCCGAATTCGACAGTGAGGCGACTGGAGTCCAAGGAGCAGTCCCTACCTCGAGCCGCCTGGCCGACGCCCTCCACTGAAACCGGGAAAATCAGGGAGCGATCGAACCCGAATGTCTGAGCGAAAAGTTCTCCCAGATCCAGGCGACTGAGTCGACCTGGCCCTCCCAGGTGGTACAGGTTGTGGCGGGGATGAGCAAAGATCAACCGTTCCAGAGCTCGCACGACCATGCCTACATACACGAAGCTCCGGTACTGATCCCGGAACAACGGAACTTGTTTCTGGCTTTCGAAACAGGAGCGTGCCCAATCCAGGAAGCAATCGTGAAACGGGCTTCCCCATCCAAAGACCTTGGACAACCGCACCACTATCGAGTTGCTTCGATCCAGAACATACGCTTCAGCTATGCGTTTACCTCGGGCGTACTCGTTGACCGGATGGGTAGGATCAACTTCACCATAGTTGCCCTTGGTACCATCGAAGACCTGATCGGTGGACAGGTACACGAAACGGCGCCGATCTACCAGCCCCTCCATCAATCGGCGGGTCCCCAAGACGTTTACCGTCTCAGCCTGCTGGGGCTGCCGCTCGCATTCATCCGGATGGGAAAGCGCAGCGCAGTGGACGATGGCCCGGTAGGATTGACGTTCAAACAGCGACTCTATTGACCCAGGATCCTCCAACCGCAGCTGGCGAAAGCACACACCTTCCAAGCAGGGAGCACTCTCCCGGAAGGTTCCTACAACAGCTCGACCCTGACCGTTCAGAAAACGGCAAAGATGCCAACCTACGACGCCGCTCGCTCCCGTGACCAGAATGGGCTGTTCGGGGTTCATAGAGACTTCTTGCTACTGCTCAAAACCTGCGGGTACAATCATTTCAGGTTCGGGTGGCGTTGGGAAGGAAAATCATGTCGAGGAATCTACAGGCCTCTTTTCTGGAAACATTTCAGGAACAGGGCTTCGTTGTCGTGGATGAAGTACTCGATCCAGGGAAGGATCTTCAGCCCATTGTCGAAGAGTATCAAGACCTCCTGGACAGACTGGCTACGCACCTGGTTAGGGAGGGACAGCTGACGTCGACCTATCGTGATCTTCCCGTCTGCGAGCGTTTGATGCGCATTACTCAGGAGACCGGCCATCTCCACACTCAACCCCTGGATATATCTCTCCCCCAGTCGGGAATTTCTCATGACACACCGATGCATACCGGCAGGGCGGTCTTCGATCTGCTGAGAAACCCGAGGCTCCTGGACCGGGTTGAGGCGTTCATCGGCCCTGAGATCTACTCCAATCCAGTCCAGCACACTCGCTTTAAACTGCCCAAACAGGCTATCCCCAGGGGAAACTGGAATGGTCTCGCAGATACCGTGGGGTGGCACCAGGACAGGGGTGTGATCCTACCCGAGGCGGATGAATCCACAATTCTGACCGTCTGGATCCCGATCACCGAATCCACCGAGGAAAATGGGTGTCTCAAAGTCGTGCCAGAGAGTAATAAGCACGATCTCCAAACTCACTGTCCTGCCTCCAGGGGAGGCGTTAACATTCCGGGTCGCCTACTGCGAAGGGAGCCAGTCACCGTACCCATGAAGCCTGGCAGCGTGCTCTTCATGACACACGATACGATTCACTCATCCCTTCCCAACCGCAGCAACAAAGTGCGTTGGAGTTTCGATCTTCGCTACAGCCCTATCGGTCAACCCACCGGCCGGCCACTGTTTCCCGGCTTCGTGGCGCGCAGCCGCAGCCATCCCGAGTCGGTCCTGACCGATCCAGACGTCTGGTCACGGCTCTGGAGCGACACTCGTTCGCGACTCGAAAATCAAGAGAACCCGGTGTACAACCGTTGGAGCGAGGACACGCCAGGTTGTGTGTAGGGTCGGGGTTACAGGTTGCAAGTTTCAAGTCACAGGTTGACCAGGCAGGAGCCTGAACTCCATATCCCGTGCTGCAAACCTGCAACCTGGACCCCACCTGCACCTGCACCCTACGATTACCCGTAATTTGGAATCATGAAGAATAAGATTCGCGAGCGATTAGGAGAGGGGCAGATTTCGATTGGAACTTGGCTTAATCTGGCATCACCTTTGGCCGCAGAAGTCATGGCCTCGGTGGGCTTTGACTGGTTGGCGGTCGATGCCGAGCACTCTCCGATGGGTCTGGGAGGAATCACAGAGCTCTTCCGCGCGGCGGAATCGCGAGGGGCCACACCCATCGTCTGAACCTGGGACGATCAGGTCTCCACCTTGGGACGCCTCCTCGAAGCCGGAGCCTTCGGCGTAGTGGTTCCTCACATTCGGACGGCCCAGCAGGCTGAAGCGATTGCACAAGCCTGTCGGTACCCTCCCAGAGGCAAGCGCTCTTCCGGCACGACTCGAGCATTGACCTGGGGAATGGACTACCGGAGCTGGATCAACGGAGAAGTCGTGGTCATCCCTCAGATAGAAGATCGGGAGGGCATCGAGAACGCCGACGGCATCATGGCCTTCGAAGATATCGACATCGGCTTCCTTGGTCCCAACGACCTGGCCCTGGACCTGGAGGTCAGCGCTGGCAGGCCCGAACACGAAGAGGCGATGCAAACGTTCTTGACGGCCTGCCAGAGTGTGGACAAGCCCTGTGGCCTTCCCGTGCCTTCCGCCAACGCACTTCGCCAGCGCGTGAAACAGGGATTCTCTTTCTTCGATCTGAGCAGCGATTTCGCGTTTCTACGAGATGAGGCTCAGAGTCAGTTGGCAGAAGCGAGGGAATGACTAACTCAAATTCCAAGATACACCGATCACTACTGTCCGGTTAAGCTATTTGGACATCGTATTAACATGATTACAATCAATCTGTTAGAAGAATATTGAGCTCGAGATGACTTCAACTTAGATCTCTGCTGAGAACTCGTAAATAAATAAAGGTATCAATATGTAGTTTGTAATGCTATGCTGCGCGTGCATGGATACGCTGACCGAATTGACTGAGAAATTCCGGTCTGTATGACCCCTGTT
>CAUZIZ010000227.1:0-7057 GCA_963579905.1 Acidobacteria bacterium UBA6911 | reverse complement strand
GGGCCTCTCTGAAGATTCTTTGTCGAACTCCAGAATACCCGTTAGGTTGGGCATTTCAGGTGTTTACACGTGGTTTAATCCACTTCCATCTACTTGTTTTGGGCCTAGTACGTGAAAAGGCTGCTGGGCCGAGGCCCAGCAGCCTTTTCTTTTTCTCGGACGTGGGTTCAGTCTCCAGGCCGAAGTATTCTTCTTCTCGAGCCTCTATTTTGACTCCAGAGCTTGTGATTATATACCATCGACGTCTCACTCGATATGGTCGAATCAAGACTCGCTGAAACCAACCTGCCCAGCTATTTCTGCCCGATGTGCCCAGACGTGAGGGCATCTAACTCCGGTTCCTGCCCCCGCTGCGGTATGGCCCTGGAACCCGATCCCGAGTCGCTTAACTCCGCTCAGACTCAATATACCTGTCCCATGCATCCCGAGGTCACTCAGAGCGCACCTAGATCCTGCCCCGTTTGCGGGATGGCGCTGGAGGCCCGATCGGTTTCCCTGGATGAAGAGGGCAACCCAGAGCTGGACAGCATGCTTCTCAGATTCTGGATCAGCACCGCCTTCACTATTCCGGTGTTCCTTCTGGCGATGTCCGAGATGATTCCGGGACGGCCGACCCAGGCCCTCATTCCGATTAGCACGTTGCAGTGGATCCAGTTTTTGCTTGCTACTCCGGTCGTGGTCTGGGGCGGTTGGCCCTTTTTCCAGCGAGGTTGGCAGTCGATTGTCCATCGAAGCCCCAACATGTTCACTCTGATTGCCATGGGAACTGGCGCTTCCTATGGCTACAGTCTGGTGGCGATAACACTCCCCGAACTCTTCCCGTCGACCTACCGCGGGCGAGGGGGAGAGGTGGGCGTCTATTTTGAAGCCGCTGCCGTAATCACCGTGCTGGTACTGCTGGGACAAGTCCTGGAACTGCGAGCTCGCGGTCAAACCAATGGCGCCATCCGAGGCCTTCTGAACCTTGCTCCGACTACGACAAGGCGTCTGGACCGGGAGGGGGGCGAGCAGGACATCCCATTGGCGGAGGTTCAACCCGGAGACCGCCTCATTCTGCGACCCGGGGAAAGGGTCCCAGTGGACGGCGTGGTTCTGGAGGGCGGAAGCGCCGTTGATGAATCGGCCGTCACTGGAGAGGCCATACCCTCCGAAAAGCAGCAGGGTGATGAGCTGATCGGCGGAACCGTCAATGGGACCGGATCTCTTGTGATGGAAGCCAGACGTGTTGGACAGGATACGGTTCTTGCTCGGATCGTTCAAATGGTCTCCGCGGCCCAGAGATCGCGAGCCCCGATCCAGCGTCTGGCCGACCGCACTGCGGCCTACTTCGTTCCTGGTGTGGTTGTCGCCGCCCTGGCAACGGCCCTGGCCTGGGGACTACTCGGGCCGGAGCCTCGTTGGACCTACGCCCTGGTCAACGCCGCCGCGGTTCTTCTCATTGCCTGTCCCTGCGCCCTGGGCCTCGCTTCCCCTATGGCGGTAATGGTTGGAGTGGGACGCGGGGCTCAACAGGGGGTCCTCATCAAGGATGCCGAGTCGCTGGAGATACTAGCCAAGGTCGATACCCTGGTTGTCGACAAGACCGGCACTCTGACCGAAGGGAAACCGAGACTGGCCAAGGTAGTCGCTACGAACGGGTTTACGGACTCCGATGTCCTGCAAGCAGCTTCCAGCCTGGAACAGCGGAGCGAGCATCCCCTGGCCGCTGCGATCCTGGAGGGGGCCCGCCGCAAGCGGCTCCCGCTTTCGCAGGTTTCTGGGTTCGGTGCCCTGGCTGGGAAAGGCGTGACTGGGCAAGTAGCGGGAGAAAAGGTGATTCTTGGTAACCGAAGCCTGCTGGAAGAATCGGGGATTCCGCCGGGAGAACTCGAGGAGCAGGCGGAGTCACTTCATCGGGAGGGGCAGACCGTAATGTTCCTCGCCGTAGGCGATCGCTTGGCGGGTCTTCTTGCGGTGGCCGACACGATCAGGGTATCGACGCCGAAGGCCATTTCGGAGCTCAAAGGCGAGGGTGTTCGGATATTGATGTTGACGGGTGACAACCCCACGACGGCGTCCACGGTCGCACGAAACCTCGACATCGACGAATTGCGGGCAGAGATCCTTCCCCACCAGAAGGCGGAGGTGGTGGTGGCCCTGCAGCAGCAGGGGGCAACTGTTGCCATGGCGGGTGACGGAATCAACGATGCTCCGGCACTTGCGCAGGCCGACGTAGGGATCGCCATGGGTACCGGAACCGATGTAGCAATCGAGAGTGCGGGTGTGACCTTGATCGCTGGTGATTTAGGCGGAATTGTCCGCGCCCGCCGCTTGAGCCGGGCTACCGTCCGGAATATTCGCCAGAACCTTTTCTTCGCGTTCGTCTACAACACACTCGGTATTCCGATCGCTGCTGGGATCCTCTACCCATTCTTCGGTCTGCTTCTGAGTCCTATGCTGGCAGCGGCGGCGATGAGTTTCAGCTCGGTCTCGGTGATTGCCAACGCACTCCGCCTGCGTCGGCTGTCGCTGTGAAGCTGACCGGTCTAGCGTAGCGGTGGTCTCCAGGCCGCCGTTTGTCGAGCCAAGGGCTCGAAAAGGGAGGAACGGTCTCGGTTTTCGAATTCTGTGATCGAGGTCAATCCCAACGGGATTTCGGCCCCCAAGCCTGGGTTTCCGAACCCTGGGTCAAGGGCGTCGCCTTTGAATTTCAACCCTGAAGGGGGTTGCGTAAGGAGGCCCGAAAAAGGGCACAGGAAGATTGGAAAATTGTGCTCTTGTCCAGCTCTCTCCTCGGAAACTGGCCTCATGTTGCTAACGGGTCAAGTCGTTCGCGGCTCTGACGGACTTGGCTTCGCGATACTGGTAAGTTCACCCGTTTGCGGCACTGTCGGCTGCAGCTGATTCGGGTACTGCTCACTGCTTACTGCTCACGCTTCGGCCTAGTCGGGCCCGACACCATCCTCGCTTGGCTGGACCGCAGTTTCCTCAACATCGACCCTGCGCGCCGAGATCAGGAAACCGGTGTGCCCTACCATTCGGTGAGCGGGACGTATCGAGTTCTCGCTGACCTGCCAGGATCGCAGCAGCGATTCGGTGGTTTCAACCAGAGTCCAGTTCGGATCCTCCTGGAGCATTCTTACCAGACTGTAGACCTGGAGGGTTGTCGGCAGCCAACTCATAAGGGCTCCCCCGGGCCGTAGGGCTGCTGCCGCGTGCTCGACTGCACGTTCCGGGACTGGTAGATCCAGCAGAATCGCGTCCAGATCCCGTTCGTCGATGCCCTCGTATACGTCGCGAAGTACAACCGAGTGCTGGGCTCCCGAGTCACCATAAAGATCCCGAACCTCGCCAATCGATTTGGCGGCGAGTTGAGCGAACTCCTCGCGGCTTTCGTAGGAGGTCAACTGACCTTCTGGGCCCAGGAACCGGAGCAAAAAAATGGCGCTTGCGCCCGAACCAAGTCCTGCCTCGAGTACACGAGCTCCGGGATAGATCTCACCCCGTAGCAGGAGGTTTCCAAGATCCTTGGGGTAGATGACCTGAGTGGGCCGACGGAGTCTCCTCAGAAGATACTTCTCCAGAGGAGACCTCAGACAGACTACCTCTACGCCAGCTTCGGTGCAAAAGCGCACTCCGGGAGTCCGGCCAATGATCGAATCATGAGGCAGATGCCCGATGTGGGGATGGTGGAACAACCCTTTCTCACGCAGCCATATGAGGTGCCGGCGACCTCTGGGGCCAACCATAAGGACCAGTTCCTCACTGCGTAAGGGAGCTCTTTGGATCTCTCTCATTAAGACTCCTGCAACATCGCTTACCTGACTCACAAGGGAGTTCGCGTGACACTGCCCTCAGAGTTCATCCGGCGCAAACGCAATCTCAATCCTCGGCGAAACCCATAGATTGTAGGTTGAACTCTGTTCCGTGGCCACACTATTGTAACCGGATGCAATACCCCTCCTTGTTCTGGCGAACTTTAGGCTTGATTGTGTGCCTGGGAATCTCCACCTTCCTGGTAGGAACGCAAACCGGGCTGCTCTTTGGCTCTGCACCTTCGTCGGCGGCGTTAAAACGGAAGACTGACCCCAAGGGTGAGAAGGAGCCTCTGCTATCGAATACTCGCCAAATGACCTTTGCGGGTCGCCGTTCAGGAGAGGGCTACTTCAGCCAGGACGGTACCCAGTTCGTGTTTCAGAGCGAACGAGAAGAATCCAATCCCTTTTTCCAGATCTATCTGATGGATCTCGAGAAAGGGCGGGTTCGTCGTGTCTCGCCCGGGCACGGGAAGACCACCTGTGCCTGGATCCATCCCGACGGGAAGCGCCTGCTCTTTTCCTCCTCGCACGAGGACCCCGAGGCCCGAGACAAACAGAAACAGGAACTGGAGCGACGGGCATCGGGCGCGGCCAAGCGGTATACCTGGGACTTCGACAAACACCACGACATCTTCGTCGGCGATCTGAGAGGAGCCGATCTCAGAAATGTCACCCAGACGCTGGGATACGATGCCGAAGCTTCCTGGTCTCCCGGCGGTAGCCAGATCGTGTTTTCATCGAATCGTCTCGCCTATGCGGGAGGTTTGAATCAGACAGAGCTAAAGGCCCGGGACCAGGATCCCTCCCGCTTTGTTGATCTCTACCTGATGAGGGGAGACGGCTCCGAGGTACGCCGCATCACGACAACGCCGGGATACGATGGCGGCCCCTTTTTCAGCCCGGACGGGAAGCTGCTCTGCTGGAGAAGGTTCTCCGAAGATGGATCTACCGCTGAGATCTTTGTGAGGGATGTGGAGGGAACCTGGGAGCGACAGCTGACCCATCTCCAGAACATGTCCTGGGCGCCCTTTTTTCACCCATCGGGTGATTACCTGATCTTCACGACCAACGTTCACGGTTTTGACAACTTCGAGCTCTACATTGTCGGTACGGATGGAGGATCAAAACCAATCAGGGTGACGGCAACCAAGGGGTTCGATGGTCTGCCCGTCTTTCCGCCGGATGGAAAGCGACTTTCCTGGACAACCAACCGTACCCCGGGGAAAACCTCTCAGATCTTCATGGCCGATTGGGACGATACTGCGACCCGGAGGCTACTGGGTCTGACTTCGGCGATCGGGGAAAGCTCAGAAAGTTCGTCGCCGTCCAACCAGATTCAGGAAGCTTCGGGGGAAATCCGGACCCTGGACCTGCGTCGCCACATCGAGTATCTGGCATCTGAGAAACTGGAAGGTCGGATGACAGGAAGCGTCGGCGAGCGGCTGGCAACCGACTATGCGGCATCTGTTTTTGAGACCCTGAAGCTGGAGCCCGGCGGGGAGGACAAGAGCTTCTTCCAGACTTTCCCCTTTACGGCAGGAGTCTCCTTGGGATCTCAGAATCGGTTGGAGCTGGTTCGCTCGAGTGGCAAAGAACGCTTCGCGGCAGACCAGGATTGGAGACCTCTGGCCTACTCCAAAGTGGGCTCCTTCGGGCCAGCGGGGGTCACGGTGGCGGGCTACGGCATCGTGGCACCTGAAGGGCAGGACGCTTCGGTCTACGATTCCTTCGCTCATCTGGATGTGAAAGGAAAGTGGGTGCTGGTCTTTCGATACCTTCCCGATAGCGCACCCGATGAACTGCGAAGCCGGCTTACCCGATATGCCAGTCTTCGCTACAAGGCAATCGTAGCCGCCGACAGAGGGGCACAAGGTCTGATCGTGGTGAGCGGTCCCAACGCGGGGGTCAGGGAAGAGCTGGTAGGGTTGAGCCTGGCTGGCTCTCTCTCCGCCGGAAGCATCCCTGTGATCTCGATAACTAATCGGGTGGCCTCTATCCTGTTGGAAAATTCTGGCAGGAGCCTGAAGGCGCTTCAGGACTCTCTCGACAGCGGAGACCTGCAATCGGGTTTTTCGCTGCAGAACCTGGAGCTTAAGGTCTCGATCGATCTCGAAAGTGAAGACCGCAACGGTAGGAACGTCCTGGGCCTTCTGAGAGCAGGACGAGGTTTCTCGTCAGGAACCTTGGTCATCGGGGCGCATATTGACCACCTCGGGACCGGACTCACGTCGTCCTCCCTTGCCCGTGCCGAAGAGAAGGGAGGCATCCACTACGGAGCCGACGACAACGCTTCGGGAGTGGCCGCCGTTCTCGAGATCGCTGAGCACCTGGTTTCCCTGAGACGTCAGGGACGGCTGAATCAGACCCGGGACGTCCTCTTCGCACTCTGGTCCGGGGAGGAGCTGGGGCTGCTTGGCTCCGGCTTCTACACACGCAACTTGAGCTCCCCCGGAAGCGAATCGGATTCGCTGCGACCCCGACTAGCGGCCTATCTCAATCTGGACATGGTGGGACGTCTGAAGGAGTCTCTCTTCCTCCAGGGTGTTGGATCGAGTTCCATCTGGACGCAGGTCATCGAATCGTCCAACCTCGGTGTCGACCTGTCCATTGTCACGCAGCAGGAAAGTCATCTTCCCACCGATGCCACTTCTTTCTACGTCAAGGGGGTTCCTATTCTGAGCGCGTTCACTGGAGGGCATGAGGACTACCATACTCCTCGGGATCAGCCCTCTGGGATCAACTACTCCGGCTGCGCCAAGGTTGCTCGCCTCATCGACTCGATCGCCCAGTCCTTGATGGCCAGTCAAGAGGCTCCCGACTACCTTGAAATGCAGAGTCCAAAGAACAGGCCCGGACGAAGCAGCCTCAGATCCTACTTGGGAACCATCCCTGACTACGGCAAAGCAGACGAAGCGGGAGTCAGTCTGTCGGGGGTGGTCAAGGAAGGGCCGGCTCAGCGGGCGGGCCTGAAGGGTGGAGATCTCGTGATCGAGCTAGGTGGCAGGGAAATCGCTAACATCTACGACTACACCTACGCCATCGATTTTCTAAAGCCCGGGGTTGAGGTGAAGATCGTGGTGCAGCGGGAGGGCAAGCGCATCAGCCTGCAGATCACTCCGGAATCCCGGGACTAGACCCAAAGCGCAATTTCGAAAACAGGGTCGTTTCCCGGCTCCTAGGAGTCATTTTGGAGGCCCAAATTCTAAGTTTATGCACCAAGCCACTCAGAACTCGGCTCGGCTGTTGCGGTACTGCCCGCC
>CAUZIZ010000226.1:0-7093 GCA_963579905.1 Acidobacteria bacterium UBA6911 | reverse complement strand
GGAACGTATATTCGTCGAGGTAGTAATCCAGGTGCTCGTGACTGATGGCTCCTTGATGCGTGCCAATCATCCACCGCTTGAGCAACGAGGCGACTCGATGGCAATGTGGCAGCAAATCCTCGCCGACTCCAGCGGGAGAGGGGAACGCCTTGGTTGGCCGGGAGCTCACAGGCCAGGGCCTTAACCTGAACCACGATCTCTGGGGGAAAAAGCCCGGGGACGACCCGAGTGCGGCTGGTCCTCCAGGGCCGCGAGGCGCTGTGCGAAGAAGCGCTTGCGCCATTTGCTGACGATCGTCCGGGTGGTGTATGCAGGTATTGAGCGATCTCATCGTTGGACCATCCCCGAGCAGCCAGAAGAATCATATGCGCCCGCTGTACCTGAAAATACGGGAACGTATATTTCTGGGCTCTTCTCTGGAGTTCTCTGGTCTCGGACTTGGTTAGTTGGATCTGATATGGGATCTTTTGAGGCATTTGGAGCTTCTCTCCAGTCTCCAATATACCGCAACAACTGCTCCTTAGACCATGAATAATACATATCAATAATTACGTGCACGTATACTTAGTTTCCCCATCTGCAGGGACGTTAGGGTCATCTTCGAGTGAAGATGAAAGTGCTAGAGTCGGTCTCTGACATGGCTTCGGTCTCCAGGCCGAAGTGTAGCGGTCGAGCCTAGCTCGACCAACGGCGGCCTGGAGACCACCGCCATGACGAAGGTCAGCAGAGATGAGTCGAATTCGATTCGACATCCGATCGAACCCCTCGGCTTGGAGCCGAGGGTAGGCCTTAGTACACCGTTTCATGAATACGGTAACGTTTGCAGATGGGGCTTGCGAGGCGAGATCAAGGCAGGAGGAGGAAGACGATGCCTTGCCATCTTCGACGATGACCAACGCAGAGATCGTCCGCAACCCCCATCTGCCCTCCGGGTGGCGACGGGACGCGCCGATTTCTTTGTCGCGCCTCCTTGGCTATGGCAAGGCATGGCGTTCGGCGGCGCTTCGCGAACTCGACCCGTCGCGCTCGCCACAAACGTTATTCTTGCGCAGACCCTTAAGCGTAAGGGCTCGAAGTGTGAGCAGTCCACCTATCTTGGTCCTTTCCCGAAGCAGTAGAGGGTGCCTAGGGTCCTGATGTAGATCCGATCATTGGCAATGGCAGGTGTTGCAAGGCAATCCTCCTGGAACCGGCTGGTCGCCAGCACTTCCCAGTCTCCTGTCGCCTTCAAGGTGGTGAGGTCACCGTCTTCGCTGATCACGTAGACCTTGTCTCCGGCTCCCACCGGGGAGGCCCAATACTTACCGATAGCGTTCTTCAGTCGATCCTGCTTGAGCACTCGACCACTGGCCGGATCCAGGCTGGTTACGATTCCGCCGTCTTTGACCATGAAGATCACATCGTTGATCAGCAGCGGAGAGGAGGTATTGGGCAGTGCCTTATGGTGGCGCCAGAGCACGTGTGAGTCGGTAAGATCACCGCGGGCGTTACCGGGCCGAATGGCCACCAGGCTGTTTTCCGGAGACAATCGGGCCCGATAGAATTCCCAGTCGCGCCTGCCCATCACGCCGTCCTGGTCCAGATCCCACAGATTCCAAGTGCCTTGCTCTCGGATCTTGGGTTCGGGGGACTCCTGAGCGGAAAGCGCGCCGTCCCGGTTCGTATCGTATTGGGACAATACCTCGTCAAAGGGAGGGACCGAACGTCGGGGACCCGGCTCCCAGGCATTGATGTAGATGGTGCCTTCGGAAATGATGGGGACGCACTTGACTTGCCAGGCCATGCGCCGGACCCACCACAGCTTTTCGCCGGTATCCAGGCGGTACGACGCAGCCTGATAGGAGCCGGGGACGATCACCTGAACAGAACCCCTTCTGGGCCGATAGATGGCGGGAGTGGCATAGCCTCGAGTGACCTCTGGGCGCTCTGTCCTCCAGCGGATGCTGCCATCCTGCTGATCCACTGCGATCAAGAATGAGCCGGAATCCTGGTCGCAGATGAGTAGCAGGACGCCGTCGGCCAGAATGGGCGACGAGCCGTGACCGTTCGCATTGTGGAAGGGACCCAGAGGTGATCGCCAGCGCTCGCGTCCATCGGGGCCGTAGGAGAGGATTCCAAAGTCGCCGAAGAAGACGTAGACATTCTCTCCATCGGTGACCGGGGTGGAACTGGCCGGGCCATGGGTCGACTGGAACGATTCCTCCCGCGGCCGCGGTGCCTGGCGGCGCCAGAGCACCTTTCCGGTTGCTCTGTCCAGACTGATGGTCAGCAGCTTTTTCCCCTCGTAGGCAGTCACGAAAATGTGATCCCGGGAGAGAACCGGAGAAGAATGTCCAGGCGGCAAAGAAACCTTCCAGATCAGGTTCTCTTTCAGGCTGAACCGCTCCGGAAGATTGCTGGTCTGCACCACTCCCAGGCCTGAGGGGCCCCTGAACTGGCGCCAGTCCGAAGCTGCGGAAGCCCCTTTGGGATCCTGCCAGGGGTGCAGTGGAGATAGAAGAAGAACCAGTAAAGTTAATAATCTCATGCAGAGCGTAGCCCATTCCTAGCCCACCGGCAGTGGCGACGTCAAGGGATTTGTCTTAGTGTGCCCAGGCTACGGTCTTCTTGGAGTGGTTGTGCCTCGATCTATCACGCTGATTCTGGGGCGATGCGATTGAGCATTAGCCCAGCTTCTTCCTTCTCGTTCGAGAAGTGGGCCGCGCGGAACGGCGCATTCGCCGATTCAAGCTGTTTGATGAGCTCGCTACTAACGGTCCCACCTGCTCCGGTGACGCAAATCATGTCGGCACCTCCTTCTGACAGTGATAAGGGTGACTATGAGTATCTGACAACACTCAGTCAGGGCTGAGGGCAAGGATAGGCCTCAGTTGAGGTCAAGGGATGTGGGTAGGGCTGGGCCTACCACCGTTCGAGCTATCACAGGTCAGTCCTTGACTGCCTGGCCTGTGCTCCAAACCACCGGGGTTCGGATCTTACCATTGATGAGAGTTTGTTCGAGTTGAGATTGTCTCGCAGGTGGGAGAGTCTTCCTCCGAACAAAGATATCGAGAGGGCGGTCACTCGGTGGGAGGCTACCACTTCCACCACGGTCAAATGGGAGTCGGTTGAACTCGTGGTTGATTGCGGAGCCACGCCCCCGTACTTCGGTATTACCATTGCCAGTAGCGGTGATGGAGCTCTCGGGGATTGGTCCTTCGAGATAACTCACGCGATACAACACCAGATGAAGAGTCTGATCGACTCGGTTTGGGAGAATCGTAATAGAGCCCGTCCCTGAGTGTTCAGTTGCGCGTCCTGATTTGCCCAACCGGAGAAATCCCAGGCTGTAGTCTCCAGAACCGGGCTCCTTCGTAGCGGTGGCCTCTAGGCCGCCGTTCGTCGAGCCGTTTGGCTTGGTCAAAAACACTTCGGCCTGGAGATCGAAGACACTTATGAAAGCCGGAACTGCTTCCGAGCCCGACCACCTTCGGGTAGCCCCAAAGGTAGCCGTACATCGAGCAGGTAAGGACGTTTTTCTTTTTCTGTAACCTTGAACCCGTGCGCGATGGCATCCTCTAAATTGGACTCTTCCCTGACGCGCATTCCTTCGACACCAAACCCTTTAGCAATTTTGATTGGGTCAATACCGTCTAGCACAACACCCCCGTAATCCGCGGCGTTTCCCTTGCCATTTCTTGCTCCAAGGAACGAGTTCGCCACGATGCCGTAGGCGTTGTTGTTGGGTATCACGTAGAGCACCGGGATCCCGTGATGGACCGCTGTCCACAATCCCGAGTCCGCGTAATACATCGAGCCATCGCCCACCAGGCCAACCACGGGCTTATCCGGCGACGCGAGCTTCGCCCCCAGCGCCGCCCCGATTCCGTAGCCTTCAGACCCTCCGGCAGGGCGAATGAATACGTTGCGCCCGCCGTTTTCGCAAGCGAGTGCACAGTCGAGCGGTACGGCAAACTGCTCGGTTGTCAGCAGTCCGCCTCCGATCCGTTCGAGTGTGTTGTCGAGAGCGTCGAGCAATGCCAAGGGCCCTACGCCAGATGGCTGTCCGTTGGGCGGTAGAGCTCGTCGCCGTTGATCGCGCAAACTGGCGGCCTGTTCTCTGGCAGTTCTACGCCGATTGTCGTAGCGCTCGGGAGTATACTCGCTGAGCGCCAGCTGCCCCAATCGATCAATAGACCCCAGCTCATCGGCAAGAATGGCCAGGTCGAGACCCGGTAGGTTCTCGAAGTTCTCGACGTCGGACCCAAGCGCGATGATCCGGTTTGCTGCCGCGAAAGGAACGTAGTCGGCGGCTATTCCCTCGGCGCCATGGCGCACTCCGATGCAGATGATGTGGTCGGGGTTGATTGCCGCCGCAGCGGGTTCCAGCCTGCCGCAGTGCAGAGGGTGTTTGATGGGGACAGCCCGCAGGTCGCCGAAGTTGGTCGCAACCGCCGCTCCGAAGTGCTCAGCCAGAGAGGTCACCTGGGCCTCGGCTCCACTTTTCCAAACACCATCACCCACGTATATCAGCGGACGCTCAGCTTCGTGGAGAGCACATGCGACTGCTTCCAGGTCATCATCCGAGGGATAACCAGCGCGAAGGTCGGGGATACCAGAGCCTATTAGGTTGGTGCTGACCTGCTGATCGTCAAGCAGCCTGTCGTAAACAGCCAAGTGTACGGGCCCAAAAGGTGGGGTTTTGGCGACTCTGACTGCTCTTGCGATCGCCTCGGGAAGCCCCTCGGGTTCGATGACCGTCCAGTTGGCCTTCGTCATGGGGGCCGCTATCGATGTGGGGCCGAAGTTATGGCTCAGGTCCAGCGCGATCTTGTCGGCGAAGCTGCCGGTATCGCCGGCGAACGTGATCACTACGACGGGGAGGCTTCCGGCCCACACATTGATGAGCTGTCCCAGGCACTGAGCGAGGCCGGCCCCCAGGTGGAGCACCATCACCGCCGGGTCACCCTTTACCTGCGTATAGCCACCAGCCATGGCGGTCACGCTTCCCTCGTGCAGCGCCAAGATGCCGTGGATATCCGGGTGCGCATGCAGCGAGTCGAAGAAACGCGCCTCCCGTGATCCGGGGTTATAGAAAACGTACCTGATTCCCAAGGCTGCGAGTTGCTCGACCATGATCTGTGAAGGATTGGCAGTAATCGGCGTCCTGAGCATGTTCCCTCCCTTGGGTACTGTCAAATTGAGAGCCGGTCAGCGAGAATGGCCGGATGGGACCATTATACAGAGGTCGCTGTGGATACAATGACCTGTATTTGGGTATGCGGGTTAAGGTCTTTCCGAACCGTGAGCTCCCTTGCGGAGGATCCAGGATGAGGACGGTGTTGAATGCTTTTTGTCTTCTTGTCTCTGTGGCGACAGTCGTGGCGAATCCAGCCGAGGTCTCAGTGCCGCCGCTGGACATCGGCTCTCGCGTGGAGATGTTTTTGGACGACTACCTGATCGAGTCGATGGAGGGGGTGAGGCTGAAGCTGCAGCAACCCCGATCTGCGGGTAAGGTGCTCTCGTTCGACCAGCCCTGGGAAGGGAATACCAGCGACTACCCCAACGTGTTCCAGGATGGTGATCGCTATCGCATGTACTACCGGGGCACCCAGCACGGCGACTATCTGATGTCCCCAGACCCCGACCCGAAGGACCATCCTCCTATCATCGCCTATGCCGAGAGTCTCGATGGAATCCGGTGGCAGCGACCCAACCTCGGAATATTTGAGTTTCAAGGGTCGAAGGACAACAACATCGTGTGGATAGACAAGCCCGGAGATCAGACGATTACCGACTGCATGTATGTCTTCCGTGACATGAACCCGGCATGCCCCGACTCACAGCGGTACAAAGCCCTGGGTGGGAGCAGTTTCCCATTGGTTGCCCTGGTCTCTGCCGATGGACTTCACTGGACGGAGCTGCAAGGCCAGAAGTCCTTGATCACGGAAGGGCTCCATGGCAATCCCTTTGACAACTTAACAGTTGTCTTCTGGGAGCCTCGCCTGAATCGCTACGTGATGTTTTTCAGGGATGCGCACCGGGGCGGAGAGAATCGGTCGCCGGCACCTCGGAATTTTGGCAACCGGAGCATCAAGCACAGCACTTCTCCCGATTTCATCGAGTGGGACGATCCGCAGTGGGTTGACTTCGGTGGTACGCCCCTCGAGGAGATGTACACCAATGGTATTACCCGCTATTCCCGAGCCCCACATATGTATCTGGCCTTTCCGAAGCGCTTTGTCCCCTGGAGAACGCTCATTGCCGATATTCCCCATGAAGGAGTTTCTGATGCAGTCTTCATGAGCAGTCGGGATGGCCTGAATTGGGACCGTCGATTCATGGAGGCCTTCATTCGCCCGGGTAGAGACAGGCGCAATTGGGTGCACCGCAACAATATGCCGGCGATCGGGATCCTGCCCACGTCAGCGGATGAAATCTCCCTGTATGTGGTCCGGAACTACACCTTTCCGACAGTCCATCTGGAGCGGATGGTGGTGCGGACCGATGGTTTTGTTTCGGCCCATGCAGGGTACGAGGCCGGCGAGCTTCTGACCAAGCCCCTCGTTTTCAAGGGAGATAATCTCGAGCTGAACTTTGCCACCTCGGCTGCAGGCAGCATCCGATTGGAGATCCAGGACTCCCGCGGGAATCCGCTGTCGGGTTTTGCCCTGGAGGAATCACCATTGATCTGGGGTGACGAGATCGAGCATCCGGTGAGCTGGGCGCGAAGTCATGCCAAGGCAATTTCAGACGCGCCTCTGAGAAGGATTGCGGGGAAGCCGGTACGCCTGAGGTTTGTCGTGAAAGATGCAGATCTCTACTCCCTCAGGTTCAGGTAGGAGACGAGCGGAGGCCTTGGGCTGGTGATGGGCCTCGATCCCTTTTCACGCGAATATCGTGAATATGGTGACGTCCTTCAGTTGGATTTCAGGGGTTAGTGTCCCCATCGGGGAGGGTGAAACCCCTCGCCTTCAGGCGAAGAGAAGGTCCCCGAAGTCCTGCAGGGACGGTAAGGTCATCTTCGAGTGAAGATGAAAGTGCTAGAGTCGGTCTCTGACGTGGCTTCGGTCTCCAGGCCGAAGTGTAGCGGTCGAGCCTAGCTCGACCAACG
>CAUZIZ010000225.1:0-7117 GCA_963579905.1 Acidobacteria bacterium UBA6911 | reverse complement strand
TCCCTATTTTCGGGCGCCCCAGATTTATCTGGCTTTTCCCAAGCGCTTTCAGCCCTGGAAGGCCTATTTCGAGAACTGGAATCCGGGCGCCTCCGACGGCGTCTTCTTGTCCAGCCGTGACGGCATCCACTGGGACCGCAGATTCATGGAAGCCTTCGTGCGGCCCGGACCCCACGAACGCAACTGGGGTCACCGTAGCAACATGGCTGCCGTCGGGATTCTTCAGACGGGTGAGCGTGAGCTTTCGCTCTATTACACCCGTCACTACGCGTTCCCCAGCGACCACCTGGAACGTTTAGTCCTCCGCCTAGATGGATTCGCCTCCGTAAACGCCGGATATTTTGGGGGAGAGTTCATCACCAAGCCGCTTCGGTTCGAAGGCAGCAGCATCCTTCTCAATTTCGAGACTTCGGCCGCGGGAAGCATCCGACTCGAAATCCAGAACGAGAAGGGGAGTCCTATTCCTGGATTCTCCCTCGAGGACTCCCCGCTGATCTGGGGAGACAAGATCGATTCTTCGGTGGTCTGGAAGAGAGCGACAAGCCAGACGGATTCTGAGCCCCTCAAACGCTTGAAAGGCATGCCGGTTCGGCTGCGCTTCGTGATGAGGGACGCCGATTTGTATTCATTTCGGTTTCAGTAGCGCCAACATTCACGACAGCAATATGTTGAAGGCCTTGGAGATTGGAAGGGTTAAGATCCCGCCTCGCTGTTGCTTCGGCGTGCTTACAGAGCCGTGACCGTGAGGGAGCGGGATCCGGTGCTCCAACTCAAGGGGCAAGGCACACCCTGATTGACATCGGTATGCACCTCTAAACCTAGAAGCGCCTGGGGAATATGGCCCTTGTCGGGCCCGCTCCCTGATAGTCACGGCTCTGTCACCTGGCAAAGGCTGCTTCGCTTCCTCGTGGTCGAGTTGCAGCCTAGTGGCCCCCAGCGGTGCTGCCCCATTCGAGAAAGAAACTTCCGGCTACTGGGGAGATCGTGCTGTTGTCCAGCTCTCTCCGCGGAACTTGGCCTCATGTTGCTAACGGCTCAAGTCGTTCGCTGCTCTGTCGGATCGCCGAACGTGATGGTGGGCGATCGTTTGGAACTTGGTTCTTGTGATTTGGAGCTTGTTTGTACCTTAGTCTCGGGTCAGTACCACTTCGCCTTGTCCACGACGTTGCGGAGGGGACTGCCAGCGGCGAAGCGGCCGATGTTGTCGAGAAGGACCTCTAGGTGTCGCGAAGCAACCCGCGGTGAAGCGCCGGCGACGTGCGGCGTAATGATCACGTTGTCCATCTTCCAAAGGGGATGGTCGCTGGGCAGGGGTTCGGTTTCGAAGACGTCGAGCGCGGCACCAGCAACTTCGCGGTTCACGAGAGCCTCGGTCAGGTCGGCCAGATCGACGATGGCCCCGCGACCGATATTGATGAGGTAGGCACTCGGCTTCATCTGTTGGAACTGCTGACGTCCAAACATCTTGTAGGTCTCGGGGGTGTGAGGTGCGGCGATGGCGACGAAGTCACTCTCCTGCAGTAGCTGTGGGAGGGCGTCGAGCTTTCGGAGAAAGGCAACACCAGCCGGCGAAGTTTCCCGCACCGGGTCTACGGCTATCACCCGCATACCACAGGCTAGGGCACGGCTAGCGATCTCGGACCCGATACTACCCAGGCCCACGATGCCGAGGGTGGCGTCTCCCAAGTGAATGTGGGCAAGGTCGATAGGCGAACTTTGTCCCGGGCCCAGGAAGAACTGCGAGCGAGCAGCTTCCCCGCCTGCTGCCTCCCAGCGGGACTCCATTTGATTCCGGAAATAGAAGTGCAGCTTGCGGGCGAAACAAATAATGTAGCCCAGCACGTGGTCACCAATCATATCGGAATACAGGCCACGCATGTTGGTGAGCACGCACTCGTGCTCGGCCAACTCGGGAAACATATAGTGTTCCAGACTCGCAGTTGGGGCCTGCACCCAGCGCAAAGAGCGGGCGGACGTCAATAGAGGGGGCGTAATCTTACCGAAGAGACCTTCAGCATCGACGATCTCCCGGGCAGCCTCCCCTTCGCTCTCGACATTGGACACACTCAGATTCCCGGCCCGACGCGCCACCTCTACAATCTTCTCCAATCGGGCCGCTTCCACCGGCGGATGGATGACTAGTTTCATGGCTCTGATACTGACCCTTTCTGCAATAGCTCGTCGATCGTGCCTCGTGACACGGAGTGGTAGCCCGGTCTTGCCTTGCGGTAGATCCGCCTGGCCATTTCGAGACCTTCTGGAGTTCGGGCCATGCGGCCGTATAGCGGTGTCAGAAACTTGCGCCTTCCCTGAACGGTGAGGAAGCGTTCCACTGCCGGATAGGAGGGTTCGTATCTGGCCTCAACCACATGCTGCAGCCAGGTACTGAGGATCTCCGAATTGCCCGACTGAGAGAACTCGAAGGTAGCGTCCAGCTGATCCATCTGCGCCGGGCTCATCGATCCGGGAAGACCCTCCAGAAAGTAGCGCCAGTGCGGGGTAGCCCAGTCCGAGGTCTGCAGCTGCTCAGGCGGGGCCCCTGCCAAGAAAGCCTCGGTCTGAGCCTTGACCTGCTCGAGACTGGACGAAGTCACTTCGGGGCAGTTTTCCGGAAGTCCGGGGCCGTAGACCCATTTGTCGATCCCCAGCCTTCGCATGAGTTCCTCATCTCCCTGGATCAGCTCCTTCTCGAAGTAGGCGAGGAACCCAGCCGTGGTCATGCTCTGAAAGGCGAAACGATCAAAATAGGCGTTCAGAAAGGAATCCCACTTTTCCTGACCCAGGTTTTTCTCCAGCATGCGGAGGAAGAAATGTCCTTTTTCATAGGGGATCATGGTCACACCGTCGTCGGGATCACGGTCGCCTAAATCGAGGTATAAATGAGAATCGGGATGTTCGCTTCCGAGCCGTGAAAGGGCGGCTTCGAGTCCGTTCTTGGACAGTACAGCTAACATCTTCTCGTATTCCGCACCGTAGACCGCCTTCATAATCCTGTGCTCGAAATAGGTGGTGAAACCTTCGTTGAGCCAGAAATCGTTCCAGGTGGCGTTGGTCACCAGATTCCCTGACCAGGAGTGGGCGAGCTCATGGGCAATCAGAGATACCAAGGATCGATCCCCGGCCAGGATGGTGGGAGTCGCAAAGGTCAGAAGGGGATTTTCCATCCCCCCAAAAGGAAAGCTCGGAGGCAGAACCAGCACGTCATAGCGTTCCCAGCGATAGGGACCATAGAGCTCCTCTGCCGCCGCGATCATTTTCTCGGTGTCGGCAAATTCCCAGGCTGCCTTTTCGATCACCGAAGGCTCGGCATAGACGCCGCTGCGCTCTCCCGTCGATCGGAATACGAGGTCACCCACCGCCAGGGCCAGCAGGTAGGACGGGATGGGTAGAGGCATGCTGAATTCGTAGATCCCATCCGGCGCCTTCTGGGTAGCATTGCGGGCGCTCATCACCGCCATCAGGCCAGCGGGCACCTTTACCCTGGCTCCGTAGGTCATCCTGACGCCGGGACTGTCCTGACAGGGGATCCAGGTGCGGGCCAGAATTGCCTGGGATTGGGTAAACAAAAAAGGGGCTTTGCCACCCGAAGTCTGCTCGGGATCCAGCCACTGCACCGCGGCCGCTTCGGGGAGGGTAGCGTAGTGGACCTGAACCACCGTCGTTTCCGGTTCGAGTTCTATGATCAGGGGGCGGCCCAGAAAAGGGACGCTCTCTCCTAACGAAAAAGGAGCTTCCCTCTCTTGTTCCCCGGATGTCACGCGATCGATATCTAGATCACGGGTATCCAGAAACAGTCGTGAGGCCCCGGTCCGATTCTCGAGACGTAGCGTCGCCTTGCCTCTAATCCGCTGCTGGGATGGATCTACTTCGATGTCCAGGTCGAGATGAGATACTGCAACCTCGTCCGGACGAGAGAAAGAGTGAGGATCTCGGCCCCTGTGGCCCTGCACAGTAGGGCCTTCGGAAGAACAGCCGGAAAGAATCATAGCTACCGCCAAAAAGCCCTGAGGTGTAACCGTTCGCGTCCTCTTCATGAAAAGAGATCTTGATACCACGGCCACCGGAATCCGTCAAACCGAGACGTCGTGACGGTGGTCTCCAGGCCGCCGTCGAGCCAACGGCTCGAAAGCAGAATACTTCGGCCTGGCGACCGAATTCACGTCGAGGGAATTAACCTCGCGCCGTGGCAGGGGGATTAAGTAGAATGCGATGAGCGACCGAAAAGAGAATTAAGGAGTAAAGAATATGGCAGCCTCAGCTACAATACCCAGCGTGCGTAGACAACCAGGACCCGACCAACGCAGACTCGAGGAGATCGAGCGGCAGCTTGAGTCCGATGGTCGGATCGAAGGGGTAACAAAGCACGACCTACCCACTCCTTGTCTGCTGGTAGATCTGGACCTGATGGAAGGCAACATCGAGAAGATGGCTGCTCATGCCAAGGCCCATTCCATCGGTCTCCGCCCCCATGCCAAGACCCACAAATGTCCCAAAATCGCGAAGAGACAGATTGACGCTGGGGCACTGGGAATCTGTACCGCCACGATCAGGGAAGCCGAAGTCATGGCAGCGGCCGGTATCAGCGGCCTGCTGATCACGTCGGAGTTGGTCGGACCCAACAAGGTCCAACGGCTGCTACGTCTGACTCGAGCGCATCCCGACACCATGACGGTGGTAGATCATGCCTGGCAGACCGAGCAGTTGAGCGAGGCTGCAGCTGCCGCCGAGGTGCAGTTGAATATAATGATCGATATCGACCCAATCGGACGCCGGACCGGGATTCAGCCCGGCGAGTCGGCAGTCCGATTGGCAAAGACCGTAGATGCCCTGCCCAATCTCAACCTCAAGGGCGTCCACAGTTATTCAGGGGTGAGCTCACACGTGAAGGGGTTCGCCGCCCGCAATGAACACTCCAAGCAATACATGGCGCTGCCGGTCGAGAGCTTCAACCAGATGGAAAAGGCGGGCCTGCCGGTGGAGATCTTGTCGGGGTGTAGCACTGGAACCTACAACATCGATCCCCACATTCCAGGCATTACGGAGATGCAGGTCGGATCCTACGTGCTGATGGATGTCGACTATCTCGGCATTGGCGGCCAAGATGGCGACGTCTACGACGACTTCAACGCAGCCCTCACCGTCCTGACGACCGTGGTGAGCAAGGTGCACGAGGATCAGGCCACCGTCGATGCAGGACTCAAGGCCATCGCCACCGACCGCAAATTCGGACCGGACCTCAAGGAAATCAAGGGAGTAGATTACCGCTTCGGCGGAGACGAGCACGGCATCCTGACGCTGCGCGACCCCAGCCAAGAGGTCAAGCTGGGCGACAGATTGGAACTCGTAGTTCCCCACTGCGACCCTAACGTCAACCTCTATGATCGAATGTACTGCACTCGAGGCGAGGACGTCGTCGAGGTGTGGAGTGTCGCCGCACGCGGACACAGCTGAGCGAGAAATCCCAGGAGTATCCGAACGTCTGAACGTCGCACGCCCCTTGTCTGTGAAAACCGTGGCACGGCCATCACGGGCAGGGATGCCCGTGCCGCTACGGGATGTTGACGTTTCTTCCTGAATGATCCAGCGCAGCCGGAGGCCGCACTAACCTGAAACTTCATCGGCAAGAAAAGGTTTAGAAGGCATCTGACAGAGCAGTGAGCTGTAGGATGGGCACTCTTGCCCGTCGAGGATACCGACGGGCAGGAGTGCCCGTCCTACAAGCGGCACTCAGCCATCGATGTTTGTGCTAGAGATGACGATAGTTTCACATTCTGTCCCTGAATCGTGGATGTAGTTCGGGTATTGTGGGCCGTGTCCCTGGCGGACAGCCGTCTCTCGAATCAAGCTACTTTGACAAATACCCGGGCTATCCGGGAAAGAGGAGTGAGACCGATGAAATCATTGAAACTGTGGACTCTGACAGTGTGCTGCTTCGGACTGGTTGTAGACACCCAGGCGGGTATGATCCATATCGGATCCGAGAAGCAGTTTTTCATCGACGACTATCTGATCGAAAGCCTGACGGCCACACGACGGGTCCTGAATCCGGCCAAGAAGGTCTACCACAACCCCATCATCCGCCCCGAACGTCCCTGGGAAGGAAACGACGTCCGGGTCTCGAAGGTGATCTACGAAGAGGACGAGGGGATCTTTCGGATGTGGTACGGTGCCGGGACGTATTCGGCCCGTCAGGGCGAGACGGAAATCGTAGTCGAATCGGAGGGAGCACCTGGGGTCTGCATCGCAACCTCCAAGGACGGCCTCAATTGGGAGAAGCCAATTCTTGGGAAGGTAGAGTTCCAAGGATCTCGCGAGAACAACATGATCCCCCGGGACCAGTTCCGGCCCTATTTCTTCAAGGACCGCCATGAGACGGATCCAGCCAGAAGATATAAGGGCTTCGAGCGAAGAGGTAGCACCAAGACACCGGGAATGCAGTTTGATCTGTACTTTTCCCCCGACGGATTCGAGTGGACCCCATACCAGAACAATCCCGTCATCGACACCTCGCCCCGGGTAGGGCGCTGGGGGCCGACCGGCTTCATGGGGTGGGACTCGATTAGACAGACCTATGCGGTCCACATGGAGAACTGCCGCCATCAGCGCTGTCCCCTGGGTAAGCGTCTCATCGGACGAGCCGAGAGCCCAGACATGATCCGGTGGAGCCAGCCCGAAACCATCATTCTCCCGGACGAGGAGGATTACCCGGACCTCGAGTTCTACTACATGCCCGTGATCGTATACGAAGGGATGTATGTGGGAATGCTCTGGAACTTCCGCACCACCAATACCACGATCCTGCCCCAGGCCGTCTTCAGCCGAGACGGGGTCCACTATAACCGCGATTTCCGGCAGCCCTTCATAGCTCCCGGGCCCAACGGGAGCTTCGACTCGGCGGTCGTCTATTCCCAGAGTCTGGCGATCCACCAGGGACGGCTCTTGAACTACTACACAGGAGCGAACTGGCGTTCTCCCGAGAGCCTTCTGAATCTAGGGGACAAGGCGGTGGCGTCGGTAGGCCTGGCCGTGACGGAGCCGGACGGATTCGTTTCCCTGGATGGGGTACAGGGGGACAAGCGGCAGCGTATCGCCTTCAGCGAGATGGTGACCCGTTCCT
>CAUZIZ010000224.1:0-7135 GCA_963579905.1 Acidobacteria bacterium UBA6911 | reverse complement strand
TTCAACGAAGCGCCTGGAGGTAGGGTCCCTGTCGGGCCCCGCTCCCTGACAGTCACGGCTCTGTCAACTGGCGAAGGTTGCTGCGCTTCCTCGTGGTTGAAGTTTCAGCTTAATCTCCAGGGCCTCGGAAGGCGAAGCTGTAGAGTGAGGCGTTCTTGAGCCGGAAGCGGAGGACCACGGGCTGATCAGTCCATTGGGACAGGTCGGGACCCTCTGGAAAGGAGATCTCCCCGCGCAGAGAGTCACCCGTGAAAGGATTGGAGGGCTCCAATCCCTGGACAGGACGCCCTGCTGCGTCCAGTATTTGTATAACAATCTTTCCCCGGGGGCGGGTCTGCGCATTGATGACTAGACGGGAACCGCTGAAGGAGACAGGGACAGTGGTCAGAGTCCCCTCGTCTGGGCCGGCGTCAACCGAGACGAATCGATCCAGGGGCCAGGCCAATAGAAGCCGTGAAGCGGTCGCGTCCGGTGGGTCTTCCATCCTCAAACTCGGCGCGATACAGGGCCGGAGTCCCGTGGGTGTAGGTAGCGCCGTCGTAGTAGAGGCGTATCTCGTCGCCAACTCGGAGAGCCCGATTTCCGGTTGCCTGATAGCAGCAGTCCCACTGCCCTACATCAATCAAAGAAATGACGGGTGTCCGAAAGGGTCGTTCCCAGTGAAAGAGGTCTCTCGAAACCGCCAATTGGACCTCCTGGGGACCCTCGTGGTTTCCCCAGCGAGCATTGTTGTTGATGGTGAAGATCCAAGGGAATCCGATGGTACAGCTCTCGGCAGTGTAGACGCCAACGCCGTAATACTCGGTGCGCATCAGCTCAGGGTCGTCGGGCTGGTCGAGGACGGGGCGGACCCGCTCAATCCGTGCCAGGGATCCGGCATCATCCCGTGAGTCCGTCGTCCAGCTGAGAACCGGCTCGGTCCACTCCACGAAGTTGCGGCTCGTAATCGTGTAGAAGAGACGCCGTTTCTGACCGAGCCAGAAGGTCCGTGCCCTCCTTCCTACCTTGGGAAACATGACGAATAGTTGCCGGCGCTGGTCCCAGAATCCCGTGGTGGCGTCGGCCACATCGGGCCAGACCGATCCCTGGCTGTAAGGCTGCCAGTTCAACCCATCGGGTGAAACATAGGTTCGGGCATGGGAGCCGATCATCTTGTAGCGACGGTTGGGATCGGGGTCTCGAGGGTCCTTGATGACGTTTCCAAGGGTAGTCCCCGTCAGGACCACGTTGTGGGGTTTTCCGTTGCTCGAAGGCAGTGTTCCCACAAGCGGCTTCTCCCATCGAATCCCGTCGCGACTGGTGGCATAGCAGATGAAGTAGCGCTGCTCGAAGTATTCCTTCGAGTCCCCCGCATCGCCGAGGTACCACATCTTGAAGATCTTTTTTTCCTGGTCGTAGATCACGCTCCCATGCATCTCCAGACGCCAGCCCTCCCAAGGTTGGTCTGCCCGAACCAGGGGATTCTCGGGATGCGGCGTCCCAGAGTGTTGGGTGAAGAAGACCCGATCGCTTCGCTGGACCAGAACCCGATCCACGAAGAGCTGTGCCCGGTCGGCGATGTCGAGGGGAGAACTCCCGGCCAGGGCGTGAGTCACAACAAACAGCAGGAAAGAGACTGATCTGAGTATTCTCATTACTCCGTTTCTACCACTTACTACCGAAACTCGACAAGATCAGCAGGAAGCGACGATATGCAGGCTCGTGTTAATCTGTCGAGGAATGAGCTCCCGAACCGCGATCTGACAGAGCCGCGAACGACTTGAGCCGTTAGCAATATGAGGCCAAGTTCCGAGGAGAGAGCTGGACAACAGCAAAATCTTCCTTGCTCTCGACAATGAAATTTCCCTCTGAATGATCCAGTGCGGGCTGGGGCAGCCTTGACCCGAAAGGAACCGGTTATGATCCGAAGAACATCGAAGCAAAAAGCCGTCGTCGTCTCTCTCTTCCTAGCGGGTCTGATATACCTGGCAAGCTTCGACAGCGAGGCCCAGGACCACTGGCTCATGGTCCGGCACCAGGACTACCTCCACCAGAAACTGATCTTCGACTGGCCCTCACAGGCCACGGCCTCTTCGCTGGACGTAGACCTGACCATCACCCAGCCCTACGGCTTCAGTCACCAACTGACAGCTGTAGCTTCGAGAGAGAACGACACGGGTGAACTGGAGATCGAGTTTCCCCTCCTGGACGAGGGCCGCTATGGACCACTCCCCGATTGGCAGTGGGAGATGGGACACTACCAGTTCCGGCTCCAGCTCTCGAGTCAGGGGAAGCGGGTGGGCACTCGCAGCCTACAGTTGGATCCCAGGCAGTTCTTCCCGATGCTGCAGGGGCGGCAGCAGTCGCTGGCGGAGTCCAAGTGGCAGGTCATCGAGTGCAGCCCCGAACGCCCGGTCTACATCGATCATCCCGAGATCGGCTATACGATTCGGACGCTTCCCGATCGGGTGAAATCGTGTCGGGTCGAGGTAGACGTACTAAGCCCGGACCAGGCTAGAATCGCGGGGCCGGTAAGATTGGACCTGGATCACAACACCCAGCGGCAGAGCTTTGACGGGAAGGGCTGGCCCCGGGGCGAATACTGGCTTCGAGTCCGATTCTTGAAAAACGGAAAGCCGGTGGGCCCCTACCTGGTGCGCCAGTTCCGAATCGAGGACTCCCAGGAGGCACGGGTCCCGCGCCTGCCCCTTCGGCCCGGTCTGCAGCCCCAGTATCTGTTGGATGACTGGATCCTGGATGCTTCCAGCGGCCTGCACCACCGGCCGGACGGCCTCAGCCGGCTCTCGGCCGGTCCCATGCTGAAGCTGGACCAACCCTGGGAGGAGGGCTCTTATGTCGTCTCGATCCGATCTCTCTCACAGGACCCAGTATCGGGCCAATACCAGGCAACCTACTACGCCGGAGCGGTGGACGAAGATGCCTTGTACCGCCACTTTGGGGGATCCGTCGGGAGGCCGCGCTATCTTTGCCAGTTGGTCTCAGACGACGGGATTCACTGGCGAAAGCCCGATCTGGGACGAGTCAATTTCCGCGGCTCCAAGGCCAACAACATTCTGCGTGACTTGACCCAGGAGGATTTCCTCCAAGACGGACAGTCTGACAGCTATCCCTATCCCACCCAGGACCGCCCTACCCCTAGCCACTACCGCTTTCGCTTCTACGATCCCAGGCAGGATGGCCCGGTGGACATGGACCGTTTCGTGCTGCGCTATTTTGCACGAAAGGTGGTCGATTCCCCGACCCAATACTCGGGGGATTTTCGGCCTCAGCCTGCCGAGTTCTGGCCCCTGGAGCGCAGGGGAGATCTGTTTCTGGCCCTCACTCGGGAGCCGATCCTCCGCTCCGGAACGGGGATGACGCTGGGAGTCACGACGGAACATGCCTCGACCTACCCCTTCGAGGGGGAGCCCAATGCCTTGTATCAGTCGGCTCGATCCACCTTCACCCACTACGATCCCAAGTCAAAGACCTTCTATTACTACTTCCGCCCTGAGTCTCCGCCGTATCCTCCGCACGGTGTTTCCCACGAGTATTTCAAGAAGAGCGCCCGACGCTCTCGGGGCCTGATCTGGAGCCGAGATGGGAGAACCTGGAACCGGCGCCACATCGTCTCCCCGGATGAGTACGACCTACGCGGCACCACCTTCTACAGTTTTGGCTACGTGTTTCCCGCGGGCCTTGTGGAATCGGATACGGGAGGGCAGCTCTACTTCGGGACGGTAGTCCACTACAACCTGGTCTTGCAGACCCAGTTTCAAGAGCTGATCTGGAGCCGCGATCGCATCCACTGGCACCGCTTCGACGAGGGCCGAATTCCCTGGTTATCCAACGGACCGGTGGGCACCTTCGATGCCGGTTTCGCCAACAACCTGGCCGAGTACTATCCCGTCACCAACTCCGAGGGCGAGGAAGAATGGTGGTTTCCGTATTTGGGAAATCCGGCCCGCTACATGCTGGCCGCAGCCAGGGACACGGTCAGGAAGCGTCGTGTGAAGCTCGACGATCTGGGACTCGAGTTTTTCAAGACGACTTTTCCCGACTACAGCAAGGCTCCCTTCTTCACCAGCTGGGAGGATTTCTTCAAAGAGTCGCAGTCCTCGATCTGGATACCGGGCTTGGCGCACTGTAAGGCAGGAAGGCTGGGCCGCGTGGAGCCCGTCGAAGGGCAGGGTGAGTTCACGACCCATCCGCTGGTGCAGGAGGGGAATCGCCTCTTGATCAACGCCCAGACCGATCCTGGAGGAAGCATCCGAGTAGAGGTGCAGGACGCTGAGGGCAACGTCTTTCCCGGGCTGGGATTGGAGGAAAGTAAGCCTTTTTCCGGTGATGCTGTCTCCTATTCTGTTGAGTGAAAATTGGCGAGTCTGCAGGAGGTGTTTGGACGGATAGTTTGTCTGCGAGTAGTTCTGGACAAGGCCCGCCTCTACACTTTCCGAATGGGTAGGTAGCGCCAGTCTCCAGGCCGCTGTGCTCCGAGTCACCCGCTCGACCAGCGTAGACACGTGGTCATTGTGATGGCGGAAGACGAGTACAAGACCGATGAAACACTGCCTCCATTCGCCCTGAAACATCTGGGCAAGGACTTCAAGATTTCACTGGTCTACACCAGCGCCGAGGACCGAAACGACATTCCCGGAATCGACGTGTTGAATAATGCCGACGTGGCGATCTGATCAATCCGGCGACGAACTCTGCCGAAAGTCCAGCTGGACATTTTTCGAAAATACCTCGATAGATGGAGGTCGTCAACTGCGTCCTGCGGGGAAAAGGAAAGCTGAAAAAGAACAAGAAGACTGAGCGGAGTGGCCACACTCGGGGATAGGCTGTTCAGCACTCCGAGGAGGGCGCCGTCTTCGACCTTCGAGATGATTCCTTGTGTTGCTAAAAATGTTTGGCTCAGTGGAGATCCAAAGGCAACAACCGGAAGTCCTGCTCTGAGATTCTTCTCCTCACTATCTGAAACGAGTGTGAATGGTTGCAGGCCTTCCATGAACTTTGGATGTACCTTGAGGACGGCCAAGTCGATCTCAGGTAGTCGCTATTCACGCCACTCGGACCATGACTGTGAAATACGCCCACCTGGCCGGCGCAGAACAGGAATTCCAGCAGTGGGGTCTAGACTAGCCAGAAGTGAGGTCTCATGATGGCGCTGAAGGAATGACAACGTTGAATGCCCTCGAAAAGGAGGATGGAGAATGAGGATAGGACTGGTCTCAGCCTGCCTGGTTTCTATGGCTCTACTACCCATGGCAGCAGAGAATGCCTTGGACATCGGCTCCCGGCTGGAGCTTTTCCTGGATTACCAGTTGATCGGACAGCTCAAGGGAACGAGGCTCCGCCTCCAGGAGCCCCGGTCTGCAGAAGTTGCCATCGAGTACGACCAGCCCTGGGAGGACTGGTACTCCTTCTACACGACCGTCCTCAAGGACGGTGATGTCTACCGCATGTACTATCGATGTCAATCGGATCCATCCCCCGGATACACCTGCTATGCCGAGAGCCGGGACGGAATCAGATGGACCCGTCCCTCACTGGGCCTGGTCGAGTTCGAGGGAAGCCGGCAGAACAACATCATCCGTCCCCCGGGACGCCAGTTCTGCCCCTTCATCGACGGCCGCCCAGGAGTCCCTTCCTCCCAGCGGCTGAAGGCCAATAGCGAGGGGAAAGAGGGACTTCTCGGATATGTCTCCGGTGATGGAATCCACTGGGAGCGGGTGCAAGAGAAGGCCATTGTTCCCAGGAGCTTGAGGAACCATTTCGACTCCCAGAACGTGATGTTCTGGTCGGAGGCAGAGCGCTGCTACCTGCTCTACTGTCGCCACATGGTAGGTGGACGGCGATCCGTCGCGCGCTCGACTTCCAAGGATTTTCTCACTTGGACCGATCCCGTGCTCATGACCTACACCGACACCAGAGCTACTGTGCCCTCCCAGCATCTCTATACCAACCAGACCCACCCCTACTTCCGGGCTCCCCACATCTATATCGCCCTGCCGGGTCGCTTTCAGGCTCGCCGTCGGGTCCTGAACGAGGCTCAGACTGTGGCGTTGGGCAAGGATCCCTCCTACCCGGTCGATCCGGACTGGAGGGTGAGGGATATCTCGGACGGAGTCCTGTTGAGCAGCCGGGCGGGGACGACGCTTTACGATTTCAGCTTCAGGGAAAGCCTGATCCGTCCTGGCACCGGGGATAGCAACTGGACCTCCCGTACCAACTATCCTGCTCTGGGAGTGGTGCCTACCGGGGAAGGGGAAATGTCCCTGTACGTGCAACGGGACTACGCGCAGGACACGGCCCGCCTGGAGCGGATGGTCCTTCGCACCGATGGCTTCACCTCGGTCCATGCCCCTTACGAAGGAGGAGAGATGATCACCAGGGGCCTTCGGTTCACGGGCAAGGAACTGATGATCAACTACTCCACGTCAGCAGCAGGCGGGCTGCAGGTGGAGATCCAGGACACCGGTGGGAGCCCTATCCCTGGTTTTACGGCTGCCGAGTGCACGGAGATCATAGGGGACGAAATTGAACGGGTGGTGTCCTGGAGGGAGGGAGGCGATCTGACTCGGATCGCCGGAAAGCCGGTGCGGCTGCGCTTCATCATGAAGGACGCGGATCTGTACTCCCTGAGGTTCAAGTAGGAACCCCCTTCTTCGTGCAGGTATAGATCTGGTGGAGGTGGCCTGCAATTCCAGCAGGGAGGATCGATGATGAGGATGGTACTGCCTATTTTCTGTCTGCTGTTCTCTCTGTCGTATGCATTAGCGAACCCAGCTGAGACCGCAGAGTCCCTGGACATTGACTCTCGACTGGAGCTGTTCGTGGACGACTACCTGATCGAGTCCATGAAGGGTGTGAGGCTCAAGCTGCATGAGCCGAGGTCGGCGGGTAAGGTACTGACCTTTGACCGGCCCTGGGAAGGCAATCTCAGTATCGCGCTGGGACTGCTCAAGCACGACGACCGCTACCGACTCTACTATCGGGGCACCAGCCTTCCAGAGTACCTTCGCCCCTCTGGATTGAGAACGGGGGAGGTACTTGTTCCTGAGCACCCTGGAGTGTTCTGCTACCTCGAGAGTTCGGATGGGATCCGCTGGAGCCGTCCTTCCCTGGGCCTGCACGACTTCCAGGGCTCGCA
>CAUZIZ010000223.1:0-7157 GCA_963579905.1 Acidobacteria bacterium UBA6911 | reverse complement strand
CTCTCTGCCGGGCACCGATCCGCTCCCACCGCCTCCCTCATCTTGACCCACAGCTTCGGCGCTCCCCACAACGGCCAACGGGCCTTCCATTCTAAAAGCTTCTTCTCAATCTCCTCTCCACCGCGTTAGCGTGGCGGTGGGGCGCACGCGAGCGATCTTCCAGTCCCAACCACCCTTCTTTTTCGTAACGCCCAATCTACTTGTACACCGTCTTCCGACTCACCCCATAGGCCTGCGATAACTCCGTAATTCCTTAGTCCCCCTCCAGATGTTCGGTCATCAGTTTCACTCCTTCGCCCATTACATACGTCTCTTTCCATGACATGACTCCTCTTGTAACCTATGTGCCCGGGAGAAACTGTTACCTATGTGCCCGGAACATACCCCTTCAGATCCAACCCTGAAGGGGTTGATTAATCAGAAGTTACATCGTTTGCAAAATATTTCAGGTGACCTGGATGAAGCAGTGTGCGCAACCCTTTCAGGGTAGATTTCTGGGAGAGAGGACCGACAGCCCAGGGTTCGGAAACCCTGGGCTGTAATACACAATCCCTTCAGGATTAACCTCGATCTCCAGAACGCTGAAAAACCTACAGAGAAGCCTTTCTGACTCAGCGCTGTCCTATTGACCAGCAGGGCTCTGTCCGGACTCTAAAACGGACTTTTACGACACCCGCTTCAGGGCCGGGTGGGCAAGCAAGCAGATGCCGGAGCCTGCTTTAGCCCTCCTTTAGCCCGCATTTCTCATCGCTGGTCTACTGCGCCGCCGCAATCATCCGCCCTGGCTGCGTTGCGCTCGGTCGGCCGCCTCGACGTACTGTCAAAGTACGACTGCGGCGGCCTCGGTCGCAAGCCTCGCCAGGACGGCCCTTGCGGCGCCTCGCTACGACAAGCGATGAGAAATCCGGGCTAGCGGGCTTCTCGAATACAGGCTGCAGCCAGGCTCCGGGTCGAAGATGGCTAAAACCGCGGTTCGAGAAGGAGCTTGAAAGGCCCTCCGGAGGGATGGCGTCGCAGCTGACCCCGGCCTAAGGGTCTGCGCAAGAATAACTTGGTATAATTGGCGCTCAGATTTGCACCAGATTTACCCGCGAACAATTGAGCGCAACCGCAGGCGCAGCCGGGTCTACGTTGAGGATTTCGCGATTGAGGAGCGGCCGAAGATGGTGTGAAGATGAGATGCCAAAATGCCAAGTTATTTTTGCGCAGACCCTAAAGGCCGGGTCTAATACGCTTTCGCGCCAGACCGCTGAAGTGGTCTCTTTGGAAACTACATCACGCCGAGGCACGCAACTTGATCAGTTTGTTAACTTTTTCTCGACCAAGGAACTCTAGTCGCCGACTCGTTCGGTGTCGGGTGCCTCTGCAGGCCTACCAGACGCCCTCTGGTCGAGTTCGTCCCAGCGGGTGTAAGCAGCAGAGATCTTGCTCTGGAGCTCATCGACGCGGGCAAGCGCCGCTCTGATCTCGTCGGCGGCCTCCTTATAGAAGTCCGGGCCGGCGATCCTCGCGTTGAGTTCGCGCTCCTCGGATTCGAGTGACTCGATCACCGAAGGCAGCCGGCCGAGTTCGCGCTGCTCGTTGAACCCCAGTTTCCTGGGCTGGGTTAATTTCGGCCTCCGGGACCCAGCGCTGGGCTCCGCCCGTTTTCCAGCGGGATTTGGCCCGAGCGGGATCTTCTTCGGGGATCGCTGCCGCACCCAATCTTCGTACCCACCGACGTATTCATGTACGCTACCGGCGCCCTCGAACACGAACGTTCGGGTGACAACATTGTCGAGGAACGCGCGATCGTGACTGACAAGCAGGAGCGTTCCAGGCCACTCGACCAGTTGCTCCTCAAGCAGTTCCAGCGTTTCCAGATCAAGATCGTTTGTCGGCTCGTCAAGCACGAGAACGTTGGCCGGACGCGTGAACAATCGTGCGAGCAGCAGGCGGTTACGCTCGCCGCCCGAGAGCGCCTTCACCGGCGATCGCACGCGCTCGTCGGAGAACAGGAAGTCGCGCAGGTACCCGTACACGTGACGTGTGCGGCCGTTCGCTGTGACCGTGTCGTTTCCCTCGCCCAGTGTGTCGAACACCGTACGTTCGGGATCGAGCGGTTCGCGCTGCTGGTCGTAGTAGGCGATCTGCACGTTTGCTCCCACCCGGACTTCTCCCTGGTCCGGCTCGAGCTCACACAGCAGCATTCGTAGCAGTGTTGTCTTTCCTACGCCGTTGGGACCAATGAGCCCGATACGATCGCCGCGGATCACTCTTGTAGAGAAGTCGTCGATGATCGGCATGCCCGTGAAGCTCTTGGCGATCCCCCGGGCTTCGAACACCAGTTTACCAGACTGCTCGGCCCGCTCCACCTGCAGCCTCACGTTGCCGATCTGCTCGCGCCGGGCCGCGCGCGCAGCCCGCATCGCTTCCAGAGTCCGGACGCGGCCTTCATTCCTCGTGCGGCGCGCCTTGATTCCCTGTCGCAGCCAGACCTCTTCTTCGGCAAGCTTATTGTCGAATTTGTCGGCGAGCATCTGCTCGTGGGCAATCGCACTTTCCTTTCTCCGCAGATACGTCGCGTAGTTACCGGGCCACGACGTCAAGCTGCCGCGGTCGAGCTCAATGATCCGAGTCGCCACGCGTTGGAGAAACGCGCGGTCGTGGGTGACGAACATAACCGATCCCTCGTACTCGACGAGAAAACTCTCAAGCCACTGAATGGCCTCGATGTCGAGGTGATTCGTTGGTTCGTCGAGCAGCAGCAGATGCGGTTGGCCCACCAGCGCGCGGGCAAGCAGAACGCGGCGGCGCCATCCGCCCGACAGCGTGTCGACGATTGCCTCGGCCGGAAGCTGGAGCCGCGACAGGATCAGTTCCACGTGGTGCTCCCTCAGCCACGCCTCATCCTCTTCCAGATGATGGGTGTGCCCTTCGGCAACGACGTCGAAGACCGAGCGGTCGGCGGAAAGCGGGACGTCCTGCTCCAAGCGCGCGACGCGCAACGATGGCTGGCGCCATACGGTGCCGGAATCGACGGAAATCTCGCCGCTGAGGATCTTCAGCAATGTCGACTTGCCGGTTCCGTTGCGTCCCAGGACCGACACGCGCTCGTGGGTCTCGATCTGCATCGCCACCTCATCGAGAAGGGGCAGATGGCCGTAAGCCATCGAGACACGGTCCAGAGTTACCAGGGACATCCCTCTAAACTACCACGCCGGTCTGAAGCCGTGGAAAGCAGTCTATTCTTCGTGATTCCAAGCATCATTATCCTTTAGCTGCGCTCTTACGGTACGATAAAGCGCCAAAGGGTCTGCGCAAGAATAACTTGGTAGAATTGGCGCTCAGATTTGCGCCAGATTTGGCCGCGAACGATTGAGCGAAACCGCAGGCGTAGCCGGGTCTACGTTGAGGATTTCGCGATTGAGGAGCGGCCGAATCTGGTGTGAAGATGGGATGCCAAAATGCCAGATTATTTCTGCGCGAGGCCTTAGTGGAAGCGTGTGTTGTCCGGCAGGAGAAGGTTGATCTGCCCCGAGGGGCATGGACGGGAACGCACCGCGTCGGCGTTAGCTGGCGGGGAAAACGCCTCTTTTCGATAAGCCAAGGTCCGTACCGATCCTACCTGTTTCCGGTCTTCACGCGAAGGGATTTCCCCTTACCTCTGAGAGTCCGGCAGATCACCCTCATCACAACTCCATCTGGAGAGCATCCGACCGCATACGCTGTCGGTTTCCCTATAGCGACAGCGAGCCCGAAGAAGGGACGTACAACTTCTACGTAAACAACACCTTTCAGGGAAGGGCGGTGGGCCAGATCCGCGCCATCGACCATGAGCACGAGGAGATCACTCTTGAGCACTTGAGGATTATCCAGCGTCTGGTCTGGCAAGGACCCCAGAAATGGGCTGCTCCAGAGGGCAGGGTGCTGATAGAGGAAACCAGGACCTTGGATATCCGTCCGGGCAAGAAGGTCAACCTAATCGATATTCGATCGCGCCTTTGCGCCACAGAGTGGCCACTAGCGCTAGGACCCACGCGCGGCACGCGTTCTTTTGGTGTAAGGATGACCGAGGCTTTCACCGCTAGGCACGGGGCCATTCTGAGGGATCTGGAACACCAGGGAACCGCGTCCGTCAACGGACGAATATCAGACTGGCTGGACTACTCCGGCACCCTGGGGTCTGACGTCAGAGCGGGAGTCGCACTATTCCCCCACCCATCGACAGCAGGCCACCCTTGGCACGCGACCGACTGGGGAGTGCTGAATGTGAATCCACTCGCAGAAAAAGCGTGCTCACTGCTCCCCGGTGGAGAACTGGAGTTTGGGCTACGGGTAGTAGTCCACAACGGCGACGCCGACGAGGCTGGGATTCCCGAGCTCTACCAGGAATTCATCGATACGGTTTAAACGAATTTGTCGCGCGTCTTTAACGGTTCGTCGAACGTCGAAACGTCGCACGTCTCTACCCTCCCAACAGCGCGGTGAATAAGACCGGTTTTCCGCCAGAATCAACCCACGTCAACACGACTAGGCCGCCCAGATTCTTGTCACTACCTAAGGGTGAACTAGCAGTATTACCAAGCCAAGTCCGGCAGAGCCGCGAACGACTTGAGTCGTTAGCAAGATGAGCCCAGGTTCCGAGGAGAGAGCCGGACAACTCTTTCCCACACAGTGACACACAATCTCTCCAGCCCATGTCAACAAAGCTTCTACTAGACTGATCAATACAAGCCCTGGAAAAATCAGCGAATAACCGACTTAGACATCGCTTCGAGACGCGTAATCACAGACCTCTCGCGATCCAACATTTCAACAACCTGGGGTAGCATGACCTGTTTCCAATGATCGCTCTCGTAGACCGCTTCGTAGATTCGAACGCGTTCGGCCTCGCTGTCGAATCGCCGTATCCAGACATAGAGATCGTCCTCCTCCTCAGCCACGAAACTGCCCACCACGACGACTCCCTTTGCAACCTGGAAGGGAATGATGACCTCTTCCATAAATTTGACCCACCGATCGCGCTGTCCCTGCTTGGTTCGATACTGTCTTAACTCAAACAACATATAAGCAGGCCTCCTTCGTGGATGATCATGGTCTTTCCTGTAAAATTCGTTTTGGTTGTGTCACTTGCTTGTTCATACCACAGCCAAGAGGTGAGGGCGATGCTCTTCGCCGGGAGAGAGGAGTGATGGGGAGAGATTCGAAATTCAAGGGTACAAGAAACAAGATACAAACAAGTTCCAAATCCCAAGCTCCAAATTACAAACGTTTTTGAAGGCTTCTCGATTGGCGATGACTAGAGAGGGTACCGACCGATTCCAGAGTGCGTACTCAGGCTTTGAAATTTGGTGCCTGAGATTCGTTAGTATCTTGTATCTTGTATCTTTGAGTTGCTCAGTCTCTCGATCACTGCAGGCTGCCCCCGTCGAGGGCTCCAGAAAGGACGCGTCACGTCATTCTCGACACCCCACTGCAGGATCCTCTCAGAGTTCCGCAAGCAGAACGGAGCTCTGGAAGCAGCGCCGCCTGGAGAAGCAGAAGACCGCGACACCAGAAGGGCCGACTGTATTTGGGAAAAGTTTTCTCTGGCTTGAAAGGAGGGGACTGGCGCAGATACAGAAAATGAACTACGGAGGCGTCTATCTCAGAATGGGTAATCTCGCTCAGCGTTCGGCATTAGCCCTAGGAGTGCGTACCTGGCAACCCCGCATTGGCGGATCCTGGCTGGATATCCAGGGATCAGCGGCCTATTCCAACCGTGGTTACCAGCACTATGACCTGCAGCTTGGGAGAGTGGCCCAGACGTATCCTGAGATCGCGATGGACGCCTCCACTCCGCTTAGCCTTTCTCCCCAAGAAACCGTCGAGGCCTCGGATCGATTCACCTTCTACGCCGATCTGTCCTATCGGGACCATCCTCAGGAGCATTTCTTCGGCACCGGTTCCGAGTCGTCGATATCCGACCTTTCTGCTTTCGGCTTGCAGCAGGTGTCCTACGATGCCGTGGGCGGCTTTCGTCCTGCGCGCCTGCTGTCTGCTGAGGTGAGAATGGGCCTTGTCAGCCTGAAGCCAGGGTCGAGCAGCGATCGCTTCACACCTGGTGTGGAGCAGCTGTTCGACGGTGACACTGCCCCCGGTCTTTCACAGCAGACCGATTACTTCCGACTGGGAGCTGATCTCCGCTGGGACAGTCGGGATCGCCCCGGCAATCCACATGCCGGAGGTTTTGTAGGCTTGTCGTTTTCCCGTTTCGACCAACGGGAGGGTCAGCAGTTTGAGTTCAATCGCGTCGCAGTGGATGCGCGGCACTATCTTTCTCTCGGTTCGCTCCAGAGGGTGCTAGCGCTTCGGTTTTTTACCTCTCATGACGCCTCCGGAGCGGGCAGCAGTGTGCCCTTTTATCTACGGCGGGCTTTGGGCGGAGCAAACATGTTGCGAGGCTTTCAGGACCAGCGCTTCCGCGACAACGGTTTGATCTATCTGTCGGGCGAGTATCGATGGGAAGCGGCTCCGGCCCTGGAGCTAGCGGTTTTCTACGACGCCGGAAAGGTGTTCGACCGTAGGGCTAACTTTGGATTCTCCGGAATGGAGAAGAGTATCGGATGGGGAATCCGGCTCAAGAATCACAGAAGGGTCCTGGTGAAATTCGATTACGCAAAGAGCCGGGAAGACACGCGGACCCATGTAACGATCGGGCCCTCGTTCTAAAGATCTGAGCAAGAATAACTTGGTAGAATTGGCGCTCAGATTTGCACCAGATTTGGGCGCGAACTATTGAGCGACACCGCAGGCTCAGCCGGCTCTACGTTGAGGATTTTTCGATTGAGGAGCGGCTGAAGATGGTGTGAAGATGAGATGCCAAAATGCCAAGTTATTTTTGCGCAGACCCTAAGACGCTTATGCGAGTTTTTCTGGTATTGCTCCCATTCCTGTCCGCGACTGTCTTATCCGAGGCCCAGAGGTTTCTACCCGATGATCCCGTCTGGATCGATCTGGATAGCCTGCCGATTCCCAAGCCCAAGAGTCGAAAAGGGAGTCAGATCTCGGACTTCATGCGCAACTCTATGCGTCCAGGGCCAGGTTCGAGTGACATGACTCCGGCGGAAAACATCAACACCTTGGGCGAGGTTCCGGATTCCAGTTGGTTCACCAATCGAATGAGCAGGGGGACG
>CAUZIZ010000222.1:0-7175 GCA_963579905.1 Acidobacteria bacterium UBA6911 | reverse complement strand
CGCCAAGGGCCGCGAGAGCTGGGGTGAGGTGTGTCTAAAAACGTCGACAGAGGGGGTAGAATAGCTCCTCATAAGCGATCGGCGGGCAGTACCGCAACAGCCGAGCCGAGTTCTGAGTGGCTTGGTGAAAAAACTTAGAATTTGGGCCTCCAAAATGACTCCTAGAAGCCGGGAAACGGTCCTATTTTTTAAATTGTGCTTATTTTGGGTCTAGAGAATGTTTTCAGCGTTGCTATCCGGCTATTGCGGCCCTATGCTTACCGACACACGCTAATATACACACAGCGCCAAACCCTGACCAAATCCCGCTTTCACGCCCGTATGCCACTCTCGACTCGCGGCAGGATCCAGTGAGATCATGAGCCCACGATGGCCGCTGGGGGACTTCTGATCCAGAAAGGAGCAGTGGAAGGGGTATCCGCTTGCTTCGCCGGTCCGCGCGCAGCGAGCTCGGTGGTGAAGACAGTGTTGATCCCAGCATCTCAGAGGCAGGGGCGGCTCGAGCCGGCTGGTGAATGGGTCTCGTCTGTCGTGATTCTTGGAATGATTCTGTTGACCACTCTATTTCTTGGCTGTGGCGAAAATCCAGAGGCCGACCCTGTGGCTGCGAGTCCGACTGCACCTCCGTCGAGGGAGATTTCACCGCGGCGACTTTCCATCCGCGTCGCCCAGGTCAAGATCGTTCCCGAGAAGGGCAAGCTCGACCAGAACCATCTCGCGCTGATGGATGTTCTCGAGGATATCGAACGCGAACAGGGAGTCGATGTCGTCGTCACCCCCGAGTGCTTTCTCGATGGCTATGTGTCCACCGAGAAATCCGTGCGCAAGGAGGACATGCTTCGATATGCGATCGACTCGGAAACTTCAAAGTACACGCTTGCCGTCGCCGAGTGGGCGCGGCGCAATCGGGTCTGGTTGATCTACGGCTGTACACGCAAAGTGGGCGAGGAAGCCTACAATTCAGCACTCGTCTTCAACCGCGAGGGAACGCTCGTCGGATCCTACGACAAGCTGCACCTCCAGAGTCACGACCACAAGTACACGCCCGGCAGACACCTTGACGTCTTTGATTCGGATTTTGGGAGGTTCGGGGTCATGATCTGCGCCGACCGGCGCTGGCCCGAGACGACTCTAACTTTGGCCATGAAGGGCGCGCGGGTCGTCTTTAATCCAACCTACGGATTCCACAACGACCTCAATCGAGCCATGATGCGAACGCGCGCCTACGAAAGCAGCATCTTCATTGCCTTCACCCATCCGTCTCAGGCGCTGGTCACAGGACCAGACGGGCAGATCGAACAGGACACGAGCGACGACACTCAGGACTTCGCCATCACGACGATCGACCTCAGTCAGGTGCCCTCGGCGGGTGCGGACAGACATATTCCGGATCGAAGACCGGAGGTCTACGCCCGTTGACCGTTCCCTCAACAACATATGTCCTGGAATCCGACAGAGAGGAAACGGTCTGCGACTTGATTCAAAAGGCCTACTTGGAGGGAAACTCATGCCTCATACGAAACCCTTGGCTCGAAGAGAATTTCTGGCGAGCGGTACTGCCGTTGCTGCTACCCTCTCGATGACATCCGCAGTGGCCCAGCGCGCTGGGGATCCGGCCGTGCCCAATCCTCGCACCAGGCCGGTTCGTAATCGGCGAGACATCATTATCTACCGCGACCCGTTCGCCTACTGCGCGCATGCTAGCATCGTCCGATTGGCTAACGGCGAGTGGGTGGTCGCCTTCAACGAAAGTCAGAGAATAGAACCCTTCTCCATCATCCGAACCGACTATCATCATCCGCCTGACGACCCTCATTATCACAACTTGATCACCCGTTCCGAGGACGAGGGGCGGACCTGGAGTCCTCCCCAGGCTGCTCCTAATTGGGACTGGTACGGAGTCGAGTGTCCGGGTCTCGCGCAACTTAGCGACGGGACTGTAGTTATGAATCAGTGGCAGTTTCTCTGGTATCCCCTGGAGGAGGGCCGGAAGCGCTTCTCCCGAGGGGAAGAGATCTGGGTGAGAGTTGGCGGTCCCCCGTGGAAGCGGGCTCGGCCGGACACGGATTGGAGCCGCAGCGATATGCCTTGGTGCCGGGCCCAAGGTGGCTGCTATGTGCACTTGAGTTCCGATGGAGGCCGCTCCTGGGGTCGGACAGCCCAGATCTCCACAAGCCCCTATATGGGAGGTTATACCCCTCGCGGAGTGGTCCAGCTAGCGGACGGGACCGTGCTCATGGTCACGGCCGACCACACCCTGAATCAGACTGTCTATGCGGTGCGTTCCCAGGACGGGGCCCTGAGCTGGAGTCAACCCATCCCCTTGGCGACGGTGGAGGAAGGGAGTCTCTCGGAACCGACGGCTGTGGTTCTGCCACGGGACAAGGTGGTCACCATGATGCGCAGCGGAACTGGGCATCTCCACCAGAGCGAATCCTCGGATGGGGGATCGACCTGGACACCGGTGCGCCGTACCCCCATCCGGGGATCCCCGGGACATCTCCTTCTTCTGTCCGATGGCCGGCTGCTGGTGACCTACGGGCACCGCGCAGCCCCCTGCGGCATCCGGGCCTGCCTAAGCCGGGATGGCGGCCAGACCTGGGACTACGAAGCGGAGTTGTTGATCCGAGACGATATGCCCAACAAGAACCTGGGCTACCCGGTATCGATCGAATACGAACCTGGGCGTCTGTTCACCACCTACTACGGCGAACGAGAAGGCGATGGTGCCAGAGCAGTTGCGGGATATGGGGTCAGCAGTATCCAGGGATCCTACTGGGAGTTGTCCTGAATCCACCTGCTGGTGATTTGAACCGTGGCCCACCTCCGGACGGCACGACGAACCTAGGAGGGACAGGTGATGTGGCTCAGCTCTCATGCATCAGGCTGATGCTCTTGACTATCAAAGACTATCCATTGATCGTGCACCGGTTTGGGTCTATACAAAATACGTAATGACTTCCAAACCGATTCGGCCCAACCAAACTCGCGATAGGGGTATCCGTAACGCTCACAGAAGCTCTTCAGATAGGGGCGGATCCGTGGATAGCAGGTGTGGCTGATCCAAGGGAATAGATGGTGTTCGATTTGAAGCTGAAGTCCCGAGCATACCAATCCGCCTAGCGGACCAGTCCGGTAGTTGAGAGTTGTCGCAGTTTGCCTGAAGACATGGTCCGACTCGCGCGCTTCGCTCCCGACAAACACTGCTTCAGGGGGTAGGTGGGAGGGTCCGAAAATCGTGAACATCAGGTAGCCCATCAAGACTCGGTTAACTACATAGAACCCTACGACATGCGTCCAGGGGAAAATAGTAGCAGGTAGGACGAACCACAAAACGAAGTGAAGGATCAAAAAGAAAGCATCTAAACTATAACGATAACGATGCCCCTTTCCCTCGGTGATTTTTTTTGCTATATAGCGGATTGAATTCAACTGCATGTTGACTCCATTCAGGCCCAGGGCGAAAGGGAAAGCCAGCCACTGCAGCGAATAGTACATGCGGACCCATAGCGACGAATGTCGTGCGTGGTCTTCGCAAAGTGCGAAAAAAGGCATTAGATCAATGTCGTCGTCGACACCGATAACGTTGGGATGCTTGTGATGAATTCCATGTTTTTCCCACCAGAAGTTTGACGAAAGCCCGTTAATCAATGAGTAGCCTAGATAGGTAAGAGCTTCATTCCGCCAAGTATGCTTCGAAGTTGCGAAGTGCGACGAGGTATGGGTATTTGTAGAGATTCCCATCAGCGCCGTACTGAAGGTAAGCATTGAAAATAGCCGGAGCAGAATGTGTTCATTGGTCAGGATCAGAAACAGCGCCAACATAGCCACGCTGATATGCACGCCTAACTCAATGAGTACACGTACAGGCTCCCTTTTCAGTAGACCCTGCTCCCGAAGCGCGGCACGAAAGATGTTGAAATCGCCGCTGCAGGTTTCGATAACTCGGTGGAGGGTCCGATCCCGAGTTTTTTCAGCTGTTTTTCTTCTCAAAGAGGTACTCCTAGACTCCGGAAATCGTTGCGCCGAAGCCTGACATCCGGTTAATTCGATTCGATGCCGCCATTGGCCTCCCGTGCTCTTATCGGAGGCGCTTCTAAACCGGACAAGAGTACCCTTCTATTTGGTATTGTCAAGTTGAATTGAACCGTCAGGTGGACCCAGTGTCTGAAGGAGGGTGCCATCGGCATGCCAGACACGCAGTACGCCATCCTGCCCTCCGGCGATGATAGTGTCTGGCCGTCGGCGCTGGAAGCCGATGCGTAGAGGAAGTCCTGGGCGCCGCGAAAGTGACGCTCTCCCAGGCGGACGAGCCCGTCTCCCGAGCTGGTCAGGAGGTCATCCCCGGTCCCTATGAAGCTAATTGAGGTGATCTCTTTTTCGAAGCCACCGATCGTCTCTTTCTGCTCTCCCGTTTCGAAGTCCCACAGCTTGATCACGTTGTCGGCCCCGCAGCTGGCTAGTAGGTGCCCGTCGGCCCGCCAGGCGACATCCAGTACATGGTGCGTATGTCCTTCGAAGACACGGATCAACTCACCTTCGGCCGCGTCGAAGACCTTTACCAGGTGGTCGGCAGAGGCGCTGGCCAGGTACTTCCCGTCGGGGGAGAATTCCAGACCGAAGATCGTGTCGCTATGGGCGTCTGTCAGGTTTCGGACGAGCCTGCCCTGGACCGGATCCCAGAGCTTCACCTCACCGCTTCGAGAGGGCTGCCCGCTGCCGGTAGCAAGCAGCCGGCCATCCGGACTGAAGGCCAGGGCTCTCACCCGACCGGTCAGCCGTGCGGCATCGTCAACGCTGCCGATCGTTTTCCACAGTGACCATCCAGGATCGGGATCCCAAAACACGATCTGGTTGTTGTCCGATCCCGAAACCAGGTCGCCGTCGGGGGTGAAAGTCAGAGTCTGGATCACCGCTCCAGCACCCTCCAGGGTGTCCAGGGGTTGTCCGTTGTCGGAATCCCAGAGGTGGATTAGATAGTCGTTTCCGGCCGTGGCCAACTGCCTGAAATCAGGTGAAAAGAGCAGGGTTCGGATCGGCTTTCCGGCCTCGGAAGAGGCCTTGTGCACGGTTTCCAGATCGGCTTTGGTTTCCTCGAGTACGGCTTCGGCATGTGCCAGGGCGGTTCTGGCCTCAATCAATTCGGCTGCCGCTTGCTGGGCTAGTTTAAGGGCCGACTCCGCCTGCTCTGTGGCCGCCACCATCTCCCTTCGGGCATCGCTGGATTCCTGGGCAGCCTTCTCGGCAAGTGCCGCCAACCGATGAGTCTGCTCTCTTGCCTCAGCGCAGCTCTAGCCAGGGCGTCGCGCCCGACAGTAGCGATCTGATCATTGGCATTCCCTCCAGGGGTTTCGGATACCGCCTTCCGATTTTCCGCCCTTCTCTCCAGATCCGAAGCGTGTCTCTCAGCCGCTTCCTTCGCCGAGTCGGCGGATTGGGCTGATTTTATTTTTCGGGCGAAGGCTCGCTCCGCCCTGGATTTGTCGGCGGCAGCCGAACTGCTTGCCTCGGACTTTCCCTCCAGGATTTCCTGAGCGTCGGCACGCAGCTGCTCTCTAAGCTGGACGCTTCTGTTGGCGACGACGAGAGCACGATCGAGGCTGGCAAGGCGCTCTCGGAGGCGGGGGTCTCCCGTCATTTCGGCCAGGAGCTTACCGCTCGCGCTGCTCCAAAGCCTGGCCACACCGCGTCGAGGCCAGACGAAGCGAATCTTAGCCCGTCCGGGCTGGCGGCCACGGTCGCCACCGCCGCACCGTGGTCTATCTGTTGAATCTGCTTCCCTGCCACCCAGTCCCAATAGCGCACCGTGCCATCCTCACCCGCGGAGAGAAGGTGTTTGCCGTTCCCGTCGATGGAGACCAGGGATGTAAGGGAACGTGGATGGGCGTGGATCTCCCGAATTGGGACGAGGGAGGTGAGGGGAGCCTGGTCAGAGCGACTCGGCCAGATGCGAATCACGCCATCTTCACTCCCCGAGGCTATCTGCCTGCCATTTCCCGTCAGGGCAAGGGCGTGGATGGGCGACGAGGTTTCGGCCTGTCCCATGAGATTGCCCTTGCTCCTGTCCCAAATGCGGAGGGACCCGTCCAGAGATCCGGAAATGAGGGAAGTCCCGGTCGGTCCAAACAGAATCTGGGTCACAGCCTCGGTGTGCGCCTCAATCGTGCGCACCCAGCGGCCGGAGGGCAGCTTCCAAAGCGTGATCTCTCCGTCCGCGCCTCCGGCGGCCGCCCAGCCTTCATCAGGACTCACGGCTAGACTTCGCACGGGGTCTCCAGCTCCCCATAGGTCCATCTTGCGCACGCTATCCGGACGCCGCCACAATTTGACCGTGCGGGATCCTCCGGAGGCTAGAAGATTGACCCGAGGACTGAAGGCCAGGGATTGGACCAGATCACGATGAGCCGCGCCCGAGCTCATTTGGGAATCCGGTTGCAGCAAATCAGGGTCCGTCAGAGCTTGCACCAGGCGACCCGAGGAAACACGATACACGAGAATCTGGTTGCCATGGCCGCAGGTGGCGCATTGTCCGTCCCCGCTGATAGCGACGGTATAAACGGGACTAACGCCCGCCGGAAGGGGCTGCCAGATGACCCGGTTCTCGGGGAGGCTCTGAACCTCCCCCCTGGCACCCTGGTCGATCCACAATTCGAGAAGACCCAGCTCGTCGGGAGTAAAGGCAACGGCACCCACCTTGTTTCCAGCAGGTGGCATAAAAGGTTGGAGTCGATGGGCGGCGCGCTGCAAGAGGAGGCTTTCGTCGCTTTGCCCCGGAACCACCACGGGGCCTCCGTCGCCGCCTTTCAGAACGTCGTTACGAGTCTCCAGTATGAGGCCACCCAGTGCTAAGGTCTGGTTGTGACAGGCCAGGCAGTTCTTTCTGGAAATGGGCAGAAGTCCCTGCTTGAAATCAATGGAGCGGCCGGGCTCCATCCGGGTGATGGCAATGGACTGGGAGCCGCCGCCGACACTCTCTTCAGGAGATTGAGCCGCGACCCAACGCGTCAGGAGTAGCATGGTGATGAGACTCCCGCCCAACCAACCGGGCGATCGGGATCTAGGCTGAGACTTCATTGGATAGGAGATCACGCAGAAGCCGCCGTTTGACAGAGCCGTGACTGCAAAGGAGCGGTACCGGCATACCGATTCCGAAAACAACGGACCATACGGACTTT
>CAUZIZ010000221.1:0-7235 GCA_963579905.1 Acidobacteria bacterium UBA6911 | reverse complement strand
CAGCCGAGCCGAGTTCTGAGTGGCTTGGTGCATAAACTTAGAATGCGGGCCTCCAAAATGACTCCTAGGAGCCGGGAAACGGTCCTGTTTTTGAAAATGCGCTTATTTTGGGGCTAGTTGGCGGGTTGCAGGTCTAGACGACAGGTTCAGGCGAGTTGCCCCGCTAACAGAGGTGGCCCCAATCGAGAAAGAAACTTTGGGGTTAACAGAACTCTTGCTATTGTCCGACTCTCTCCTCGGAACTTGGCCTCACGTTGCTAGCGGCTCAAGTCGTTCGCGGCTCTGACGGACTTGGCTTTGTAATACTGGTAGTTCACCCGTTGGCGGCACCTTCGGAGGACAGGAGACGTGCGACGTTCAGACGTTCGGACGTGCGACGAATTCTTGGAGTTTCAACCCAAAAGCTTGACGCTCCCCCGACGCTGATGTTAGACCCGGTTGTATTCATGCGAAAAAGACTCTCAGGTGTGCTTTGCATCATTTTCCTGTCGATACCTCCGATTGCCGGTGCGGCGGCGGAGATCACGGTTCACAGGGTGGGCGACAAGATCGACATCGAACTTGATTCACGCCCTTTCACCAGTTTTCACTTCGGCTCGAATTGGCCTAAACCCTTCCTGCATCCGCTTCGGAGTCCATCCGGTGTGGTCGTGACCCGAGGCTTCCCGGTCGAGGAGATCGAAGGTGAAAGCCGCGACCATCGGTGGCACCGCGGGCTCTTTTTCGGTCACGGCGATATACAGGGTATCGATTTCTGGCGGGAAATTGGACCCGAGAAGAAACGATTCCCCCTCCCGGTTGGCAGCATCGTCCTGCGAGCCCTTGCCCCCGCTCAGAAGCTGGAAGATGCGGCTGTCGTGGCTGCAACCTTTGATCTTCAGGCCCCCGGACCACGCCGGATGGGCAGTCTGCGCCAACGCTATCGCTTCCATAAGCTGGGGAAACACAACGCGATTGACGCCAGAATGACCCTCACAGCGGACGCCGGCCAGTCTCTGAAAATGGGAGATACGGAAGAAGGAACCTTTGCGATTCGGGTAGCTCCGGGACTCCGTCAGGACCAAGGAGCAACGTTGAGAAATGCGCAGGGCCTGGTAGGGACCGAAAACATCTGGGGTGAGGCCTCACAGTGGGTGGACTACTCTGGTCGAGTGGAAGGACAAACGGTAGGCATCGCGATATTCGACCATCCCTCCAATCCCAAGCATCCCACCCACTGGCATGCGCGTGGCTACGGTCTGTTCTCGGCCAATCCCTTCGGGGAGCACGACTTTTACGGAGACCCGATAAGGGATGGCAGCTTGACCATCGAAGACGGCAAGACTCTGACTCTTCGCTACCGGGTTGTGGTACACGAGGGAGATGAGGCCAGCCTCGATCTGGAGTCGCTTTACCGAAGCTACGCTGCTGAAGAGCCGGATTGATCGGCGTTTCCGCGGACAAACTCCTGCCTGAGAATACGGCACAAGCCCCTCTCTGCTTTCAGCGGCGGAAGACCCAGTTTCCCTCCCCTGAGCTGACGCTGAAATCGCATCCCAAATCGCTCCATCACTCGGGGAGAGGGCTTGTTCTCGGGATGGGCGATCGCTAGGACCCGATCGAGCTTCAACTCATCAAAAGCGAAAGTCAGGGCACCTCGGCGCCTCTGTGGCGAAACCCTGGCCCCATTGCCGTTTCGCGAGCCACCAGCCGACCTCAATGTCACCGTCCGTACCCAGGTATTGAATCCCACAATGCCCCAAGAGCTGACCGTCGGCCTTGGACTCCAAGGCACCGACGCAGAAGCCATGGCTCTCCACGCTCTCGCGCTGACGACCCAGGAACTCCTCTACCTGGGACTGAGTCCACGGAGTCCCGGCGCCGATGTGCCGCATCACTTCAGGGTCACTGGCGATATCCAGAAACGGTGCAAGATCACTCTCGGACCATTCCCGGATGATCAGTCGCTCGGTCTCAATTCTGAAAGACATTCTTGAAGTGGATTGCGAGAACCTTCTGTTAGGGTCTGCGCAAAAATAACTTGGCATTTTGGCATCTCATCTTCACACCATCTTCGGCCGCTCCTCAATCGCGAAATCCTCAACGTAGACCCGGCTACGCCTGCGGTTTCGCTCAATCCTTCGCGGCCAAATCTGGCGCAAATCTGAGCGCCAATTCTACCAAGTTATTCTTGCCCAGACCCTTAGCTTGACTGAAAGTAGGAAACGATGACGCGGACCCCCAGGCCCACCATGACCGTGCCTGCCAACACCGCGGCCAGTTTCAACTTCCAGCTCATGCGCAGTGCCGGCGGAAGCCGCACATGATCCGCCCAGAGCATGGCAAAACACCAGATGCCGGAGGAGGCGGCACCTCCACTGATGACGCTGGTGAATGTGAGTCGCCCTAGCACGTTTCCCGAAATTTCCCGTGGAAGCCAAACCAGAGCCAGCCCCCCCAGGAAGCAGTAAAAGATGACGATCGGGCGCAGATTCTCAAGAGGGCGCGAGGCTGCCAGTCGTGGGAAGACACTCCTCACTCCCTCGGCGACTACCCGATAGTAGACCTCGAAGGCCCCATAGAGGGTTCCGATGAAGGCCAGGAAGGCCCCGATCCGGTAGAGCCACTTCAGTTGCGGGTGCAGCGCCGTCAAGAAAGACTCCTGAACAGTGAGAAACTCACTACCATCGGGAATCGCCCGATTCGGATTCAGAACCAACGCGCCGAGCGCCGCAAACATCAAGGTCACTAGAATGACAAAGGTAAACGAAACGGTGATGTCCAGCAGAGGAGCCCGGGTCCAGGTACGGGCGCGTTCGACTTCCAAAGAGGAATCTGCTGTGGCCTTCTCCAGGTCCTCGAGGCTGGCAACACTCCTTCCGGCCAGGCCCCATCTCTTCTCCCGCAAAAAACCGATATAGCCCACATAGTCCTGGGAACCTCCACCGACCGCGCCGAGATAAAGCGTCACCTCCAGCCAGGGGCTCCGCCCTGTGAAGGTTTCGGAGTATTCCTGGAACACCCAGCTTGGGTAGTCCGAGACACTTGGGATCAGGAGACCAGAGATCAGGGCTGGGAGGTCAGGACCAAGCACCAGCAAAGCGCTGGCAATACAGAACACCATGACCCCAAGGATCACCGTGGATATACGCTCCACGAGCTCGTAGCTGGAGACCCAGGCAAGTATGAGACAGACCGTCAACACCACCGTCGCCCAGACATTGATCCAGTACTCCAAATGATTCCAGGGTCCGACGTCCGGACCTGAGAGGGCTCCCCCCAACAATCGATGAATGAAGGTAGCCAGGATCTCCGGAAGGGCTGAGAATCCAACTAGCATCAAAAATATAGCAGGCAGCACGATCAAGAGAGGAAACCAGAGAGGCGGTCCGGGCATGGAACGCCAAGTCACCAGGGGATGCTCACCCGTCAAGACGATGTGTCGGGCAGCCGTGTAGACCTGGATCCCTTTGAAAACCCCCGCGTAGAGAAAACACCACAGCATGCTGTAGCCGAATATGGCTCCACTGCGGGAGGCAAAGACCAGCTCTCCGCTGGCGATCGTCACCGAAGCGATGATGATGCCAGGGCCCAGAAAAGTGAGCAGCGAGGAGGCCCTCGGTTTGACCAGCGAAGGCGGTGGAGACGGATATACCTGAGAATCGGTGCTGTGAGTGCTCACGCCGGCACGACCCCTTTCAGTGCAGGAAAAGTGTGGTCTGGAATTCTCAAGAGGACCGACCCGAAGATTCGTGCTGAACACGGGATCTGTGGCGATGGACTCGAGGTGGCTTCCCTTCCAGGTAGGTCGTCCCCCGAAAGGGATCTTTAACCGGGAAAAAGGCCATGATTTGTGCGACTCCAGGGCCCGGATTGGTGAAGGAATGGGGCATGCGGGCGGGGATGATCACGGTCTGCTCGGGCTCGGCCCGATGTACCTCCGATCCCAGCCGAAACTCCAGAGTCCCTTCGAGGACTACGATTAGCTCTTCTGCCTCATGAAAATGCAGTGGGGCTCCCACGCCTACGCCTACCAGACTCCAGGACAGGGTGCTGGCGGTGGTCCCGTCCCCTTCTCGGGTGATGTCCCAACTGTGGTAATTGGGCCTCCAGGGTTTCTCGTCCAGGCTGCGATGGTCGATGACGGGCATGGATGCCTCCTTAGAGGTGTCGCATTGTAGCCGAGTCGAGTGGCAAAAGAGAACCCGTCCTGGACGTGGCGGCGGTCTCCAGGCCGCCGTGTATCGAGCCAAAGGCTCGAAAAGAAGAATACTTCGGCCTGGAGACCGAACCCACGTCGACCCGCCGGAGCCAATTGAAGTTTCAGCTTAGTCCCACCCTGCTACGCTGCCCCATTAGAGAGAGAAACTTCCAGCTACTGGGAATTTGTGCTGTTGTCCGCTCTCTCCTCGGAACTTCGGCTCATATTGCTAACGAGTCAAGTCGTTCGCGGCTCTGCCGCACTTGACTTCGCCATACTGGTAGATCACCCGTCACTACTCACTATTCAAGTTTCAAATCAGATTCGCACTGCCCGGCGGGTCGCCGAGGACTCCTTGGCAGCCTCGATGATCTCCAGCATGTGGACGTTATCCTGAATCGGTGAAGGGGCGGGAGCTCCGGTCTTCGATGCCTCTAGAAAGTCCCGGAAAAGCTCCTCTGCCATGATGCCACCGTAGCCGGGAGTCTCGGGAATCCCGTAGGTCTTCCGGTGCCGGCGACCGCTGACCCAGTGCCGGGCCTCGCTGTAGAGGCTAAACGCGCCCCCTGCGGTGGCGGCATTCGCGCTCTGGTGCTGCACGGGCTCGACCAGCGGCAGAATGGAGAAGCCCTCGGTTCCACGCATGCCTATGTAGAAGTCGTAGACGCTCTTACTTCCCTTCATGTGATATCCGGCCTGAAACGTTCCCATCTTCCCGCTCTCGAAATTCAGCAACAGTAAACCCGTGTCTTCCACCGGAACTTTCTTGGGGTTCAGATTTCCGACCATAGCCATTACTTCCACTACTCGCTCCTGCATCAGACACAACACCAGGTCCAAGCAATGGCACCCCAACCAGGAGAGGATTCCGGCGCCCATCTTGGGATCGAAAAGATAGGTGGAAGTGTCGCGGTACTCCAGTAGACCGTTCAGGAGCTTGGCCTCGATGGTCATGATGTCGCCCAGGGCGCCATCCGCCAGGGCCCGCTTCAAGTCCAGTACCATCGGGTTGTAGCGCCATTGAAGCATGGCTCCGGCGGTCACCCCCTTCTTCTCCGCCAGCTCGGCTACTTTGCGAAGGTGGGATGAATGGGTCGTCGCCGGTTTGTCGTACAAGACCGGCAATCCGGCGGAGACAACCTGCTCCAGGATGGCGGGTGCCTGGTCGGGCCGCGCGCAGACCGTCACCGCGTCCAGGTCGTCGCGTGCCAGAAAGCGGGCCAGATCGGTGCTCTTCGAGGCCACCTTGGACGACTCAGCCGCAAGCTGCTCGACATCGGCGAGTTGGCTAGCGGCACAAACATGAATCTTCCCCACTTCGGAGAGTTGGTCGAGCACGCGTACATGTCCCCCGGCGTGTCCATGGCCAGAGATTGCCCCCACTACAATGGATCCGTCTGCAGCAAAACTCCGTTCGTGTCTCGATGGCACGGCGCTGCCGCTCGGTCCCAGGGGCTCGTTTCCAGCCGCCGTTCTCCTGCCAAGGGATCCAATCGCTGCCACTGATGGCAGGGTATAGCCGAGAAAAGTTCGTCTCTTCATTGAGGATTCCTCCGATGCAATGCAACCCTTACCGTTCCACCTGAACGTGCTCCATGGCCTGGTAGGCCGGCGAGGGCTTTCCCTGGACGTGAAGAAACGGATAGCGGTACTCCCCGGTGCCCGTCCAACGGGCTTCACCCGTCATGAAGATCACCGTGTAGGCCCGCCGCGAGCGCGGGCTGCGATTGGGCTCGCTGCGATGGTAGGTAAGGCAGTGGTGAAAGCCCACACTGCCCTTGGACAGCTCAACTGGAATCTCATCTCCAAGTTTACACAGAGCCTCTTGGGTCAACATCCAGGTATTGCCGGGGACATCCGTCTGCTCGTGCTCGAGCAAGCCTAATTTGTGACTTGCGGGAATCACCGTCATGCACCCGTTCTCCCGGGTGGCATCCTCGAGGGCGATCCAGGCGGTCAGCATATTGTAGGGTTCGAAGCTCCAGTAGTACATGTCCTGGTGAGGTGGTACCACGCTGCCATCGTGGGCAGGCTTAGCGAAGAGGCCATCGGCGTAGATATCGAGATCGGGGCCGAGAAGTTCCTGGACGATCGCGATCAATCGCGGATGGGTGGCAACGGCGCGGAAAGCAGGGTCGCGGTGAAGCAGGCCAAAGGCGTTCCGGAGAACAGACGGATTGGAAGGCTCCCATTTGAGATCACCCTCGGGAAAGGGGGTATGTTGGCCCTCCAGAGCAGCCACCCGCCGCATGAGGTCGTCCATTTCTGCTTCGGAGAAAACTCCCTCTGCACTCAGGTAACCGTTGTCGGCAAAGAACTGCTTGCGATCCATTGTTTCTCCCCCTCATGAGTCGACTCTTCGGATAATCGACACCAATATAGACGCAGGTCTCCTCCCGGTCAAAGCTACTGTGCAGGATCGACTTCTTCATCCCGTGCCTTTGCCCTGGCCCGTAGGTCAGAGACGCCGAAAGATAAGGCAAAGGCACGGACAAGGGCCGGAAGACATCCGAAAACAGGTATCTGTCACTAGCTGACCAGGGTGATCTAAACATTGACACAATGGAACAGCTTCTCTATCTTTTAAATGTATACCTATCTTATAGTCCATAAAGGAGTTGAGGTTAGCTATCCGCTCCCCATCCGGATACTGGAAAGTTTCGCTCCTAACACTCTGTGGAGCAGTCCTGCTCCCGGGATCTGTGTGGGCACAGCGGCCTACCGAGCATCCTGCTGGCGAAGCACTATCCAAATCAGAGATCGGGACCAGGCTGTTCCTGGAGCAGATACAGCCCCTGCTTGAGAAGAATTGTCTGGCCTGCCACTCCAACACAACCAAACAGGCCGAACTCGATCTTTCCAGCCGCAAAGGGCTCTTGGAGGAAGGAAAACATGGCCCTGCAGTGGTTCCTGGAGACGAAAAGGACAGCCTGCTCTTGGGGGTGATCACTCACTCTCAGCAGCCCACGATGCCACCTCAAAAAGAGAAACTGCCGCTCAGGCGGCGGCCCTCGTAGGCCTCTGGATTGATCTCGGCGCTCCTTACGGTGGGCTC
>CAUZIZ010000220.1:0-7493 GCA_963579905.1 Acidobacteria bacterium UBA6911 | reverse complement strand
GGCGACAGGTACCGCAGGTCCTAAATGTTTGGATATGTGATCAGCCCAGCATGCCCTGATCGGCAAAGCTGAAATATCGCCCCTGTCCCCCGATCACAACGTGATCAAGCACCCCGATTCCGATCAGCTTTCCAACCTCATAGAGTCGTTTGGTGATTTGGATATCTTCCTGACTGGGTGAAGGGTCACCGGACGTGTGGTTGTGAATCAGGATCAGTCCAGCGGTCAGGTTGGCAATCGCGGGCCGGAAGACGTCGCGAGGATGCACGAGGCTTGCCGTCATGCTCCCAATACTGCAGGTGGTCATTCCGACCATTCGATTCTTGCCGTCCAGGTGCACCACCACGAACGTCTCCACCGGCATCGATGCCAGATGCTGGAAAGCCTGATAGACCTGATTCGAGGATGTGTGCTGGATCCCGACAAAGGGCTGGATTTCAGCCGGCACGACGGGGGTGTCCCTGACCAGCAACTGAAACTCTTTAATCGAGTAGTGGTCAGGGTGTGGGGAAGGTCTCCCCTGGGATAGAATTGAAGTAGTCATTCAAACCTCCTAACTAGGTTTGGGTGGCCAGGGTCTGGGGGGTGCTATCAACACCCTTCAGGCCCGCTATCCACCGGGTTAAGGTTTACTGCCCTTTTGCTTTCGGGGTCTTCCTCCCTTTTTCCCATTCAACCGACTGGATAGCTTCTTGGCTGCACTGGTCTTGCTGCCTCCCAACTTTCCGATATAGCGGGTGAACAGGGCGAGGGGAATATCCCTTTGCCAATGTGGACACTTCATCATGTTTAGAGCGAACCAAAGCTGCTTAGTAAAATCAAGGGAAAAGTGAGGAAAAATAGGCTTTAAAGTAAGTTTTTTCATTAAGTTACGGGAGAGGGATATGCCTCGAGAACCAGGGCATGCCCACCCCTGCCCCCCCGCGCCTATATAGGGGACCCATCAGAAACGGATTTTCCGCGCTTGAGTTGTTAGAAGCTCAAAACCATGCTGCCGAAGTCAAGATTCGAGCCGAGATAGCGGTGCGGGGCGATTGATCCAACAGGTAGACAGGAATCCCGGTGGTCGACCAGCGAAAAACTCGTTCCAGCCTGGAACGAGTTTACTTGTGATTGGAATCGACCGAAGTGCCAAACCTGGAAGCCACAGGGACGGTGAGACTAGGGACACTGGAGCACCACCGTCCGGTTGAGCTTTTCTGACGCTGCCACAACATCATTAAGATCAATTGGTTTCACGCACCAGAGTAAAACGTAAGAGCGAAACAGAGCCGCGCACAGGGCTGATCACTCGCCGATCCGGAAGGAGTAGAGACTGGCGTTGGTAAGGACAAACTTCAGGCGAACGACTTTCCCGTCCAGGGGCGCCAGATCCTTCCCGTCATTCCAGGTGACCCTCTGCCCGATCCCGTCGTCCTGGAGCGGTTTGCAGCTGGACGCCTCGTAGCCTGATATTGCCTGACCTCCTTCGTCCTGGATCTCGATCCGAATTGAACCCTGCCCTCCGGGTGCGTTGGTGAACAACCCTTCCCAAGTAGGATTTGGATCGTCGCCATCCCCAACCATCGACCGCACTACGGCATTGATGGACAACGAGTTACCGCGGAATCTCAGGGGCTTGGTCTGTACATAGCCCTGACTGGTGGAGGTCAGGGAACAGAATCCGTCGAGTCTCAACCTGGCCAATCCAATCTTCCCGTAGTGGTCCAGGGCGGGGGCATTGTGCAGGTTGTCGAAGCCCGGGTAATAGATCCAGAGTTGGTCGTCTTTTAGCACCGGCGCCAGGGCCGAGTTCATGCCGCTGTCGAAGCTCCTTCCACCGTACTCGTTCCTCATGAAGCCGAGGGGGAGAAAGACTCGGCGGCGAGCGCTTCGTTCCCAATTGATCCCGTCGCGGCTGGAGGCAAGCTGCACGTCCATCAGCTGCGAGTAGGTGTGAAACACTCTAAGAAATCCCAGGTATTGAGATCCATACGGAAACACAGCCATGCTGTAGAACTCCGTATCCGGTTCATCTAACTCATCTGGTTCCAGGATCAGCTGCTCGTCCCTCCAGTGGACGAAGTCATCGCTGACCATTCGAGATACCTTTCGAAGGGGACGAATCCGCGACTTGTTGTAGAGATAGTAGTGCTTGGTAGCGGGGTCCTGGGTCACAGAGAAAGTGTCCCCAGAGGCAGAACAGGGTATCACTGGATTGTTCGGATGCCTCTCCCAGCGGATGCCATCGCGCGAAAAGGCCACCCAGATTCCACAACGATTTCGGTCGCGGGTCTGCCAATAGGCAAGCTTGTAGCGACGGTCGGCGTCGTGATCGCTGTCATCCCGCAGCACGGAGTGATACCAATTGGACCCCTTCAGCAGGATGTTGTTCTCGCGGGATCCCTCGAACTCGACCAGACCGAGATTGGGTTTCTCCCAGTTGACGCCGTCGGTGGAGGTTGCATAGCAGAGAGATTCCACCACGTCTGGTTTGTCCCGACTAGGCAGGGCGTTATACCACATCCTGAAAACTCCCTGGCCGGGCTCATATAGGACGGTGCCAGCTTCCAGAGACAAGCCTCCCTCCCAGGGACGATCAGCTACCAGAACGGGGTTTTCCCTTGCCTTCGAAGGCGTATGAAGAGAGCGAGCAACCCCCTGCATCTCCTGAATCAGGAAATCGTCGACAAAGAGCTGAACCTGGGACGTCAGCTCGATCGGATCGCTGTCCTGCTTCTCTCCCAGCAACTCAGATAGAGATATCGCCACAATCAGGCTGGCGCCGAGGGCGATCTGCCGCGACCAATTGATCATGTCCTTCCTCCCGGTGTGATCTGTTTCAGGCTCTCGAAATCCTGCATCGGTCCTGACCAGCCAGTCTGCTCGGATCGCGTTCGGGAATCAAGCTGCTTGACCTCTGGCGTCGCTTATCCAGTCACCGGGTTGGAGCTTGAGGATTCTCTGTTCTGATCCCATTGACTATTGATCAGCTTCCTAACGACCTGCTGCCTCCTTTCTCCAGGAGGAATATACAGTACCCCACCAGGCAGAGTCAGAAATAAGCCTCGACTCGTCTCGGAGCACTCCCTCATCGCAAACAACAGAGGAGTGTACCGGGTATTCGGGCGTTTCTAGCCACTTTTGGAACGCCTGTAAATCACTGATCCTATGATTCTTATCTATAATTTCTTGTAAGTACGTGAATCGGGCTATTCCCCCTATCATATTGAGATCCCATCACTCTCTTGGGCAAGCGACTCTGACTGACACTCATCTTGGGGAACGCTAGGTAGCGGTCGGGAAGCCATAACGGATCCAATTCCCGGATTGAGCACTCTCGTATATATACGAACAAGCGACGATCGCGACTCTTCCCACGGGCGCTCATCCACCAGACTCGATTCGAGAATTGTGCAGGGCAAAACCAGGGCAGCACGTTCCAGAAAGCGCAGGTGTCACTGGCAGCGAGGAACTGGGCGGGTAGAGTGAAATAGCCCAGATCTGACCGTACAAACAGTGTCAGAATAGAGCGCCCCTGACCGGCTGCTTCCGCCTAAAAGCGGACGTTCAAATTCTCCCCGGAAACGTCGAATGAACTACCGCAAACGGCCAAGAGCGGTCATTCCCCCCAGACCAAGCAGTCATACGACCACGAAAAGCTTGTGGCTGAAAAGAACGGGTCGCCTTTTCGAGAAACAAGGACAAGAAATCAGTTTCAAGCACACGACTAGCTTCGTAGCGAACGACATTTCGAGTGTCAGCGGAAAAGGCGGAATGAATTCCGCCTATGCTTCCGATTGCTATATATGCTGTCCCATGAGATTGCCCTTCCAGGTCGAAATATCTAGTATTTGTTAGATAGACTCCGCTGCGGCTCTGGAGGCTCGTGGTGACAGGCCACACCATCTCCCATTACGCCGGATGCTGGTTGCTCCTGGGACGAGGGGGAGGGTAATCATGAGGAGTGAGAACCGACTGGCTGATGAAGAGCGAGGAGGGGCGGGTTCGCCAATCAAGGACCATGGGCGCTGGTGAGTTTGAGACTTGCAGCTGGCTACGGCCTCGAAGAAGGAGAGTTTAACTCCGCTGGCTATTCTGTGATTCTGTGATATTGGTCTTAGTCGCTATTCTAACTCAGGTGGGAACCGGGTCTCGAGCCCTGGCTCAGGACCCCTCAAAAACACCTCCGGTTCGCGGATCGCCGATCTTGAACCAGCTTGCCGCTATGGTAGATGCCGCGAAGAGCCCGGCGGCGCCAGTCCTTGGATGCGTCGAAATACTCTGCTTCGGTGTCTATTGTGTTGATCAGGACCCCGGCCCGGTGCAACGGCAGCCTGGAAGCGACCAGACCATCGGGGCGAACCAGAAAACTGGAGCCGCTGCTCTCCCGGCGGGTCGTATTGTTCACGCTGATCCAGAGATGGTTGCTGCCCGCGTAGGCCTGCATTGTAGCCTGGACCAACACCGCCCAGACATTCTGGTACTCCCTTATGTGTTCCGTAGCCATTCCGCCGTTGTGGTAGGAATGCAGGACCAGCTGAACACCTTTTCGATTGTATTCTCGATACAGCTCCGGATAACGATAATCATGGCAGATCTGAAGTCCGCAGCGGATGCCTTTAACCTTGAACACGACCAGCCTGGAACCCGGACTGTAGTGGCTCAGATCGTCTTTCGTACCGCTTCGGTCACCGGTACAGAACATCTTGTCGTAGCGATCCACAATCGAACCCTGTGGATTGATCACATAGAGGCTGTTGTGAGGCTTGTGCTTCCCCGAAAGTCGATGATTCGAACCCAGAATGACCCACAGCTTCAAGCTCCTTGTCAGATCCAGAATCTCCTGGGTGAGCCCGCGGAGCAGATCCCAGGGATGGTTCTCGAAGGAGTCGATGTCGACTCCCACGTAACCTCCCAGACAGGCCTCGGAGAAATGAACCAGTTCAGCTCCCCTTTCGTGGGCCGCATGCAGCTGTCTCGAGATATAGCGAAAGTTCCGCTCGACGTCCGAGGTCACCGGAAACTGGCAGGTGGCGATCGTAAGCTTCATGTCCTCTCCTTCAGGGTTGGGAGATCAGGATACCCTATACTTCCGGCCCGGCTTCGCCCCGGGGCGCTGGACCGGTGTAAGGGTTCACGCTGCGACCCTCGCCCTTGCCCTTGAACTTAACCCGAATGGTGCCAAAAATGACTCCCACCCTCCGTTTCATTACGTTCTATTTTGTGAACATAATGCATAGTATACGACGCTAGGCCACTAAGCTGTTGATATAATGATACTTAAGTTTCTGTAACACCCCGAGCAACGGTCACCAGAAGCCATGCAGGCGCCGAGCTACTCCGCCGTGGTACTCCACCCGAGAGTACGTTGATCACCCCTAAGTGCTCTAGAAGGGGACGTTTGAATGTTCCCCGGAAGCGTCGAATGAACGACAGAGCCAGAGGTCCCGATCCGATTCGAACATTGCGGGCTCCGCTAGACAGGTACACAGAGCGGCCGCGACGGCCCATCCAGGAGAAAGGGCCTTCTGAGGCCGGTTCTCACGGCTGGAATCGGATGGAGTACAGATCGCCGTCCTTGATCACGAACCTGAGCCGCACCGGTGTACCGGCCAGCTTGCTCAGGTCGGAATTGCCCTTCCAGGAAACCACGCGCTCGATCTCATCGCCGTAGATCTCTCCACAGTCGGCCAGTGTGAAGCCGTCGATGGGCTTTCCGAGCTCAGTCTGCAGTTCCACGCTGAGACTGCCCGCGGCCGAGGTCGAGTAGTTCATCACCAACGTCTTCCCTTCGAACACGACGGGCTTGGTGACGAGCTCACCACCGCTGAAGGGCGCCTGAGCCGAGACGAAACCGTCCATCCGGATGGTGTGGCGGCGCAGCCGACACCTGTTGCGCCTCACACTGTAGTAGCCCTCGACGACGTAGATCGACAGCTCATCGGGGGCCTCCACCAGATGGGACCCGGTGACGACGACGCCTTTGGCGATGGAGTTGTTGCGACTGACCCAGTTGTCAGCTTGGGGGCCCGGCCGCACAAAAGCCTCGGCCCAGCGGCGGAAATGCAGGCCGTCCCGGCTGCTCATGAACACGCCGTCGCTGAGGCCGTCGGTGGCGCCGGGTACGTCCGTCGCCTTGCGTCCTTGTATGAACCGCTTGGGGAATCCGACCAGGATGTGGGGTGCACGAGCATAGGCACTGATCGGATTGGTGTACAGCTGCTGGATGGGTGCGCCGGGATACTCCAGATACACGGGATCGCTCCAGTCGAGAAAATCGGCGGAGCGGGACATCACTATTTCGCGCCAGGTATACACCGGTCGTCCCGCCCTGTGGAAGCTGAGGTAGCGCCTTCCCACCGGATCCCACAGTGCCGAGGTGCTCCCAGCAAACGGCGGGTTGAGCTTGTTGCCCATCGTCGGAGGAATCACGGGTTCCCGGGCCATGGGAGTGAAGTGGATCCCGTCGGCCGACTGGAAGACCCAGGCACCCCCGACCCAGGACCCTCCCATCAGCTTGTAGCGTGCTTTCGGCGGGCAGTCGGGATTGGTGTCCTTGAATACCGTGAAGAAGATAGGACTGGAATACCGAAAGGCATCCGGAAGGCATCCGGGTCATCCGTCCCCATCAGCACGGTATCGGGGACGTCCCAGAGTCGCTCCGAGTCTTCGTGTGACCAGAGGATGTTGTTCTTGCTCGAGCCCTGGAACTCGACCAGGCCCAGCTCCGGCCGCCTCCAGTGAACACCGTCGTCGCTCTCCGCGTAACAGAAGAAGCTGGAGACGATGGGAGGAGGCTTCGCGGGATCTTCTGTCGGTTCATTCTGGCTGCCACGGTAGTACATGCGGTAGAGCGGCCCGTCCTGGAAAACTGTGTGAAAGAGCGACGTGTTGCCTTCCCAAGGGACCGCATTGTGATCGAGTGCGATCTCCCGCGCCACCGGCTGATGCAACGTCAGCCTGGCGCCTGCCATCGTGTCGATCAGATAGTCGTCGACGAACAGCTCCAGCCGGGAACCGATGTGGATGGGTTCTGCGGCCGGGCAGATCGCCACCAGGAGCCACGACACGAATCCCAATATTGGGACGCTCGGCCCTCTGACTTCTGCGATCCAATCCCCTCGGCGTTGATACATTGCCATCTCCTCCCTACGCGGTTCTCAGGCCAGCATACCTCGGGTATCCACGGGGGTCTACTGCACTACAATCCCGAGCAGATTCAGATCGAATACCGCAGCCCCAAAGGTATCCGCCGCATCCTGGACTGGATCGCCTTGGTGACCTTCCCTATCCAGAGCCGCGAGAACAGATGACCCGTTACTGTACTTCGCGAAATCGGATTCCGAGTGCGAACTGTCAGGGGCTACGGAGAACTTCGATTCTCCGCGCGGCTTACTTCCAGTCCCAACGATTGGGGCTGATCCAGTCGGCGTGATCGGCCATGTCTGGCGGCTTGTGATCACCGTCGTCGCGGTAGCGGCTGCTGTTACGGTCAACGAAGAGCCGGCGAA
>CAUZIZ010000219.1:0-7556 GCA_963579905.1 Acidobacteria bacterium UBA6911 | reverse complement strand
GAACAGAACTCCGATCTCGAATTCATCGCACGCGCCACTGGCCTCCGTAAAGACGTGATTCGAAAATATCTGGCAATCATTGATGAAATGTAACTTAGGGGCTTGACACGCCATATGGAATAAACTTCGGCGTAGGGGATCGAACCCAAGAGACCTATTTACGGCATACTTGCTTCATAGTTCATAGAAGTCTCAGCTCAAAGCGAGCCGTCGATTACGACATCCAGAAGGGCGGGTTTGCCTGATTCCAGGGCCGCTCTGACGGCGGGGCCGATCTCATTTGGGTCTTCGATTCTTTGCCCGAAGACGCCTTGCGCCCGGGCCATCGCAGCCAGATCTAAGGGAAGATTGAAGTCCATCCCAAGGTAGCTGCTGGGCGTGGACTCCTCATGGACTACTTTCCGGTAGGCGTCCATGTTGAGTTTGAGAATCCGGTAGGCTCCGTTGTTGCAGACGACGTAGACAATCGGGAGATTCTCGTTAGCCGCCGTCCACAGCCCTTGGACGGTCATCATGGCGCTGCCATCTCCGACGAATGCGACTACTGGACGGTCCGGGAAGGCGAGCTTCAGACCCAGACCTCCACCCATTCCCCAGCCAATAGCGCCCCCGCGGCCACCATAGATGCTGCCCGGCTTGTCGAACGCTAGGGCCTGCTGAAGGGCGGCGCTGGAGGTAATGGCGTCATCGGCAACTACCGTATCGGCAGGCAGGACACTTGCCACCTCGTGCATCATCCGCTCCGGAGTCATCGGAGCCTGCTCCCACCGCTCCCTCATTCGCTGCTCTTGGCGGGCTCTCAGAGACGCCTTTTCGGTTCCAATCGATCGGGACCTCCCGCGGGCCTGCTGACGATCCGAGCTGCTCATTTCTGCCTCTACGGCCTCAACCAGCTGCGCCAGGGCGAGCTTGGGATCTGCCAGGATGGCCACTTCCGTAGCCTGACTCTTGCCCAACTCCCGAGCGGCCGAGTCCAGATGGATCAAGCTCGAACAGGCTCCAAAGTAGACCAATTCGGGTTCGGAAAGCATGTAGTAGCCGCTGCTGATCCGACCTACTGCCAAGACCACGTCACCCTTTGAAAGCTCCTCCTTACCGCTGGCCAGACCCAGACGCAGGTTTCCCAGGTACTGAGAATGACTGGTCGGGAAACCCATTTCCGAGTAGTAGGGAGTGTAGACTCGGGCGCCGATCAACTCGGCCATGCGAACGGCTTCTTCACTTCCGCCTGAGGCCGCCACTCGGTCACCTACGAGGAGGATTGGGGCATCGGCACTCGAGAGCAGCCGGGCAGCATCCTGAACGGCCTTGAGGTCAGGAGCTGCACGAAGAGCGCGCGGGGAGGACGGCCAAATGTCGACATCGGCTTCGTCATCCAGCCCATCCGCCGAGAAAGCGACGAAGGTGGGACCCGTCGGTGGCGTCTTAGCTTCGTTGAAGGCTCTCCTGATCGCGTAGGGAATCTGCTCGGGACGGGTCACTTCCCCGCTCCACTTGGTAAATTGCTGAACCATCCTGGCCAGGTCCGTCCGACCATGGGCTAGCTCCCGGCTATCCTTATTTCCGGCAGTCAAGACCAAGGGTGCACCACCCTCTGCAGCGTTGTGAAGCAGGCTGATCCCGTTGGCGAGTCCGGTTTCGATGTGGAGGTTGACGAACGCCGGTTGTCCTGTGGCCCGTCCATAGGCATCGGCCATTCCCATGGCGACACCCTCTTGCAAGACCAGGACGTACTTGAGATCGGGATAGGATTCCAGGGCACTCATGATGGGACTCTCACTGGTGCCCGGATTCCCGAAAATATACTGGACGCCCTCGGCTTGCAGCATTTGCATGAGGGCGTGCTTACCTGTCAGTCTTGTCATTCGTTTGTTCTCAGTCTCGGGGATAGGGGAGATTGTGCGTCACTGAGTGGGGAAGAGTTGTCCGGCTCTCTCCTCGGAACCTGGGCTCATTTTGCTAACGGCTCGATTGATAACGGGTCGAGTCGTTCGCGGCTCTGTCGGACTTGGCTTCGTAACGCTGGTAGTTCACCCGTTGGCGACCTTCGGAGAACAGAAGAGGTGCGACGTTCAGACGTTCCAACGTACTGACGTTCCGACGTTCAGTCACTGGGTCCAGGCTGCCATCTCGGCCCGCAGCTCCGGATCCAGTTCCATCTCGCATGCAGCCAGGGCGTTGTTGATGTGATCGAATTTTCGTGCGCCCACCAGCGTGCAGGTCACGTCGGGACTGGACATCACAAAGGCCATCGCCAGCCTCACCATGGGCAGCCCCATCTCATCGGCCTTCTGCCGCAGCCGCTCTAGCATTCGAAAATTTTCGTCCTTGAAGTAGATATCTCCATGGTCCGGGACGATATGAAACCGGCTACCCTCTGGAAGCTCAGCATCGGCCGAGCTGTACTTTCCGGCCAGGAATCCGGCACCCAAGGGGCTGTAGGGCGTCATCGCGATTTCCTCCTCCCGGCAAAGGGGAAACAGATCCTCTTCGACCTCCTTCTGGGCGAGATTGTAGGGAGGCTGGGTGATCTCGAAACGAGCGTAGCCGTGCGAACGGCTTACCTCGAGGGCCTCGCGCAGCTGAGCGCCGGAGAAGTTGCTGCAGCCGATCACACCGATTCGCCCTGCAAGCACTTCCTTGTTGAGAGCCGCCAGAGTCTCTTCGATGGGAATGTTGGGGTCCGGGGAGTGGAGCTTGTAGACATCGGTCGAGTCCGTCTGCAAGCGCTCCAGACTGGCCGCAAGCGCTTTGGGAATGTTCTCGGCATCGGATCCGGAGTTCACCTTGGTACACAGCGTAATCTCGCTGCGACATCCTCGGGCCTTCATCCAGCGCCCAAGGATTTTCTCCGACGAATGCATCTCCTGGGTCACTTCGCGCTGATCGTCGATTCCATAGGATGCAATCCGGCCCACTTTGGAATTCCCCCCACCGTAGGCCTCGGCTGTGTCAAGGAATGTGATTCCCTTTTCGACGGCATAATCCAGTATTGGCCAAGACGCCTCTTCCTCGATCTCACGTCCAAAGGTTACTGTACCTAAACCTATGGCACTAATGCTGCTTCCGGTTCGCCCTAGTGGTCTTTGATCCACAATTTCCTCCCTCAAATGACAATAACTGAGAACCCAAGTTCAGCCCTGCTGCAATCAGGCCGATCCACAGAGTCTGACTCCTCACTTCTTCGCGAGGTCATACTGTATCGGTGGCTTCTACCGCACGTCAAGACTGGCAGCCTCCAGTCTTCAGAACGCATTGAAGTATCCGGCTTTGATAAATTACAGTGAGGGTCATGAACGAAACAGACCTTACACAAGCACCCAGAGTACTGAACGTCGACTGCTACTTCACACCCTTCGATGGCTACGCATACGAAAAGAGCTGCTTTGAGACGCTGGGAATCGAACTGATCCTGCAAGAGGCCGAGACGGAGGATGAGATCATTCGACTAGCTCCCGGAGCCAGAGTGATCTTGACTGAAAAGCTCAATACCCCCATGTCGCGCCGCGTCATCGAGACGTTGGACGATTGTTGGGCAATCGGGCGCTACGGAATCGGCGTGGACAGCATCGATCTAGAGGCTGCTACCGATCGCGGCATCATCGTTTTCAACACGGCCGACTATTGCGTGGAAGAAGTCTCAGACCACGCCGCGGCGCTCCTGCTGGCGTCTGCCCGTCGGGTCGTCAGGCTGGATCGGCATGTCCAGGGCGGGGGCTGGAGCCCTCCGGACTCAAAGAACTGGGGGTTGCGCCGGCTCAGCCAACTGACGCTGGGTCTGGTAGCCTTCGGGAACATCGCGCGCTGTCTGGCGCGGAAGATGAGCGGGTTCGGAATGACGATCCTTGCGTCCGACCCCTACGTTTCGCCCGAGGTGGCGGCCGAATATGGCGTCGAACTGGTCTCGCTCGAGCATCTCTTGAAAGAATCAGATCTTATATCGGTCCACGCTCCGCTCAACGCCGAGACTCGCCACTTGATCGGAGAAACCGAGCTGCGCCAGATGAAGCCCACGGTGCTAATCGTCAATACCAGCCGAGGAGGCGTCATCGACCCAGATGCGCTGATATGTGCCCTCAAGGAGGGATGGATTGCTGGAGCTGCCTTGGATGTGACCGAGCCAGAGCCGCCACCGGAGGACAGTCCTCTCCGGGGCATAGAGAACTTGATTCTCACCCCTCACCAGGCGGCCTCTTCGGCAGAATCCTGGACTCATGTGCGCCGCAGTGTCGTAGATGCCGTCTCCTCGGTAGTCCGGGGGCACTGGCCTGCCTTCCCGGTGAACCCCAAGGTCCAACCCAAGGTGAGTTTGAAGCCCTACGAGGCCAAATCGGATCCCTCTCACAACTGAAGGAGAATAAACAATGATGGAGTCCATCGAACATGCGACCGTAGATGAGCTGAGTGACAAAATAGATTGGCTACTGAAATCTCCGAAGGACGGCGGAGTCGTCCGGGGAATCGTCGTCAGACCCGACACCGACGAGCGCAAGGAACTGAAGCAGGCCAGGCTCAGTCCCGAAGGGGGCGTCGAAGGAGACAGGTGGGCCTCAACGGCTCAGCGAAAACTGAAGGATGGGCGTCTCAACCCCGATGTCCAGGTAACCCTGACAAACGCTCGTCTGATCGAAGTCCTGGCCAAGGACAGAGCGAACTGGAGTCTGTCCGGGGACCAACTCTACGTCGATATGGACCTGAGCATGGAAAACCTCCAGCCGGGTCAGAGACTGGCGATTGGCACGACGGTTCTGGAGATCTCCGAGGTTCCCCATCGCGGCTGCAGTAAATACACGAGTCGGTTCGGAAAAGCGGCCTTCGATCTGGTGGACTCCGCCCGGGGTCGAGAGCTTCGCTTCCGCGGCGTCTATGCCCAGATCGTCACGGAAGGGACACTCGCTCTGGGGGATCAGATTCGTAAAATTTGAGAGGAAGACCTCCAAAGTATCCCTCCGGCCTTCGACATTCTCCTGTTTGATATTCTGCGGTTCGTCATCGATCGGTTGCCTTCTCCGGAACAAGAAAAGCTGAATCACAAACCGCAGAATATCGAACAGGCGCATGTCGAAGGCCGGAGAAGACGGTTCGGCGGGCTACCCACTCAAGGACCCGATTGGCGTTTCACTTCAGAGGGCTGTCCGGTGCGGAAGGACTCCAGACGACCAAGCCCCTCAAACGGTCCAAACTTGCTGGAGTCGAAAAACAGCTCAATCCATAGCCCAGCAGGAAAGTAACCACACATCCGATTGGGGCGTACCACAGGAAGCTCACCGACGTCCAGGTTACTATCGATGCTACTAAGGCGAAGCCGACCAGGGCCCCGACCAGGGATCCTATTGCGGTAGCCCTCACGGTCAGCAGTCCCAGCAGAAAGACTCCTAGTAGGCTTCCACTGAAGAGCCCTGCCAAGGTCTTGGAAGCGGACAAGATGTTCTCGAAATATTGGATGTAGAGGGCGAGCATAGTGGCACAGCCACCCCAGAGAAGGGTAAAGAAGCGAGAAGCGTTGAGCAGGCTTCTCTCACTTTTGTTCCCGCCAAAGTAGCGCTCGTAAAAGTCCTTTATGCTGGAAGTAGACAGTGAATTGATGACGGAGTCGATCGTAGACATTGCCGCGGCAAACATGGCTGCTATGAAGACCCCGGAGACGCCAGCTGGCAGTTCGTGGATAACGAAGTGCGGGAGCACGGCGTCGCCCGTGCTGACGTCTCCGAGCCGAGCCGGGTTCTTCAGATAGAAAACATAGAGAGCGCCCCCGATAAAGATCAGTAGCAATCCCACAGGAATGGTCAACAGGACGTTTAGAAGCATTGCGTTCCGACCCGAGCGAATATCCGGAGTCGTCAGGTAACGCTGCAGTGTGATCTGGTCGGGACCGTACTGCGACAGGTTCACAAAGATCCCGTTTATCAAGACCGCTCCCAGAGACACAGTTGCCCAATCCCCCCAGGAAAGTTGGACATGAAAGGGGCCATTCTGAATTCCCACGGAAATGATTTCGGCGACTCCTCCATCAATCCGAGAAACCAGGACACCGACGACCAGGATCAGGCCTCCGAGGAGCACGCCAGCCTGCACGACATCCGTCCAGATGACCGCCTTCATGCCTCCGAGGAGCGTGTAGAAGGTGGCTAGTCCTCCGATCAGGAGGATGGTCCATTTGAGTTCGATTCCCGTTGCCGTCGAGAGAACCAGCGACGGTGCATAGATGACCACTGCCAGGTAGCTTCCGCGCTGGAAAAGAAAAAGAATTCCTGAGGCAAGACGAACTGGCGGACTGAAGCGGCGCTCCAGATACTCGTAGGCAGTAAAGACCTTCAGGCGATGAAAGAAGGGGAGAATGACCCAGACCACAATCGGCGTGACCATCGGTATGGTCACCAGAGTCAGGCCCAGCGTCACATCGTGATCATAGACCCAACCCGGACTGCCCAGGAGGCTGATCGCACTGAAAAGAGAGGCGAAGATTGAGATACCGACGGGCAGCCACGGCATCGAACGGCCCGCCAGGAAATAGTCCTCGGTACTGCGCTGTCCCCTGACGAAGGCCGCACCCATCGCGACCACTAGAATCAGGTAGACGGCAAGCACTACATGATCCAGCGGAGTGAATCCCTGCACTACTGTATCCTCACTCCTGGCGATGCCAAGATTGGAAAGTTCGAATTCTGGATCAGGCGGCCCTGCCGATCTTGACTATACGGCAGACGGAATCGCCCAGTGCTTTTCTCGGTAGCGACGCCCCAGAAGCCGATTGGCTTCGTCGTCCCCGATAATCTGCTCCGCCTCCGGGTCAAATCTGATCGAGCGGCCGGTTCGAGCCACGATGTTGCCCAGATGGGGAAGAGCGGCCGAAAGGTGCCCTATTTCGATATCGGCGTTCGTCCGGCGGCCACCCGACCGGATTGCATCCAGAAAATCCCTGAGGTGGTCCGCATTGGTGGCGCCGTATTCCTCCTGCCGGATCGGCTCGTTGTCCTTGCCGAAGATTCGGATACCGCGACTTCCCATGGTCATCATCCCCTCGGTACCGTAGAAGAAGAGGCTATTTTTATCTGCGTCCTGCCGATAGGGCGACCAATCACGCTGCTCATAGATGAGCACCCGCTTGCTGCCGACCTGATTGTCTCCTGGGTACTCGTAGGTAATGCTATAGGTGTCCGGAAACTCCTGGTCGTCGTCGAAGAACATCTTGGAACCATAGCCAGAAACGAAGCTGGGATGGGTCTCCACACCCAGTCCCCAACGGGCCAGGTCTATTCCATGGACACCGTCATTCCCAATGTCTCCGGTTCCGAACTTCTGGAACCAATGCCAGTGATAGTGGACAAAGTTGGATTGATAATCTGCCCACTCGGCCGGGCCCACCCAAAGATCGTAGTCCAGATGAGACGGCGGCTTCGACGGCTGCAGACTGCCGATATTAACGCGCCTCTGACTGTTGACACTCTTGGCGATGAGGACCTTCCCGATCAGGCCCTCGTGCAACATCTGGATCCCCTTTTTGATCTTCTCACTGGAGCGGCTCTGGGTGCCATGCTGCATTACGCGCCGATGCC
>CAUZIZ010000218.1:0-7588 GCA_963579905.1 Acidobacteria bacterium UBA6911 | reverse complement strand
GTCATTGGCAAGCAGGGCCGGACAGTCCTCGCGATCCGCACCCTTCTGGGGGCTGCTGGAATGAAGCTGCGGAAGCGATTTGTCTTGGAAATCCTCGTGTAGAAATCCCAATCCCTTCTTGAGGCTGTTGCGAGTGTACACTCGCAAGCAGCTCGCTACCCTTTGCAGGAGTTCATTTCAGTCCCTTTTCGGGTCATCTTGTGGGGAACTACACGGTGGCCACAACTCAAATGGAAATCCGCTCCACCTCATCCAGGGTAATCTCATCCCCAGTCCGATCGTAGAGCTTGGTCGTCCGGGGGCTTTCATGCGCGGCGATCGCCTGCGCGTTCTCGATCGTCTCGCCATTCTCGAGATAGGTGATGATCCCCGTTTCCCGGAAGGTGTGGCAGCAGGTGGAGTAGGGGAGTCCTGCTTGCTTAGCGCGCCGTTTGATCATCCGGAGTACATCGTTCCGGTCCATGGGCCTCTCAGTCAGCTTCCGGGACTTGTCCACTGATCGGAACAGGGGAGTTTTCTTCTCGCCAGCGATATCAGCCGCCTCGATATAAGCGTCCATATACGCCTCAGCATTGTGGTGCACCGGCACCTCGTGGCGCTTGCCGCCCTTTTCGTGCAAGCGAAACCATCCGCGCTTGCCATTCTCGTAGTAGTCCTCGACGCGCATGGCGACCACGGCGCCAACGCGGGCAAACGTGTAGCACATCACTCCCAAGATGGCCCGATCGCGAAGGCCCACGATCGTCTTTAAGCTGATGGAGTCCAAGAGCGCCCGAGCCTGTTCAGCCTTGAGCACTGGCGTCTTACCGCGCTTGACCACGTGCTTGGGCCCACGCACCGCGGCCGCGGAATTGAACGGAATGACCTGAGCGGTGACCAAATAGTCAAAGAGCATGCGGATTGCCGCGGACTCTTGAATCCACTGACGATCGAAGGCCGATTCAAAGGTCTTGCGCTTGAAGTGAATCTTCCCCAGTCGGCTCCGCAGATCCTCGCCCTTCAATCCCTGCTTTTCCAGGTCCCGTTGAAGCGGCTTCAGATCCTCCCGGAGTCGATCTCCTACCAGGCTGGTGTGGTTTGCCACCTGAATGGACCCCTGGACTTCACCCACAAAGCTGTCGTAGTGTGGAGTTCGAGCCCATCTCGAAGCTGGGCTGGGGAGGGCTTCACTTCTTTCAGGAAAGCCTCACGACCGGCCAGTATCCGCTCGAGCGTCTGTTTTCTCAGGGGGAACGCCTGCGCCCGCTCGATGGGGTCTGTACTCTTCGATCTTTTGGCCTCGCCTGCCGTGGAAGCAGCAGAGGCGAGCGATGCGCCGGCTAAAAATGCGCGCCGGGAAACAGGAAACTCAGTAATGGTGCTCCTCCTTCCCTGCAAGGGTCAGGCGAGTTTTCAGGCCAAGGCCACTTCTGCTTTCCCTGACCCCGGCCATCCTGGTGCCGAGCAGCAAGCGATGGGCCAGGCACTCTGGATGCTGACCTTGCAGTGGATCGTGAGAGAAGTTTCTCAAACGCCATTTACTCTTTCCAGTGGTCGTGCGCGAGATTCCCCCGGACGAGTGGGCGCACTCTGCTCCTACCAGAACCTCAGGGAGTACAGATTCGCATCCCTCATCACGAAGCGCAGGCGGACTGGCTTGCCCGAGAGACGACCTACATCCTGGTCGCCCTTCCACGTGACCAGACGCTCGATCTCGTCTCCAACGATCTCCCAGCACTCGGAAAGAGAGAATCCGGGGAGAGGCTTGCCCTCCACGTCTTGGATCTCCACCCGAAGACTTCCGGCGGCGCTGGTGGCGTAGTTGATCTTCAGCTGGGTACCCGAGAAAACCAGGGGTCTGGTGAGGACCTCGCCCCCCTCGTAGGGAGCCCGAACGGAGCTGAATCCATCCAGGCGTAGGGTCAGGCGCTCGATGTGCCATGAGGGTTGGGCATAGTGCCTGCTGACGAAGAGGGACATCTCCTCGGGCCCGGTCTGCACGACTCCCCTCAGGGGATAGTTGGTCCGGGAGACCCAATTCTCAGCTCCCCGCCCCGGCCGCACCAGGGCCTCCAGGAAGGTCCGGTCGAACCGGGTCGTCCCCGGCCGGGTCGTCAAGAGCACCGCGTCGGAGCAGTCCTCGTAGTAAGCGTGCCCGCCCTGTGAGGCCACCTGAATCCCAGCTAGCTGGCCATCCGTGACGACGCGTCGGCCCTTCATGAAACGGGCGGCGAGGCCCACATAGATCTGGGGAGCTCGAAAGTACGGCTCCGTCATGTTGGTGTACAAGTGATGGGAGGGAACGGCCGTCCCCGTATCGCTGTAGGTCATCGCCTTCGGCTCGGACCAGTGGATCAGATCCCGGGAGGTGGCTCGCAGGATGGATCGGACGCCTGCCGACGAAGAGCCGGTGGGACGCGTGGCCATGTAGCGGAAGTAGCAGACGTAGACTCCCTCCACTTGGGACCAGAACACGAAGTTGGAGGAATCGAACGCGTTGGAGATCTTGCTCACGATGATGGGCTCCTTCCGCAGACACCTCCACCGGAACCAGTCTCTGGAACCGTACAAGTAGACGTGCATGAGGAAGGGCTCCTTGGACTGGAGGATGGGATGGATCGCCTTCGGGCGCTCGGAGGGAGGAACGCCGGGGCGAGAGTCGATGAAAGGGAAGAGGTGGCTGGACGCGGGACGAGTCGTTCCGTCAACGAAGGCGACCACGTTGTTCTCCCTCGTCCCACCGGCCTCAACAACACCCAGATTGGGTTTCTCCCAGTGGATGCCGTCGCGGCTCTCGGCGTAGCAGAGTGAGCCCCTTCCGCCCTCGGCCCATCCCCGGTAGAACATGCGATGGACGTCCCCGTCGCGGATCACCTGTTGACCGAAGTTGAAGGAGCCTTCCCAGGGCCGATCCGCCTTCAAAACGGTTCCCGCTGGCTGGGGGCGCCCCAGCACGAGGCGTGCTCCCACCAGACGATCGATCAGGTAGTCGTCGACGAACAGCTCCAGGCGGGAGCCGATGTCCAGGGGTTCCCGGGGTTCGATCTGCTCTGCCAACAGGGCTGCTGCAGCCAAGGAGAAGACCATGGCCGCCACCGACTCAGCCAACATTCTCTTCCTCATTACCCATCCTCCATATCGAAGGGGAGTGCGTTTCCCCTGCAGGTCAGGCTATCTCGGTGGACCGGAAGGATCAAACGGGGTCAGGGCCCTGAGCGGATAGGACACAGGAGAGTCTGATTCCCTCCGGCTGCGGTCGCAGTCCCAGATGGAACTGAAAGCGAACCTTCCTCAGATCCGCTGGTAGGTGCCGACGAGGACTGCCTGATCCAACATATGCCCTGACATCGCTCCCTCCACTTGTGCTTTCGTGGGTTGCCCAAGATCAGGGAGAACCAAGCGTTACCCAAATATGACCGTACGTCCGGGTGGAGCTTGAACTCATAACCCAAAGGTCGCGGGTTCAAATTCCGCCCCCGCTACCAAATCCAATGTATGAGCGGCCACCGGAAGGTTCCTTTTTTGTTGGCTTTACGGGAAAAGCGCGGAAACGGAACAATCGCGAAAGCTCGTGATGTTCCTGCTCCTGGGCTCTACCCTTGACCTTGCCTCTTAGGGTCTGCTCAAAAATAACTTGGCATTTTGGCATCTCATCTTCACACCATCTTCGGCCGCTCCTCAATCGCGAAATCCTCAACGTAGACCAGGCTACGCCTGCGGTTTCGCTCAATCGTTCGCGGCCAAATCTGGTGCAAATCTGAACGCCAATTCTACCAAGTTATTCTTGCGCAGACCCTTAGTGTGTCAGGGAGAGGCAGGGGCAGAGGTGCGGACAGAGGCAAAGGCAAGCGGACAGGCCAGGGAAAAGGCAAGGGAACCCTTCCTTATACTTGATCAGTTTGTTGCCCTTTCTCGACCAGTGAGCCCTAACCCGGATTTCTCATCGCTTGTCGTAGCGAGGCGCCGCAAGGGCCGGCCTGGCAAGGCTTGCGACCGAGGCCGCCGCAGTCGTACTTTGACAGTACGTCGAGGCGGCCGACCGAGCGAAACACAGCCAGGGCAGATGATTGCGGCGACGCAGTAGACCAGCGATGAGAAATCCGGGCTAAAGTTCTTCGAGCGCTATGTGGTCCTTGCCATCGAGGAGCAGGCTGCTCCTTCTCTTCCTCGCCCTCTGGCCGTCCACTCTCCCTGAGAGCACATGAATCCGGCGTACTGAACAGTGCTGCATACAAGCAGCTGATTCCCTTCGGCGGAGAGCTGGTCGAGTCCCTGGAAAGACTGATTCTCTCAATGATGAGAGACACCCGCCGGAATCGACAGCCTCTCCTGCAGGCGGAGGGGCAGGCCCGAGGGATGACCGGCAAGCAGCTTTTCGGAGACACCTTCGGCGGATCCCCGGCGCTCTCCTTGCCGGAGTTGGATCGGCAAATCGGGGATCTCTTCTGGGGACTGGAGGGAGATGACCTCTTCAAGGTTCATCTGGACGCGGACGGTAAAGCTACCCTGACCCGGGCACCCATCTCCCTGACCGGCGTCGAGGGCGCTTCCAGAGCCGTGCCCCTGGTCGTCCGGAACGAGAGCCCAGTCCCCACGGTGGGTTTCAGCGCCTGGGAGGGATTGGAGGAAGATCCCAGCGGAAGACAGGAGTTCGGCGTGCCGGCAAGGGCCACCCGTGGATTCCTACTGGACCTCGAGGGCGCTCCCGGCAGCTTCGAAGCAACGCTCGACCTGGTCGTCGGCGATCGGCAGCTGCCGATCGCCCCTGAGGTTGGAGATCCGAAGGGCCGGCCGCCTGCAAGTGTCCCTCCGCAACAGGAATGGAGACGCCATCGCGGCTCGCTGCTATCTGACCGACTCCGATGGATTCTCCCGGGCGCCGATCGGAGCACTGGAGCGCCTCACTCTGATCACCGGGGAACCCTACTTCTACGCCGACGGAGGTTTCTCGGTCGCCCTTCCCGCTGGCCCAGCCACTCTGGAGGTGGTTCAGGGTCTGGAGACATCGCCTCTCAAACGGATCATCCCGATCGTGGCCGGCGAAACCAGCTACCTGGAGCTGGAGGTGGAGCCTGGCAGCGGAGGGATGGTACTCGGGTGACGTTCACATCCACGCCAACTACATCGGCGGCGAGACCATAACACCGGCCGACATCCTGCTCCAGACCCGAGCCGAGGGCCTAAACGTGGCCAATCTCATGGTCGCCAACTCCGTGGGTACCTGGGTTCACGATGAACGCTTCTTCCAGGGGAGGCCTCATGACCTCTCCGACTCTCGACACATCCTCTACTGGAATGAGGAAATGCGGAACTTCCGGCTTTATGGGCACATGGCGCTCTTGAATCTGAAGCGTCTGGTGCAACCTCTGTACACCGGCTGGGAGGGCAGTCTCTATCCGGACGACTACCCCGCTAACTACTCCCAGTCTCGGGCTGCCCAACGGCAGGGTGGAGCCGTCTCGTACGTGCACCCAGGCAAGATGGATCCCAGCAGATTCGGTGCTCGCGCCTACGAGCTTCCGGTGGATCTGGCCCTGGGTGCGGTAGACGCGATGGATATCCTGAGTAACTCGGATGAGATCGCCTCGATGGAGCTCTGGTACCGGCTTCTCAACTGTGGCTTCAGGTGTGCTGTGTCGGCGGGCACCGATACCTTCGTCAATCTCAAGAAGCACTTCATCCTGGGAGCCTCCCGCGTCTACGTCCAGTCGGGAGCAGACCTGGACTATGCAGGCTGGATAAAGGCCTACAAGGAGGGCAGGAGCTTTGCCACCACCGGACCGCTGTTACGGCTCGAAGTCGAGGGCAAGGGGCCGGGGGCTGAGCTTCACTTTTCTTCGTCCCCGGTGACGCTGTCGGTGGAGGCCTGATCTCGTTCACTGGTGACGGTGGATCGGTTGGAGATCATCGTCAATGGTGAGGTCGTCCGCAGCCTTCCCGCCGCCGATCATGGAAACCTCCAGTTAGAGGCAGAGGTGCAGCTGTCGAGGAGCTCTTGGATAGCTGCACGGGTGCTGGGTCCTGCCAGCCGCTGGGTCCCCAACGATGCCCAGGCCTTTGCCCACACCAGCCCCGTGTATTGCTATCTTGCAGGGCGTCCCATCCGATCTCCCGACGATGCCCGCTTCTTTGTGAGCTGGATCGACGATCTGAGCAGGAAGGTAGACCAGCATGGGGTCTTTTCCAAAGCTCAGCAGAAGAAGGAGGTCTTGGAGCTGTTCCGCAGCGCTCAGCAAGTCTACGCTCGACAGGTGGCGGAGCCCCAGGCGCGAGATGGAAGCAAGACCGGGAATTGACCCGGCGGTGATCTGGTGTCCGTTGTGGGCGGGAAGGTTTGTCAGGTGCTGAGGTGGGGCGAACCAAGTGAGATTGCGCTGTGAGAATCCTGCTTCTCTCCTCTGAGGTGGAGCCGCTTTCGGACCTGGAAGACACGCTGCCCGCCCTGCCGGCTCGGAACCGGACGCAATACCCGCTTCCAATGATATATTGGAATGAAAGATGCGCTTTCTTTCGCCGCCCTCTCAGACGAGCGGGATTCGCGGCGACCCGAGATCCCCCTCCCGTTAGAGGATCTGGACCCCCTGGATCACAATCGATCTTCCAATCCACCTCATTTGAGCCCCAGTATCGAAGCGCGTAGCGAAGATGACTAGCACCTCACCGCTTGTCGGTCTGAGGCGTTGCCTGTTGATCGGGAGTCGTCTAATGGGTGCCAAAGCCTATCTGCCGCATGCGGCGATCGCCCGCGCCGATTTTTGGCCGGCAGCGATCTTTCCCTGGATCAATCCTCTGCAGCTGCTGGTTTCGGTGGCACTCTGGCGACTTTCCTTGTTGGCGGACGCCGCCAGCCTACCCCGGCATTGGCTTCGTGCGCGGTCGCTACTGCGTATGCAAACCCGGTGACCTCGTTGAGCAGTCAGCCAGCGAGTCGCTTCTACCCTGCGCCCTCTCGAGACAGCGCTTCAGTACCACAGGCCGCACTGCCGCGTCCGCTGAGTCCACTGCTGTTGACAGGAGTCGCCTGCGGGCGCTCTCTCCGAGGCTAGCAGCACCGTAACCACACGTACCCCTGGTTTTTCTCCATTTTGAATTGAAACGGTCTTTGGGCTACGACTTTCACTTGAGCATCAATGGCTGAGACCATGGCCCGGTAGGTATGGGCGAAGAGGTTCGTAAACTCCGCCACTCTTATGCCTCTTGACCACTTGTCGCCACTGCGCACCCGCCGGACAGCCTGGCGAAGTGGCTGATTAGAATGATCCAAGATCTTGGTCCGAACCTCTCTGAATTCCCGAAAAGGTTTCAGATCCGTCCGAACCTGGACCACCATAGTAAGAGGCTTCGCTCCGGTAGCGTGTTGAGCCTGAAGCGCGGTCATGGCGAGAACTGCCACCAGCAATCCCGCAAGTGGGGACATTAGAAGAGCATTGACCGATCTAGCCATGAGGGGCTGCCGGTTCCGGTTGGTTTCGCCCGACAGTAACTCCGACGATAATACCATGGTGGCCACCACATTCCGACCTAAGCGGCTGCGTAAAAATCAAATGGCATTTTGCGGTGTTAAGTTCGGGCCAATGGTGTAGTTCGAGGCCGGAAGTTCTGAGTGGTT
>CAUZIZ010000217.1:0-7750 GCA_963579905.1 Acidobacteria bacterium UBA6911 | reverse complement strand
CACCCACCGAAGAATGAAACTCCAAGACTCCAAAAGTGTAACCTATGTGCCCGGGAGAAATTGTTGCCTATGAATCGGGAGCTACAGATTGGGATTCTGTGCTCCGTGTCGATCGAGCGGGACGGGGTTTGAGTCACTAGCGCGAACGTAGGGCAGTCTCTTTCAAGAAGGCTAGTAGGTCTCCGAGCTCTTGCTCAGACAGCAGCTGGTCCAGGCCCGAGGGCATGATGGAGACTATGCCCGGCCGTATCACGGTAATTTCGGTTCGAGCCAGACGAACCCTGGTCTCCGCTCCAGTCACCAGTACCACCTCGTCGTGAGCGTCCTCGCGCAGCACTCCGTTGTGAACTTCGCCTGACTTCGTCTCGATCACTACGGGCTCGTAGCTGCGCACGAAACTGGCGCTGGGGAAGACCATCGACTCCAGGAGATCCCGTTCGCTGCGAATCTGTCCTATTCTGGAGAGGTCGGGGCCGAGGTCTCCACCCAGGTAACCTACCTCATGGCAGGAGGAGCAGGCCGCCTTGGACCCATTGAAGACAGACTGTCCGCGGCGTGCGTCGCCTCCCTTACAGCTCTCAAGTAGTTTCTCCAGGAGTGCCTTCTGTTGCTCGGTGTTCAGGTCGAGTGAGGCCAGGAGCTCCTGCGCCTTATCCCTCACGGGTTTGGGAAAGCTGAGCAGACAGGATTGGAGTCGATCTGGGTGCAGACTACCGAGACTGTGCGATTCTCTGAGGGAGGCCAGGAGCCTTTTACCGACCATCTCGTCACCGGAGTCTGAGAAGGTGGACAGCAACTTGGGAAGTTCCTGAGGTCCTACTCGCCGCAGGGAATCAGCCAAGGTCAGCAGTTGCTCGCGGGCTAGCTGTGCCTTTCCCAGCGTCGTGGATCCCGCGGTGCGTAGGGGCGGCGACTGGCTCGGCTCGATGCTGTCCATCAGTACCTCAAAGAGCTCGGATTCGAGGCTTCCCGGACCTTTGGGAACTGCGGCCAGCGCCTGCAGACGGAGTGATTTCTGGTGGCGGACGTCCCGGCCGATTCTCAGGAGTGCCGACTCGAGATCGTCAGCTCCCTTCTCGGGAAACGGCAGAGCAGCGGCCGCCGAAACCGCCCCGCGAACCGCGTCTGTCTGCTTCTCGGACAGTAGCCTGGCAAGGGCCGTTGTCCAAGCGGCCGGCATTTCCCTCAGTGGGGCGTGAGTCATCGACCGCAGGGCCGCAAGCCGGGAGTCCTTTGATCCGCGTCCCTGGACCAATTCGGCGAGGAGCTCCTGGATAGCGGTGCTGGTGGCGAGACTTGCCAGCCGCTGTTCGAGATCCTTGCGTTCTTGTAGAGACAAGGTGTCATCGGCCAGGTGTCTCTGGAAGAAGCCGGTCAGATCCGCGCCCCAGTCGGGGTGGTGCTCGATGATCCACCAGGCGGAGTCCTTGAGCAGCGTGTCTTCAGAGGACAACAGGGCGGTGACCGTCGCCGGACTCAGTTTGCCCGAGTCCATCTGATCCAGGGCGATCAAAGCAGCCTTCCTGGTTGTGGACGCGGCGGCCTGCAATCCCTCCCGCGTACCGACACGATCATCGATTTGGATCAAGGCGTAGGTGAGTGCGTGCTCCAGGACCCGGTCGTTCTCAGTCCCGGCCTGGGCCAGGAGCCCGGCAACGGCGGTCTTCTGACCAATACGGCCAAGAGCCTCGGCTGCGGTCCGCCGGAGATGGCTGGAGCCGTTTTTCAAAAGATCCATCAGCTGCGGAAGGGCTTCGGCATCTTGCCAGGCACTGACCGAGTGCAGCGCCGCCTGGCGAACGCTTTCGTTCTGGTCGGAAAGGGCTGATCGAACCATCTCTCGGGCTCTGACATCGTCGATGCGCGTGAGAGCCCAGACGGCCCCACGGCGAGCCTTGACGGAATTCGAATTTTTCAGGGTCTCGCCCAGGGAGGGGAAGACTCCCTCTCTCCGTCTCGCGAGTCGATGGATGGTCTGGCTTCTCACCGCGGGTCGATCATCGTCCAGTAGCTTTTCCAGCATTTCCGATTTCAGCCCGTCCCAATCAATACGCCGTCCCCGGGGATCCTCGATCCTGGGCGCACCCCTTTTTCGGATTCGGTAGATGGCGCCGGGGACATCGGGCTTGGCCAGCTGCGAAGTGGGACAGCAGAGCTTGTACCAGCCCCCGGTGTCGATCACCAATAGGCTGCCGTCGGCGTCTTCCAGCACGTCGGTGGGATGAAAGTCCTGGGCGTTGGAAACCAGAAAGTCGCTATCGCGGGTCTCGAAGGTGGCACCCCGGGGTACCAACACGTGACGCGTCACCTTGTGCAGGTTGAAAAGGGAGGTAAAGAGATTGTTCTGATACTCCTGGCCGAAGACGGCTGAGTGGTAGCGGGCCAGACCACAGGGCGCGCCAGCGCCAAAGTGAGTCATTGAAGGCAGCAACTCCCCGGTTCTCTTGTGTCCTTCGGTAACGCCATGGGCCTTGCCGTAGACGCCACCGTAGACGGCATGAATCAGGCCATCCCTACGCCCTTGTCCAGGTTGGCGGACGAAGGTGGCTGACACGATCCGTTCGCCGCCAGGGGTGAAGACCACGTCCACTGGATTGTCCATTCCCCCGGTCATTACCGGTTCCACAAGGGTATCTCCGGGCCGGCGACGGAAGATATGGGCCGCCCGGGTGACAAATGGGGCCTTGCCCGGGCGCGGGTAGGTTTGTTCTGCGAATGCCCCCTTACACCAGTAGATCCAACCATCGAGTCCCAGGTAGGGGCCGTGGAGATCGTTGGCGCAGCCGGTCAGGGTTCTTGCCTTGAAACCACTCCTCCCGTCGATCCGCAACCCCGTCACCATCGGCGTCGGTCAGTTTCCAGATGCTGGGGGCGGCGGCCACATAGAGCGATCCGTCAAACCACATGGTGCCTTCGGGAAACATCATCCGATCGGCGAAGACGACTCGTTTGTCGTAGGTCCCGTCGCCGTCGGTGTCCTCCAGTCTCAGGATGCTATGAGGCTTTTCCCGGAGCTGTTTCTCGACCTTGTCGTTGGATCCGGACGACTCGGCGACATAAAGGAAGCCCCGTTCGTCGAAGGCTCCTACGATGGGACGCTCGACCAGAGGGGGAGTAGCCGCCAGCTGAAGCTCGAAGCCCTCCGGTAGCTGGATTAGATCCTTGGCGGAATGGGGTGCCCTCGGGAGCAGCCAGATTGCCAGGCAGATGGCGGCCATCGTGAGCAGTGCTGCCAGAGTTCTTTAATAGGTCACTTTACCAGCGAGGAATGAAACCACTCGGCCATCCACTCGAAATACTCTACCCGGAAGACATGGCCGTCATTGGGACGGTACACTTTGAATTTCTCCGGATGCCCGGCTTTCAGGTAGGCGGGGTTTGCCACTCGAAGAAGCTGATCGATGCCCGAGGCCGGCATATCAGGATCGTGCAGCGGAGCCAAGAGCATCAAGGGGCGCGGTGCGATACAGCTGGCCACGATTTTGGGGTGGTCGAAGTAACGAAGCAGTCCGGGGACGTAATGAAAAGAGCTCTGGCGATCGGGATCTCCGTCGTGAATGTCCAACGCGAGGCTTCCCAGACCACCGCACAGGGGTGCGCTGGCGGCAATCGAGGGATCACAAGCGGCCGCCCACCAGGCAGCATATCCTCCGAGTGAGAAGCCGGTCAGCCCGATCCTTTGGGCGTCAACCATGGGCTGGCGCGCCAATACGCGGGCCGCGCTGAGGGCTTCCTCCACCAGGAATCCCATCTGGGATCGGCCGTAAGGGGCCAGGAGACGAGCTTCCCGGTCCCAGTCCTCAAACACCCGTCGCCGGGCTACCGTGCCCTTGAGGGTGATCGACAGGGTAGCAAAGCCGCGCCGGGCCAGTTCTCTTGCCCAACCCATCAAGGGACCCTCATCCTGACCGTCGCGATAGAAGCGCGCTTCGGTCATTCGCGCAGCGTCACCGCCGGTGCCAGGCATACAGACGACTCCGGGTAGCGAATCCGTCCCGGCTCCGACTGGGGTAATCAGGACACCCGGAACCGTCTCTCCCAACGAGTTCTGAAAGCTCAGAGTCGTCACCGAAAGGCCGTCGGATGTCGTTTCCGAGTTCTCTTTTTTGAAGCTGACAGCGGTGGGCAATTCTCCCAGTCCCAAGAGCTCCAGGACTCTGGGCCGGATGGTCTCACCTCGAACCGGGTTGGGATAGGCCGGTGTTATGTTGCGGGGAATCCGGTAGCGAGGAAGCTCTTCAGGGGAGGCCCCTTGCAGGAGACCAAGGAGCGTCGATCCAGCAAGGATCAGGGTAAATCTCGGGATCATCGGCAACACAAGTTTCATGATTCTCATCCCAGTGTCCCTGCTTTTTTACCACAACGGCGAGGTCGGAACGATATTGACCTACTGACGCTATTTTCGACTCATTCAGGAGTTGGTTATTCCAGTTTGCGCCCCGGTTCGGAGTCTGTCAAAGAGACACGGCAGGTAGGATTCTTGTAGTCCTAATCGATGATGCGCTAATGGTGGCCCATGACAAACGGGATCAGGCAGGAGAGCGGCGAGTTGGGATCAGCTACCGATTTTCTGGTGGCCGTTTTTGGGGGCGACGTCGGTGTGGACGATGACTTTCGAATAGATCCGCCCCAGATCCACGTTTCCTTGTCGCAGACTCGTCATGTGGCTCCAGCACTTTGTGCAGTAGCCCCAGATCTCTGTCTCCCCGTTGTGGCCTGTGGGCCGGCTTTCCAGGTGGGGTTGCGCCAACTTCAAGCCTTGTCCACAGATACAGCATTCTTGCGTGGTCAGCATTGCGTCATCGCTCCGGCTTTCTCTCCTCTGGATATCCAATTTGGTTGCCTATGTTACTATAAGCAAGAATCCTAGCTCTTGAAAGCACTATATCTCAAGCATCGAACTCCGAAAAGAGGCGTCACAAACGCGCAACCTTCAACACAGCGGGCGGCCTCCCGATAGCGTCCTGAGTCTCAAGCGTCGCTCCTTGTCGTTTCTGATTTTCGTCTGTTAGACTTCGCTAGCCATGATCCACAAATTGGCTTCGACTGTGCTGGCCCTGGTATCGGGCAATGGCTCCGGCGGTCGGCTGGAGCCTCTGGGAGAGTCCTTCGCTCAGCCCTACGAGCTCTTTGAACTGTCCCAGGACATCGGCGAAACGAACAATCCGGCACAGAGCCAGCCGGATACACTAGGGCGGCTGGCTGTGAAGTTCTAACAGATTCGGGAGAGTGGACGCAGGCATCACTAAGCTGAAACTTCATTCGGAACTCGCACCTCCAGGTCGCCGAGTAATGCGAAACGTGAGGAAGCCTGAAGCGCGAGCGAGGGGTTGGAGGGCAGCGCAATGGGGGGACGAAGAGGCCTGAGGCGCGGCAAGCAGCCAAGCCGGGGAGATTCGGGGTGTTCCCCAACCCCTCGCTTGCGCTTCAGGCTTCCATGGCTCGGGAAGTTTCGTTCTCGAATGGGGCAGCCCCGCTGGGGGGGTACTGACCTGCAACTTCAAGAATACGTCGAAACGTCGCACGTCTCCTGTCCTCCGAAGGTGCCGCCAACGGGTGAACTACCAGCGTTACGAATCCAAGTCCGACAGAGCCGCGAACGACTCGAGCCGTTGGCAAAATGAGCCCAGGTTCCGAGGAGAGAGCCGGACAACTCTTCCCGACGCAGTGACGCACAAATTCCCGGTAGCCGCAAAGTTTCTTTCTCGAATGGGGCAGCGTAGCGGGATCGGGACTGACCGGAAAGAGGCATTATGAGTTTCGATGATTCTACGAGTGCAGTGACCCCGGGCCGGCCACCAAATATCCTGTTCATCCTCTTCGACAAGTGCCGCACCGATGCGGTCGGCTGCTATGGAGAAAAGGAAGTTCACACCCCGAACCTGGATGCCCTGGCAGGGAGGGGAGTACGATTCGCTAATTGTTTCACCCCGCAGGCCCTGTGTGGTCCCGCCCGGGCGTCCATCCTGACCGGCAGCTATCCGCACGCACATGGTCTGCGCCGCAATGTCTATCCGATCCCGACCACTTCGGTTCACTCCAACTACAAGGAGTCTATCGCCGATCCCTTCCGAGATCCGCGCTTTCGGCTCTGGGACAACTTCCCCTATCTGCTCGACAATGCCGGCTATGCCACCGCCCACATCGGGAAGTGGCATCTGGGGCCCCCAAATCCAGGCTTCTTCGACTACTGGAAGTCTTTCAACTCGTTACTGCGACACTGGATTGGGGAACCCCACCAGTCTCGCTATCGTCCCGATGTCCACACCGAGCAGGGAATCCGCTTCATGGAGCGGCACGCGGACGAGCCGTTCTTCCTCTATCAGTCCTACTATGCACCCCACGAGCCGCTGGATCCTCCCCGCCGGTTTCTGGAACATTACCAAGGGGACGAGCTCGCCCCCTATTACGGTACGGTGTCCAACCTGGACTGGAACGTGGGCAGGCTGGTCGAGACGCTACGCCGTCTTGAGATTCTGGGCAACACCCTGATCGTCGTAACCTCAGATCACGGACGTGTCTGGGGCGACCGACCGGGGACCGAAGAAGGGCTATGTGTCGCCTATGAGGGAGCGGCCCGGGTTCCGCTGATCATGGCTCATCCTGGGTTATTACCCCAGGGAACCGTGTGGTAGTCCGGCGTGAGCCTGGTAGACCTGATGCCTACCTTCCTGCAGGCTGCCGGAATTCAGCCGGTCATGGGGGTTCGGTCCTATACCCAACGGCTAAACCTGCAGGGAGAGAGCCTGCTGGAACGGGTTTCTTCGGGTCACGATCGTTGGGATCGGCCCATAGTGATCCAGAACATTCCCCAGGAGCCGATTGACGGTTCCCTTTATGACGAGCGAGCACTGAGGACAGAACACCACAAGCTGATCCTGCGCCACTTCGACTCCGGTGCTGCTTTCCGGCCGGGGGAACTATACGATCTAGCGGAAGATCCCGGGGAACGGAACAATCTGTATGCTTCATCCTCATACCGGCAGATCCGGCAGGAGCTAGCGGGCATGCTCAGGGACTGGGGACAAAGCACCGAGGATCAGATAGCGGTTGACCTTGCTGATTGGGTATTGATGGAGAAGGATTGACTACGACAGCGGACTTGGGGAGCCAGGAAGACGGTTCGGCGTTTTTCGGTTTGTGATTTAGCCTTTCTTGCTCTGGAGAAGGCAACCGATAAATGATGGACCGCAGAATATCGAACAGGCGAATTTCGAAGGCCGGAGGAGATACTCTGGCGAAGGCTCTTGACGACCCCGAGACCCGATTAGTCCCTCTTGTCTCGAGCGGTCTGGATGCTTTTGACGAAGATCGAGATGAGTTGTTTGCCTTCTTCTATAGCGACTTTAATTTCGCGTGGCTCCATAAGTTCCATCCGTAGCGCAAACTTGAGCCAGACCTGAGTTTCTCGCAGTTCCTTGAGACAGATCTTTATCTTGTGAACAAAATCCCGACGCGATTCTGCACTCTGGGCTTCTCCGTAGTTGGGAGCTGCAGCGGTGCTACAGCGGAGGAGTTGATTAGAAGCCAAATTGCCGACTTTGGTTGGGGGAAAGCCATCAACGATCCGGCAGACTACGACTTCAAAATCTACCAAGCGGTCCTCCAGATCGTAAATCCGTCGGTCCTTAGCCTCGGTCGTTTCTTTAGACATTGCGCCAAGAGGACTAGGATCCTTTGATCCTATGTATAGGAACGCTTCTACGTCGAAATCTGCGAGAATAGGTAGGAGTTGCACGGTTGATCGTGT
>CAUZIZ010000216.1:0-7819 GCA_963579905.1 Acidobacteria bacterium UBA6911 | reverse complement strand
CTCTAAAGTCTCAGCCCAGGCCCTACAGATTCAGCAGCCGCTTGGCGTTGAGGCCGAGGATCTTCTGCTTTTCCTCCGCAGAGATGCCGGCAATCACGATCTTGGCGATCTGCTGCGCACCGTCCAGGAGTGGCATGTCGGTGCCGAACAGCACTCGGTCTGCTCCTACCCTGTCGACTACGTAAGCGATGTCTCCCGGGCGGGTGCGGCCGCAGGTTTCGAGGTAGATCTCGGGCAGCTCATGGGCGGCCTCCACGACCCTGCGGCCGAAAGTCGGCCCGTGCCACCCGGAGCCACCGTGGGCAATGACCCAGTGGACCCCGGGGAAGCGCGTCGAAAGGCTCTCGTAGCGCTTGACTATCGAGACCGATTCGGGATCGAAATAATGCCAGGCGTGGGACATGACCGCCAGGTTCCGGTCGCTGGCAAACTCGGAAATGGGATAGTAAATAGGATCTTCCTGCGAGACCCCGACGTAGTGGGGGTAGATCTTGATGTAGCGGGCACCCAGTTGGTCAAAGCAGCGCTCCAGCTCCGGAACCATCTCGTCAGGGTAGTGAGGAGTGACAAAGGCCACTGGGATGAATCGGTCGGGCGCGTTTCGGACGAACTCGGCTACCAGGTCATTGCCGCGGCGGGCCTCGCCGTGGAAAATGCAGTTGATGCAGGCACGGTCGATCCCGGCCCGGTCGAGGGCGCGGAGGAAGAGCTCGACATCGTCGTCCATCCCGAAGCGGCCCCAACTTCCGACGTGGCAGTGAAAATCGATGACGGGAGTTTCCATTCAGACCCTTAGTTACTCTGAAACCTCATTGCAGGATTGTGCTGTTCTCCGCTTCTCTCCTGCCTTCGTCGTCCTCGACGGCCGGAACCTGGTTCCATCTTGCCGACATGCAACCCCATTCGCGGCTCTGTCCTACTCGCGACTGTTTTCCCTCAGATCAGCCTTCCCCGGGTCCTCTTGTCCATGATCGTCGAGGCCACTCGGATGAGGTTCCCGCCGATCAGCTTCCGGATGTCGTCGTCTGAGCACCCTCTGACCACCAGCCCCACGGTGATGTAGGGAGTCGTAGTCAGGTTCAGGGCTCGCGGCTCGGTCTCCCACTTCCAGTAGGTCTCTGTTCCCCTCAGGCCCGTGGCGGAAAACTGGAGTGGACGTTCAAGCGTCGAGACGTTCAGACAAATCTGACCTCACCCCCCCACCCTCCAGATCCCACGCTTATCAAGGATTCGGCTCGACTTGAGCTGGGAGCGCTCGAAGGTACCCTCGAGCTTCAGCTCCACCTGGACACTCACGCCCAGGGCGCGTCTCAGATCCTCCCTTATCTTCTGGCTTAAACCCTCGGATTGGGGCGAGGCCTCTTGCTTGATCTCTAGCTGGACGGTCAGCCGGTCGAGAGAACCCGATTCCCGCTCCACGAGCAGCCGGAATTCCCCGCCGAACTCCTCTTGCTTCCGCAGCACATCTTCGATTCGAGAGGGAAACACGTTCTGTCCCCGAACCGTGATCATGTCGTCCACTCGACCGTAGATGCCTTCGCTAAGGGTGGGGTAGGTGCGTCCGCAAGCACAGCCGGCGGAGGAATCCTGCCAGCGGGCGATGTCCCCCGACCAGTAGCGGATCAGGGGCTGCGAGGTCCGTTCCAGATGTGTGTACACGGGGACTCCTTCCTCACCCGGTAGCACAGGATCCCTGGTCTCGGGATGAAGCATCTCGGTGTGGACAATATCCGTCCAGACGTGCATGCCCCGCTCCAGGTGCCGACATCCGGAGTTGGTCATCCAAGGGGTCATCTCAGCCATGCTGCCCTGATCCACGACGTCACAGCCGAAAGTGTCCTGAATCTGGCGGCTGGTGGCGGGAACGCTAGCTCCTGGTTCACCGGAAAAGAACATCAGGCGAAAGTTGAAGTCCCTCTTGGGGTCACAGCCCATCTTCCTGGCCACTTCGGCTAAATAGAGGGCGTAGGAGGGAGTCCCGTATAGCGCCGTGGGCTGCACCATCTTGATCCACTCGACAGCCCGTTCGGTTTGGCCGGGTACACCGGCGCCGAACGGAAAACAGCGGGCGCCGAGCCTTTCGACTCCCAACAGGGCTCCCCAGCTGCCGATGTAGAGGCTGAACAGGGCCGCGATCATGACGATATCATCGGGCTTCAAACCCACCGACCACAGCACCCGAGCATGGGCCTCGGCAATACGCTCCCAATCGTCGCGTCCTATGCCGAAAACCGTCGACCGGCCAGTAGTTCCGGAGGTGCCATGAATGTGAAACACCTGATCCTCGCGAATACATAGAAAGCGACCGAAAGGCGGATGCTGTTCCTGCTCCAGGCGGATCTCTTCCTTGGTCAGGATGGGCAGCTGCCGAAACTGTTCAAGACTACTTATTTCAGTGGGGTCGACCTTCAGGTCTTCGTATAACTCTCGGTAGAACTCCGACCTTTCCCAGGCGTAGCTGACTTGATGCCGTATTTTCTGGAGAATGAGTTTTTCCCTGTCGGCGGGCTTCAGGGTCTCGCGGAGAGGGTCCCAGTACTCACTGTCGAGAGAGGGCTGGTAGGATGCGTCGTACTGGGGAGGCCACTTCATCGGAATCTCGAACGTTCAGCCATGCTGCGGCCTGGCGGCCGACTGAACGTATTCCACGATAGTGCTGGTAAATGTTCCCACCGGAAAGACCGCTCCGACCCCCATGTCGAGCAGCGGTTGAACGTCCTGGTCGGGAATGGTGCCCCCGACAAGCAGGATCGCATCTCCATGTCCGTGCTTGTCCAGGGCCTGAACGAGCTTGGGGATGAGACGCATGTGCGCCCCGGACAGGATACTGATACCCACCACGTCGACATCCTCCTGCAAGGCGGCCCAGGCGATCTCTTGGGGGGTCAGCCTCATGCCCAGATAGAGCACCTCCATGCCCGCGTCCTTCATGGCACGCGCGATCAGCTTGACGCCTCGGTCGTGTCCATCCAGACCGACCTTTGCCAACAGCACTTTTACCGGCTTAGCCTGCTCAGTCATGGTCTCACAAATCTACTATTCGGCAACTATCGAAGAAGACTCAAAAGACGCCGGGATCGCGGTACGACCCATAGATATCCCGCAGGGCATCCATGATCTCTCCCTCACTGGCTCCGGCACCCACGGCTGCCAGAATCGAAGGCATCAGGTTCTCATCGGCCTCGGCTGCCTTCTTCGTCTCATCCAAGAGCTTCTGGACACGGCTATTGTCGCGCTCGCGCCTCAACTCGCTAAGACGCTCCAGCTGCCGGTCCTCTTCGCGGGTGTCGTACTCGAAGATCTCCAGCGGCTGGGTCTGCTCCGAACGGTATTGGTTCACACCCACGACCACATAGTCACTGCTTTCGACACGACGTTGGTACTCGTAGGCGGCGTTGGATATTTCCTGTTCGATGTAGCCCGTCTCGATGGCATGCAGCATTCCCCACAGGACGCTCTTCGGCTTCCCCCCCTTCTGGGGCCCCCCGCCCAACTCCTCGATCTTGTTCAGGTACTCCCAGACCCGCTCCTCGATCGTCTGCGTCAGTGAATCCAGAAAGTACGAACCGGCTATGGGGTCGACGGTGTTGGTGACACCCGACTCGTGAGCGATGATGAGCTGGCTCGCGAGCGACATCTTCATGGCATCCTCCGAGGGAATATCGTAGGCCTCATCGTAGCCGCTTATGTGAAGGGACTGGGTTCCGCCCAGGACTGCGGCCAGCCCCTGGAGGGCTCCTCGGACAATATTATTCTTGGGATCCTCCCGCATCAGGGTCGACCCCAACGTCTGGGTATGGTAGCGCAGCCGCATGGATTCCGGCCGCTTAGCACCGTACCGCTCCTTCATGATTCTCGCCCAAAGACGCCGGGCAGCACGGAACTTGGCCACCTCTTCGAAGAAATCGCTGTGGCAACCGAAGAAGAAGGAAAACCGGGGAGCAAATTCGTCCACTTCCAATCCCCGTTCCAGAGCCGATTCCACATAGGCCATTCCCTGGGCCAGGGTAAAGGCCAGCTCCTGGACGGCATCCGAACCCGCCTCCCGCGTGTGGTAGCCAGAGATCGAGATGGTGTACCAGTTGGGAACGTGACGAGTGCAAAACTCCACCACATCAGTCGTCAGCTTCAGGGAGGGTCTGGGAGGCAAGGCAAACGTCTTCTGCCCGTGGAACTCTTTGAGAGAATCGTTCTGAACCGTGCCCCTGAGATCCCCCCAGCTTACGCCATCCGCTTCGGCGACCGAGAGCAGCATGCTCAGCAAGATGATGGCGGGATGGTTGATGGTGAGGGAGACGCTGACCTTGTCCAGCGGTATCCCCGAAAACAGCTCCTGCATGTCGTTCACGCTGTCGATCGCGACTCCAAGTCTGCCCACTTCACCCTCTGCCAGTGGGTGGTCTGAATCGTATCCGGTCAAGGTGGGGTGGTCGAAATCGGTGCTGATACCGGTCTGACCGTGACCGAGGAGAAAACGGTATCGTTCGTTCGTCGACTTGGCGGTGCCGAAACCGGCGATCTGTCGCCTTGTCCAGAACCTGCCGCGGTACATGGTGGGATAGGCACCGCGGACGAAAGGATACGACCCTGGATAACCGAGGTCCTCAGCGGGATCCAACTGATCCACGTCGGTCGGGTCATAGAGACGCTTGACCTCGAGGCCGGATACGGTTCGGAAGCTCTCTTCCCGCTCACCGCTGCGGTCAAGAAACTCCTTCAGCTCTCCTTTTTCCCAGCCCTCCCTCTTCTGCTCCAATCCCAATAACGAGTCTTCACTCAAATGAGACTTCTTCGCCTTCTTCATCCAGGTCAGTCCCACCCCCAGGAAGCCCTGGCCCCATTCGAGAAAGAAACTTGGATTGCCTCTGCCATGATCATCGCTAGCAGCGCTGACAGAGCCATGACCGTGAGGGAGTGGAATCCTGTGCTTCCACGAAACGCCTGGGGGTCTGGTCCCTGTCGGGCCCCGCTCCCTAACAGTCACGGCTCTGTCAACTGCCTAAGGTTGCTTCGCTTCCTCGTGGAAGTTTCAGCTTAGTTGCTCTCTTACTCTTAGTACGCGGTCGAGCCAGTATGATACATGCCTCGCATCTGTCCGGGAAGGTGCGAGCGAGATGGGCCTCTTGCCACGCAGTTTCGGGGTGGGCATACTCCCCTCTGTGTCAGATCCGCTGGAAGCAGTCTACCTTCGATCGGGACAACCTCTTCCCCAGCTACAAACTGTCGGCTGTCTGAAAGTTCCCCAACCTTTCCGGGACCTCCTGGTCCACGAGAACGACATGACTCCCACATTGGAGGCCTTCCATGGAAGAAGAGTCTCTCTTCGCGTTCTGGATCGGTATCAGCAAGAAAGCCGTCTACTGAGGCAGGTCGTGTTGAAGCTGGAAGGCGACGGGACCCCGGTAGAGTTCGGCGCGATCCGGATCCACCTGTCACTCTTCAGGTCCCAGGCACTGCAGCTCATCCTGGAGGAGCAGGTCCCCCTGGGCACGATCTTGAATGAAGAGAATATCCGCCACACCAGCGATCACAAGGAATTCTTCAGCGTCTTCTCGGATGCGGTGGTCAATCGAGCGCTGGATTTGACCGGGGCCCACCAGCTCTTTGGACGCCGTAATGTGATCCGAGACGGCCAAGGGAGGCCCCTGGCAGAGATGACTGAGATCCTGCCACCGATCACAGGATCGAGCACAAGATGAATCTGAGTTGGATCGATTACGCGATCGTGGGGGTGTATATCGGCGCAACCATCCTGGCGGGGATCCTTTCCCGTACTACTATCAAAGGAATCGCCGACTTCCTGGTGGCCGGGCGCACCCTCAAGACTCACATGGCTGTGGCCACCATGGTATCGACCGGCCTCGGCCTGGTTACCGTGATGTACTTCGCCGAGGAGGGATTCAAGAATGGATTCAGTCCCTTCATCGTAGGTCTTGTTGCCGCCCTCGCTACCCTGATTGTAGGCCGCACCGGGTTTCTCGTCCGGCGGCTGCGTCAACTGCAGGTGATGACGGTCCCCGAGTTCTACGAGATCAGGTACAGCCGTGGAGTCCGGCTGACGGGCGGCGTCCTGCTGGCACTGGCCGGAACTCTCAACATGGGGCTCTTTCCCATCCTGGGCAGTAAGTTCGTGGTCGGCTTCACCGGTCTGCCACCGGAGTGGGTCAACTGCGTCATGGTGGCCATGCTGGCCGTAGTGGTGTTCTACACACTTATGGGCGGCATGGTCTCGGTCGTGTTGACGGATTTCGCCCAGTTCGTCCTGCTGTCGCTCGGGTTCCTGGTGGGGACAGTGGTCATTCTCACCCACCCCAAGCTGGGCTGGAGCAACATCGTTTCTAGTATTGAACAGCATAAGGGTGGCCACGCCTTCGACCCCATTGCCAACCCGGACTACGGCTGGATGTTCATCGTCTATTTCATGGCGGTCAGCCTGATCGCCATCATCTGGCAGCCGGAGATGTCCCGTCCCCTGAGCACCGAGAGTCCCAGGGTGGCACAGCGGATCTTCTGGATCTCCAGCGCCACGGTCACGGGACGCGCCCTGATCCCCATGTTCTGGGGTGCCGCCGCCTTTGCCTTTACCCATGCTGATTCCTACCGAGGTCCCTTCGCCGACGACGGGCAGTTCGCGATGCCGCACATGATGGGACAGATCATGCCGATCGGTTTTGCCGGGCTGCTCATGGCAGGAATGGCGGCCGCCTTCATGTCCACTCACGACAGCTATCTACTGGCCTGGAGTGGCGTGATCGTGCGCGACGTCATCTCTCCCATCAAGGCCATCCTGGGCAATAGCGAGCAGGTCCGTCGCGAGGACGGGACCTGGGGAGGCCTCACCAGCAAGCGAGAGGTCTACTGGACCCGGATTATGGTAGTCGTTCTGGCCGCCTTCCTGGCTGTCTTCGGGGCTCTCTACAAGCTGCCTGAGACCGCCTTCAAGTTCATGTACATTACCGGCAGCATTTATTTTTCGGGTGCCGTGGGGACGGTCGTTCTGGGGATCTACTGGAGAAGATCCAATACGCCGGGAGCCTACTGCGCGCTCATCCTGGGAGCTATCGCCCCCATCAGCTTCCTGATCATGAGCCAGTTCCCCGAGGCCGTTCCGGCTTTCCTGACTCCCCTGGTGGAGAGTTCCAACCTACCTGCTCTTCTCAGTCTGATCCTGGGAGGCGCGGGGATGATCCTGGGCTCCCTCATCACGCAGCGAACGCATCCGCCACGGACACTTCAGCCGGGCGAAAAAGGGTAAGGCGATGGACACAGAGACATGGAAGCTTATCTGGACAGCCATCTTCATCGTATCGGGACTCCTGTTCTACAGCGTCGTCCTGACGGTGGCAATCAAGGGTTTCAGGAATGTCAAACAGATGATCCGCCGCATGCTCTCCAGCGATGACTGATTACTAGCCGGCGAACAGCTTCCTGGCCACTTGACGTGCCGCCAACGGTGTCGGCCGCTAGTAATTGCCCATCAGTCTAGCTATGATCGCCTTTGACCCGTCCAGGCTTCGACGGAGAGACAGCGTTGGTTTTCACTTCGACCCCCAATCTATGCTTTGCCGATGGCGACGCTGATCTTTCTGGTCTGTGTCTCCAGTTGGGGACAGACACCTCTGAATCAACTAAGCTATTCTTCGGACATCACGGCGATTTTCAGCTCGACCCTGCTCCAGGACGAGAAAGCGGGCGAGTGTGAATCGAGACGGCGTTCCAAAGCGCTTGTCCGGGTCGAAGATGTTCCTTGGCAGGGAGCTGCTGATCGACCAGATCGATGATTTCTTTAGCGATCTTTTCGCGCATGACCGGTCCAAAG
>CAUZIZ010000215.1:0-7839 GCA_963579905.1 Acidobacteria bacterium UBA6911 | reverse complement strand
TGCGAACCCTCCTCTAAAACGCAGGGCAGTCACTGTCCGACACCCTGCATTGTCCAGGAAACCGCTGATGGAGCCCGAAAAAACGGGGGTTCCCGGATGAGAACTAACTAGATGCTCCGGCTGCTTGCAAGGAGCGAGAGGAGTGGGGAGCGAAGGCGGGTTCCTGCAGCGGATTCACTTCACGTCCCAGGTGTCGGTAATCGATGTGCTCGGGACTGTGGACGCTGCTTTCGGAAACGACGAAGATCTGCTTCGCCCAAGACTCGAATCCTGCCCGGAAGTGGGCCGCCGACTTGACTCCGATGTAACGCATCTTCTCTGGGTGGAGCCCCAGAGTGTGGGGAAAGGCGGTGTCGAAGGGCTGCTCCCGGGCGCTGACAAGGATCACGTGAACGCCTCCCTGCCGGATGTAGGCCGATGGGCCCATGTGGCCCGTCAAACCACTGTACATTGCTCCCCCGTATCGGAGTTCTCCCTCCTCCAGTGCCACTACCTCGGCTGTCATGCGAACGGGCTTGCCCTGAAGGGGTGATGATTTAGCTCCTATATCTAGGGTGAGGGACGTGCCAACCCCGGCCGCAGCGCACCAGGAGATAGCCTCGGGATCGACGATGTAGAGGACGCAGGCATCCTTCAAGCCGGCCTCGACAAAAGTCCTCAGCACTCCAGTGCTGTCACCGGGGGAGCCGCCTCCAGGATTGTCGTTGCGATCGGCGAAGATCACCGGATAGCTCCCCATCATGTCGGCCTTCGTGAGGGCCTCCCGGGTGCTGGGAGTGGGCAGTTGCCAATCTGCTCGCCGTTCGAAGATCCATTCTCCCAGTTCATCGGCATAGGACTGAGCAGTGTCCAGATTCCCATTGGTGACAACGTGGACGGACGCCCCCATCTCAGGAATGTCAGCCAGAGGAAAACAGGTAGCAATCGAGGCACAGACGACACCCGGCCGCGATTCGATCTCGTGGAGTCTCTCGATCGCCTGTTTCATGGGTGGATGTGCGGTGACCTGATTCATGCCCCACATCATGGGAATCTGGCACAAGGCCATGGTGGGGTTGAGACCCTCATTCAGAATGCGCACCAGAACGTCGGCACATTCCCGACCACGCTCTGCCATGTCGATCTCTGGATAGGTTTCCCGACCGATCAGCACGTCGGTCGCCTCGACCATGAGAGGAGAGACGTTGGAGTGGATATCCAGTTGAGCCACTATGGGGACCTCGGTTCCGACAAGCTGGCGCACGGCACGGAGGATGTGTCCATCGGCATCGCTGATCCCCTCGGCTACCATGGCGCCGTGAAGCTCGAGAAGCACTCCGTCCACGGGTGCGGCCGCAGACATCAATTCCAGCATCTCGTTCAAGAGGGCGTCGAACACTTCTCGCGGGGCTGGAGCGCTAGGGTGGGCTTCTGCGAAGACGGTGGGAATCAGCTCGAATTCATGGGCCTCGGCCCCCGAGATAAAACCGCCAGTTGGTACGTTGGCATTGCGGCAGATGGGAATGATCTGATTGGCGCTGATCTTTCCGAAGCGGTCTTCGAAGCTGGATCTAGTGGTCGCTACCGGCGTGAAGGTGCTGCTCTCGTGACTGAAGGCCCCTGTCACTATTCTCATTCGTCTTCCTCCAAGGTCGCCTTTGTACCGATTTTGACGTCCATGTTGGCAAGAAAAACACAACTGTCCCCCGAAAGCGAGTTCTTCCCAGCCGCGTTGACCGCCAATATTCCCAAGGATAGCATCCGTGGCACAGAGAAAGGTTTCCGATGAATCAGACCCCCGGAGTCTATCCCAAGTTGACCCCTGAACTCCGCGACCGGTCCTTGATGGGCATGCTGAAGCTCTTCGGGCCCGGTGCCATCGGCAGCGGTGAAACCGTTTTCGCCTCCCGGGGAGGGGCCATCTTCGGGTACTCCCTCTTCTGGTGTTTCCTGGTGGGCTCCCTGCTCAAGGGGCTTCAGGTCTATTCCGGCTGCCGCTTCATCACCCTGACCGGACGGCATCCGCTGCAGAGCTGGATGGAGTTGCCGGGTCCCAGGGGCTAGTTCGTGCTGTTTATCTCCGCTATGACCATAGTCTGGATGCCGTTCTGGGTGGGCGGCGGTCTGCCCAAGATGTTGGGCGAGTTCACCAACTGGGTCGTGGGTTTTCCGAGTCAAACGAACCACGAGGATTTTGTCTTCTACGGTCGTCTCTGGGGTACCTTTTTCGTCGTGGTTGCTGTCGCGCTCACCTGGCTGCAGAGCTACGGGTTCCTGGAGAAGGTCCAGACCCTCCTGATTTCGATGCTGCTCTTTTGCATGGTGATGGCGGCGCTAGTCTCCAGCCCGGATCTGGTTGCAGCTCTGACTGGAACGCTGGTTCCGACTCGGCCAGTGTATGAGCCCTGGCTGCTGGAGAAATTCACCGAGTTTCGAGGGCGGAGTCCTTTGGTAGAGGTGGTCACGTATCTGGGAGCCCTGGGCGGTGGTACCCAGGATTATCTGGGATATGTGGGGATGCTAAGAGAGAAGGGCTGGGGGCTGCTCGGTCTGAGCCAGGGCTTGGATGAGGCTGTTCCAGCTCCAATCTCGGAGAGCGAAGAGAACCTGGCGCGGGGCCTGAGTTGGCTTCGGGCCCCTCGCATTGACGTCTCGGTGTCCTTCGCCTGCATTTTCGTATTCACCCTCTGTTTCGGAATCCTGGGAGCGACGGTGCTCTATCCCAGACAGCTTGTGCCAAGCGGCTTCGATCTGTTGACGATGCAGTCTGAATACCTGATCCGTCCCGATCAGAGCCACCTGGTTCAAACCTTGATGAGTTTTATCTACAAGACCGGGATCTTCTTCGCCTTCTTCGGGACGATCTACGGGGCCTATGAGCTTTACACCCGAACCACCCGGGAGTGCCTGGTGGCACTCCTGCCCAGGCTAAGGAAGGTTCCCTTGCGAAAGTTCCGACTCTGGACCCTGCTTTGGTGTGTGATCCCGGGCTTGGGCCTGCTCTGGTTCCTGGAAAGGGATCCGGTCTTTATCATCACACCCGCTGCTCTGGTGGGCTCGGCACTGACCTGCGGTCTGTGGTGCTTCGCGATGTTATGGGCGGATCGGGCACAATTGCCCGCCGAACTGCAGATGCGGCAAGCCTTGCGGATGGGTATCCTGGTCGCAGGTATCGTGCTCACGGTGATTCCAGCAATTGGGATCGTGAGATACGTACAGGATCTGATGGCATATAGGCGGCGTTGACCCAGGGTTCGGAAACCCTGGGCTGCTATTCGCAATCCCGTTGGGATTGGCCTCTATTAGATTCCTTTTCTGAAGCTCGGCTGTTCGGTCGCGAGCCTTGCCAGGACGGCGCTTGCGACGCCTCGCTACGGCAAGCGATGAGAGACGCCGGCTAGTTCCTGGGCGGCAGTTGGTACCCGGCTTTGTTCAGCCGAATCCTGTAGAGGCTCTTTCCGGCGGTGATGTAGAGCGTCTTGCTTTCGCTGCCCCGTCCGAATCCCACGTTCGTCGGCAGCTCGGTCGGGATGTAGGCCAGCTCGGCTCCCTTCGGGGAGTAGACCACAATCCCAGGCCGGGTCTCGTCGCGGACCGCCACGTAGAGATTACCTTCGGTGTCCACCACCAATCCGTCGGGTCCATCCTGAGGGGCGTAGTCCACCAATATCTTCCTGAACTTGGCGCTGCCGTCGTCGGCCAGATCATAGGCCATGAGGGCCATACGGCCTTTGTGCACCGGGGTCTCCTCGGGAAGCCGGTCCAGGCCGGTTGAGCCGTTGTCATTGCTGACGACGTAGAGGGACTTCTGATCCGGCGAGATCGCGACTCCATTAGGCTTTCCCGCATCAGTAATGATTCGATGAATCGATCCATCCGGATCGATCCTATAGACCGCCATTACGGGCTGATCGACCGGCTCGTGACCCAGGTACCTGGGATCGCTGAAGTAGATGCGACCCTTCTTATCGATGGTGATGTCGTTGGGGGAGTTGAAGGGGCGTCCCTCGTAAAGTCCGGCGATGATATAGCTCTTGCCGGTCTTCATGTCCGTACGAATGACGCGACGCCCGCCGTAATCGGCGCCCTCTGCCACGATCATGTTTCCCGCAGCGTCGAATTTGATCCCGTTGGACATCCCGCTGGGCGAACGGAAGATCGAGGTTTTCCCGGTCTTGGGATCGTATCTCCAGATGTGCCCGGCTTCCTTGACCCCATTCTCATCTTGACAGGTATAGGTGAAAGTGATGTCGCTGAAATAGATCGAGCCATCGGGTGCAGAAGCAGCACCTTCGGAAAGCTGACACCCGCCTTCGAAGAGCTTCTCGAGCTTGGCGCCGGCGGGGACGATGTCAGAAGCACGCGCTCTTTCGCTGGCGAAAACTATTGGTGTCACCAATAGAGTCAGATACATGAGATGATCCCAGCGCGGCCGCGGGAGCAATGTTGAGAGTATGTGAGCAGTCCACATGGTTCGCTCCTTTCTTTGAATCGGTTTAGGGAAGCCCTACATCGCCTGCTGGCCAATCGACCAATTCGCGGCCGCAGCGTCCGGAATTAGCCTACCATCGATGGCCGTGTCCGGGATAGAAAGCGGAGTTCAGGATTGCACCCCCTTCAGTCAACAATCGTGAGGGAGATGTCATGGCGATGATTCGCAGAAAGACCAGAGTCTCGCTCCTACTGGCGCTGTTGGCGCTAGGAGTGGGCGTGGGCGCGGCATTGGTTCGAAAGATTCCGACCACCAGTCCCGATCAGGTCGTGAAAGTGGCACCCGGGGGCTACTTTCGCCAAGGGGACCTGAAGGGAAAATCGAATTGCAACAATGGCTTCGTGATTTTCAAGGACTTCATCGTAGTGATTGATGCCAACTTTCCAAGCGGAGCCGAAGCCTGCCTGGCCGATATCCGCAAAGTGAGCAAGAAGCCGGTGAGGCTGGTTTTCGACACTCACCACCACGGGGATCATGCCTACGGAAATCCGGTTTGGACGGCCAGCGGAGCGATCCCGGTGGCGCACGAAAACGTGCTCAAGGAATTGGAACGCTACGAGCCGCAGCGATGGCAGGAAGCCTCGGAGGAGCGTGAAGATGTTCGAAAGCTGGGTCTCAGCTCGCCTCAGCCTCCCGTTCTGACGTATCCGGATCGGATGGTCATCGACGATGGCACCCAGCGGATAGAGCTACTCCATTTCGGGACCGCCCACACACGAGGAGACGGTTTCGCCTACCTGCCCCAGCACAGGGCAGTTTTCACCGGTGATGCCGTGCTCAACGGCCCCCACAATTATATGGGTGATGGCGATACCCATTCTTGGATCAAGGTGATCTCAGAGCTGGAAAAGCTCGATGTGGAGATGGTCCTGCCGGGACATGCCCTCCCAGCGACTCCAACCTTTTCGTCAAACAGAAGGCATTCATAGTCGCCCTTCATGCCCAGGTAGAGCAAGGGATGAAGTTGGGGAGGGGTCTACAGCAGCTTCAGAATTCCATTACACTTCTGGACTCGGTCAGCCTCCACGTGGGAGAGAAGCTCCATGAGCAGATCGAGAAGGTGTTTTCGGAGAAAAGGACTGCCCGCCAGAAGTGATTGGGATGATTGATGAATCAATGACTCCTTTCTCACCGTCATGCCCGAACAGTTCCCTTCCTCCCCAGCCGTCATCGCGATAGACGCAAACGAGTCTTCCCGGCCCCACGCCAACGAAGGTCGGGTGACCCGTCTGCCCTTCTTGCTCGTCTTGCTGTGTTTTTTCCTGTCAGGGGTCGCCGGCCTGAGCTACCAGACGGCCTGGACCCGGCAGTTCAGACTGGTGTTCGGTACTTCGGAGCTGGCGCTGGCTATGGTGCTGGCAGCTTACATGGCAGGTCTCGTACTGGGGGCGGGCTGCGCCGGGCGATGGATGGATCGCGTCCGGCGGCCGGTTCTGGTGTATGCAGTGCTTGAACTCGGCATTGGTCTCAGTGCACTGGCCGTGCCACAGGCAATCGTCGCGGCACGGGCCCTCAACGTCGCGCTCCTGGGTGGCACCGAACTCCCTCTTGCTGGGTCCTTTGGCTCAGGGCTGATCTGTGGTGTTTCTTCGTTCGTCATCCTCCTGGTCCCCACCGCGCTCATGGGAGCTACCCTGCCGCTTCTGGCTCAGTATGCCGTGCAGCGGGAGACGGAAATTGGCACTCGGGTCGGGTTGCTGTACACCGCCAATACCGTCGGCGCTGCGGCTGGGACACTGCTGACGGCGTTTGTGCTGCTGCCACGAATCGGTTTGGGGTAGACAATCCTGGTCGCAGCTGCAATAAACGTCGTCGTCTTCGGCCTTGCCGCCCTGCTCGCTCGAGGCTTCGGTGCTTTGAAGAGCGAGCCGAGCGGTCCCGCAATCCCCGGGGCTGCCACTCGCGCCGTTGAAGCCTCGCGGCCGCTTGGGGCAATGAGTGCTGCGTTCGACTGGATCCTACCGTTGGTCCTGGTATCGGGTGTGGTTTCCTTCAGCCGGGAAATCCTGTGGACACGTCTGCTGACTCATCTGTTTGGCGGCAGTGTGTATGCCTTGCCACCATGTTGGCGACCTTCCTGATTAGACTCGCCCTGGGATCGGCAATTGCAGCCCGGCTGGCGGCGACCCCGGAAAGGGCCTGGTTGGGTTTCGCCGTCGCCCAGATGGCGATCGCCGCCCTCTCTCTGGCTGCCTTTGCCGCCGTCGATCGTCTACCGGCCCTGGCTGAGGAGTTCGCCGCTAGCGGTAAAGGCTTTCTGGTCAGTGGCGTGATACTCGGCGGTTCCACTCTGCTCCCGGGAGCGGTGGCGATGGGCGCGACCTTCCCCTTTACCGTGCGCATCCTGGCTCGGAACGCCAACGACGCCGCTCGGGCCAGCGGCCGCGTGTTCGCCTGGAACACCTTCGGGGCGATCATCGGTGCCCTCTCGGCCGGTTATGTTGTCTTGCCGGCCCTCCGCTTTGCTAGCATGCCTGCAGCCGTCGGGGCGATCAGCCTTGCCTTGGCGCTGATTGCGGCTCTCATTGGAAGGCCACGACGGCGGCTGTTCGCTCTGCTGGCCATCGCTGGTCTCCCTGGTACTGGCCGTTGTCCAACCCGCGATGCCGGAGGCGGTATTGCGCTACAGTCCCCTCTCTTCGAGGCAGCTAGCTGGAGAGATCGTCTGCTACGGTGTCGGCAGAGGTGCAACGGTGCTGCTGGAAAGGCCTACCTCCTGGCAGCTCCTCACCAATGGCCTGCCGGAGTCGGCAATTGAGACTCGCTGGGGACGCCCCAGTCTCTATGCCGTTGCCCGCTGGCTGTCGCTTCTGCCGATCGCGGCTCGGCCCAAGACCCGATCGCTCCTGGTGGTTGGACTGGGAGCAGGGGTCACCGTCCAGGACATCTCGGCCTCGGTCGAAGAAATCCGTGTGGTGAGATTGAGCCCGAAGTTGTCCGGGCGAACCAGCGGATGGCCGATCGCCGTTACAATGATCCGCTGGCAGATCCTCGTCTGCAGATCCATCTCAGCGATACGCGTGGAGCTCTGCAACTCACCAATCGTCGCTTCGACGCAATTGTCTCCCAACCTTCCCATCCGTGGACATCCGGCGCTCCTCACCTGTTCACCCGAGAGTTCTTTGCGCAGGTCCAGAAGCACCTTACCCTGTAGCTCCTGATTCATAGGCAACAATTTCTCCCGGGCACATAGGTTACACTTTTGGAGTCTTGGAGTTTCATTCTTTGGTGGGTGTATCTCGTCGTAGAAGCGGTGGGAAACTCCGTCCGGAGGAGTTTCCCAAGCGTTGTGGGAACGGTGGAAAAACTCGACGCCAAGAGTCGTCTGCTTGATGTCGCCGTTTTTCCACGGTTTCCACAGCGCGCCA
>CAUZIZ010000214.1:0-7949 GCA_963579905.1 Acidobacteria bacterium UBA6911 | reverse complement strand
GACGAAAGGACCGTTTTCCGAGCTTGACCGTTCCAGCTGGGGCTCAACCGAGTGGCCACCTCTGCTTCCCGTTTTCGGAGGATTTCTCTATGCGTTTTCTTCACCTGAAATGCCTCCTTTCGGGCCTCTCTGAAGATTCTTTGTCGAACTCCAGAATACCCGTCAGGTCTGGAATTTCAGGTGTTTACACGTGGTTTAATCCACTTCCATCTACTTGTTTTGGGTCTAGATTCCCAGAAATTCTCGGATAAGTATTTGTCGCCACCATCGGGAAAGACGGTGACGATCGTCCCGCGATCTATGTTTTTGGCAACTTCCAAGGCTGCCGCCATGGCTGCCCCGGAAGAGACGCCAGCGAACAAGCCCTCCTCGCGAGTCAACCTCAGAACCATCTGCTGGGCTGCCTCCGTTGAAATTTCCATGTTCTCATCAGCCAGCTCGGGCTCATAGATCTCCGGGACAAGTGCAGTGGGCATGTGCTTGAGCCCTTCCAGGCCATGGAAAGGCGAATTCGGCATGAAGGAGATAGCCGTGATGGTAGGATCAATTTCCTTGAGTCTTCGCGTAGTCCCCACAAACGTACCACTGGTTCCGAGTCCCGTCACAAAGTGCGTGAGTTCTCCTCGCAGTGCCTCGTGGATTTCCACGGCTGTGGTCTGGTAGTGGGCTCTCCAATTGGCCTCGTTGCTGTATTGGTCTGGGTAGAAATATTTCTCCGGGGACTGCTTGTAGAGTTCCCTTATTGCGCGGATCGCCCCGTCGGATCCCTCTAGAGGATCGGTGAGCATGAGCTGGGCTCCATAGGCCTTCAGAATCTTTTTTCGCTCCATGCTGGCGTTGGTCGGCAGGGCTAGTAGAACCCTGATCCCCTTGGCAGCACCTATCATGGCGTAGGCGATTCCGGTGTTGCCGCTAGTCGCATCGATGAGGGTCTTATTCGACTCGAGCAGGCCGGCGTCCTCCGCCGTTCGAATCATGTTGTATGCCGGTCGGTCTTTCACCGAACCTCCCGGATTGAACCATTCAAGCTTGGCAAAGATGCGTACACGGTCCGAGCGGATCAAGCTGCGGATCTCCACCAGGGGCGTGTTGCCGATGCTGTGAAGGAGGCCCTTTCTTTTCTCGACGACGGGCTGCAGAGACATTGTGCTAGTTCAGATGTGATAGACGATCACCTGCTCCTGTTGGATCTTTCGGCGAACCAGATCCTGAACAGAGATGGCCTCCAGATTCGTGACCAACGACTGACCGATCTCTTTCCACACCTCGCAAAGGACCGAGCCTGGATTTACCCTGGAATCGATCAGGGTAACTTCTCCCTCCACCGCGGTGATGATCTCGGCCAGACTAATCTGATCAGGTTGTTGAGTCAGCATGTAGCCGCCGCTGGAACCACGAGCACTCTCGACCAGGCCCGCCTTCTTGAGTTGGATCAGGATCTGTTCCAGAAATCTCAGCGGAATCTGTTGCTGCTCTGCCAGTTCCCGTGCCTGAATTCGGCGGTCCTTGGCGTGTAGCGCCAACTCAAATACAGCCAGGATAGCGTAGTCAACTCGAGCAGTGATTCTCATGGGTCGTCTTCAGGAAATCCCGGAGCAAACAATTCCTACCGATTTAGTCAACTTCGGAGCCTATTATGGGATTGTCCTCCTGTTCTTGTCAAGGTAACACCAAGCCGGTGTGCCAGGCACTCTTTCCTTGTCCTTGCCCTTGCCTTTGCCTTTGCCCCCCGGAATTTCTCGCCCAGAAGAACGCGACACAACTGGCTGAAAAAGGGTTTGCGAAAAGGCGAGGCGCTAAGGGTCTGCGCAAGAATAACTTGGTAGAATTAGCGCTCAGATTTACATTAGATTTGGCCGCGAACGATTGAGCGAAACCGCAGGCGTAGCCGAGTCTACGTTGAGGATTTCGCGATTGAGGAGCGGCCGGAGATGGTGGGAAGATGAGATGCCAAAATGCCAAGTTATTTTTGCGCAGACCCTAAATTACGAATGCCACCGTGACTTTGCTGGGTAGGTGTCCTGCCTGGTAGCCTCGATCCAGAAACAATTGCACCGCTCGTCTTCCGTCTTCTCCGTAGCTCAGGGTGCGATTATTGACATACATCTGGACGAAGCGATCTTCTTGCTCCTGGGTCAGTCCCCGGGAGAACTGGGAGGCGTAGTCCAGAGCCGCCTGTCTGTTTTTCAGGGCGTACCGGATGCTTTCTTTGAGCAGGCGGCCCACTTTGGCGATCAGTTCTTGTCCCAGGTCTTTACGAATGACATTTCCCCCGAGCGGAAGCGGTAGTCCCGTTTCAGCTTGCCACCATTGCCCCAAGTCCACGACGTTGTGCAGTCCCAGAGACTGATACGTCAACTGACCTTCGTGGATGATCAGTCCTGCATCGATGGTTCCTTCCTGGACAGCCGAAATAATCTGGTCGAAGGGAATCACCTGATAGCGGAAGTCAGGTTCCAGCAGTCTCAAAGCCAGAAAGGCCGAGGTCCACTCTCCCGGTATCCCGATAAGGCTCTCTGACACCTGTTCTATCGGGAGCGGTTCCCTCGCCACCAGGATCGGCCCATAGCCTTCGCCCATACTGGCGCCACTGTCGAGTAGGCTGTAGCGTTCCGCCAGATAAGCGTACGCATGGATGCTCACCGCCGTGACTTCGTATTTGCCTGTTCGGGCGGACTGATTCAAGCTTTCGATGTCGTTCAATTCGTGAACGAAGTCCAGGCCCTCCGTATCGATTTCCCCTGTGGCCAGAGCGTAGAACATGAAGGCATCGTCGCTATCTGGACTGTGTGCTACGCGAATAGTTTTTGCGGCCATGATTGAACACGGGACTATACCAGAAATCGAGATACTTCTCCCAGCGACTTAATCTGGGCCGCTGTCGGCAATTTCGGGTGACGATCTCCCGGACTGTATAGCAGCGCCCTCATGCCGGCGCTCTGGGGAGCAGTATAGTCGTCGTCCACCTCATCACCTACGTAGAGGCACTCGGCTGGATCGGCTCCGATCTGGTCCATCGCGTAGCGAAAGATCGCCGGATCCGGCTTTGCAACACCGGCAAGACCAGGAATTGTAAATTGCTGAAAGAAGGGTCGAATGCCCAGGCCCGTCAGGACATCCTCGAGCCGGGAATCGAAATTGGAGATGACTCCAAGATTTCTGTCCCGTGCCAGGAGGGACAGTGACTCCTGTGCATCGTGCTCCAACTCCCAGGCTTCGGTCGTTCGGAAGACTTCATAGATCTGCTCGAAGCACTGATCCAGTCGGGGGAAGGGAGCGATCTGGGCAAAGGTTCCCTGTACTACTTGCCTCCACCACTCCCGCTCGTGGTCGGGCGCACCCACCGTCAGCTTCTGGGGGCAGCGGAGAGTAGTGTCTTTGAAGGCCTTCCGAAAGGCGGATTCGATGAGGGCATAACCTGAGGGAGAAAAGGCGGGTTCAAAACCAAAGGACGCTGCCTGACGTCCGTAGATTTCGCCTACCGATCCACGAACGTGGATGAGCGTGCCCACTGCATCGAAGAAGACCCAACGTACCTCCCAGGGGGGATCCGAGTAGCTCGGCGAGATCGAGGGCATATGGACGCCACAGAGTTGTTTTACGCTTCGCCCGTGAGGAAAGGGTTGTGAAGGCGCTCCTGACCGATTGTGGTATCCGGTCCATGGCCGGGATGGAGTATCTTCGAGTCGCCTAGAGGCAGGATACACTCTTGAATCGTTGCCATCAGGATTTCTAGCGACCCGCCGGGTAGGTCTGTCCTTCCTATGGATCCGGCGAAGATGACGTCGCCGGAAAAGATATGCTCCCCGATTTCCAGGGAAACACTGCCTGGTGAGTGACCTGGCGTAGCGTGGACCTTGAAGCAGAGCTGACTTAGCTGGAGGTTTTCGCCCTCCCGCAGGGTGTGCGTGACGGGAGGAGCCGGATTGCAGGTTAGACCGAACCACTGAGCCTGTTCCGCCAGGCCGTCATAGAGAAATTGATCTTCAGGATGTAGGTAGATGGGTATGTCCCACTTCTGCTTGACCCGCTCGATCCCACTGATGTGGTCGAGGTGGGCATGTGTATTCACGATTGCGGTCAGCTGGAATCCATGGTCTTCCACATGCTGGATGATTTGAGGGGCCTCGTCCCCGGGGTCGATGTAGATGGCCTCCGAGCTGCCTGGGCGGGAGACGAGGTAGCCGTTCTTCAGGAAAGGTTCCTGGGCGCTTCTTTCGATGGCGATTTCTTGGGTCACTCAGTCATTCTTTACGGCTCTGCTCATCGCCGTCAAGTCCGGCGTGATTCTTAACAGGCCTGCTCATGGCACCAGGATAGTGGGAGCAGGCTGCCTTGAACACCTTTAGGGTCTGCGCAAAAATAATTTGGCATTTTGGCATCTCATCTTCACACCATCTTCGGCTGCTCCCCAATCGCGAAATCCTCAATGTAGACCAGGCTACGCCTGCGGTTTCGCTCAATCGTTTGGGGGCAAATCTGGTGCAAATCTGAGCGCCAATTCTACCAAGTTATTTTTGCGCAGACCCTTAGCGAGTTTTGTTGTGTGCCTTGGTACCTCGTCTGCGGGCAGACTCCAGTTGATAGCCGACTCCGCGAACCGTACGAATCCTACGTCCGCTCCTTCCCAACTTTAACCTGAGTCTCCGCACATGGGTGTCTACTGTCCGAGAAGTGCCCTGGTATGACTCGGCCCAGGCCCCCTCGAGCAGTTCTTCCCGGGTGAGGGAAATACCGCTGTTTTCGAGCAGGTAGACCAGGAGATTGTACTCGGTAGCTGTCAGATGCAACTGTTTCTTGCCGACCAACGCCCGACAGCAGTCGAGGTTGACTGAGATGCTTCCGTCGTTCAGGGTGTTGTCGGTATCAGACACGGGCTGGCTATTATATATGGTAGAAGCAGAAGTGACAGACAGAGAGAATTCGAAGGTCTCCTTCGGGATTCAGAGAGGTGCCGTGAAGCGTAGCAGACCCAAGGTGCTGGCCATGATATGGGCGCTTCTACTGGGAGCAGGCTGCTTTGGACTTCGAGCCGCTTCGTCGGCCCCGGAGCCTCCTGGGCGGATCGTGTCCTTGGCGCCGAATCTGACGGAGCTGCTCTTCGAGTTGGGAGTGGGCTCGCAGATTGTTGGTGTCACGACCTATTGCGTCTATCCACCCGAGACCCGGAGGATCGAAAAGATCGGAGGGTTTATCAATCCGAGTCTGGAGAAGATCTTGAGCCTGGAGCCGACGTTGGTGTTCAGCGAACACTGGACTTCCTCCAAGACGGTTCCTACGTTGCGCCGGCTGGGGTTGAAAGTGGTGGAGGTGCCGAGTCCCTTTTCCCTGGCTGAGATCTACCAGCTGATGCGGATCACCGGAGAGGCAATCGGGAGGGCGGAAAGGGCGGAGCAACTGATACAGGCGATGATGGATCAGGTTCAGCAGATCCGCGAAAAGGCCAAATCATTTCCGCGTCGGCCCACTCTCTATGTCGAAATCGATCCGCCCTCCTGGACCATCGGCAGCAAGAGCTTTGTCAACGAAGCCGTTTCTCTCTGTGGTGCCCAGAACATTTTTGCCGACGTGAGCAGGCCGGCTCTCCAGGTCTCGAAGGAGGTCATCGTTGTGAAGGATCCTGAGATAATCTTATCCTTCGACGCGAGCGCATCCGAAATCAGTCGAAGACCTGGATGGCATCGCATTCGAGCGGTCCGAAATGGATCTGTCATCGACGATCTGGATCGCGATCTTCTGACTCACGGAAACCATCGTTTGGCGGAGGGAATGAGACAGCTCCAAGAAAGGGTACGGAAGTTGATAGAGTCCCGGCCATGAGAGCGATCGTTTCCGTTGCGTCAATGAGGTCAGCCGGTTTAAAGCTTGTCCTACTGCTAGCGGTCACGGTGCTGGTCCTGGTCGGTTCTCTTTTCGTCGGGCCAGTGTGGAATGCTCCTTGGCAGATCATCTGGGATATTCGACTTCCACGAACTCTTCTGGCTTTGATAGTGGGCTCTGGTTTGGCAGCTGCGGGCGCAACCTTCCAAGGCGTCCTGAGGAATCCTCTGGCCGATCCCTTTATTCTGGGAACTTCTAGTGCCGCCGCGGCAGGGGTAATGATGTCCAGCGTGATGGGTTTTGACCACTATTCTGCTCTCTACTGTCTGTCCCTGGGGTTCGCCCTCTTTTCCATTTTCTTGGTCTATCGAATTGCTCGAATGCAGGGGAGGGCCCAGGTCCAAACACTAGTCCTGACCGGAGTGGTCGTGAGCCTCTTCTTCAACGCTGCCGTTTTTCTGGTCTTTTCCATCTTCTACCGTGAATCTTTCACCACCCTTTTCTATCTTCTCGGTAGCCTGACCGAAGGCGAGCCGACCCTGATCCTGGTATCCTCTGCCATCATCATCTTCGGTTTCGCCTTGACCTGGTTGTATGCCCGAGAGCTGAACCTGCTGACCCAGGGTGAGGAGGCAGCCCAGCATCTGGGAGTGGAGGTAGAGCGGATCCGGAAAATCCTCTTCGTGGCCGCCTCGGCCATGGTCGCCGCAGCGGTTGCTGTCGCCGGCATGATTGGCTTCGTCGGACTCATCGTTCCCCACATGATGAGGATCATCATGGGTCCGGATCACCGGATCCTGCTGCCGGCTTCTGCGCTGGGTGGTGCTGTCTTTCTGCTTTTGGCAGACGGCGTGGCCCGCACTGCCATTCCTCCACTGGAGATCCCGGTTGGGGCAATCACCGCGCTGATCGGTTCTCCATACTTCATCTATCTACTGCGCCGAAGGCAGAGGGAAGGCCAGTTCTGATGGCTTCTCTCGAAGTTGACAAGGTGAGCTTCCAATATCTCCAGGGGTTCAGCTTGCATGAGGTCAGCTTGGACATTCCGACAGGGTCTTTCCTGGCCCTGATTGGTCCGAACGGCAGCGGAAAGACCACTCTACTACGACTGATGAGCAAGACACTGAAGCCTGACACGGGAAGTATCCTGTTGGAGGGGAACTTCCTGCAGGACTTCTCCTCCTTGGAACTTGCCAGAAAGGTGGCGGTGATTGCTTCCGAGCAACATTTCGACTTTCCCTTCCTGGTTCGTGACGTCGTTTCCATGGGCCGATTCCCGCACCAGGCACGGCTGGAGAGGACGTCCCAGCGTGATCGTCAAATTGTGGATGAGTCTTTGCAGATGACTCAGACGGAGCATCTCGCCGATCGGCCTGTCTCATCACTGTCCAGCGGCGAACGGCAGCGGGTTTTGGTCGCTAGGGCCCTCGCCCAGACGCCTTCAATCCTTATGTTGGACGAGCCCACAGCCCATCTCGACATCAGCCATCAGATTGGGACCTTCCGTCTACTGCGCCAACTCAACCGTAGCCGGGGCATGACGATCATAACAGTACTGCACGATCTGACAGCTGCGGCGGTCTTCTGTCCGACAGTTGTGCTTCTACACCAGGGTCGATTGATCAAACAGGGAAGCCCCTCAGAGGTCATTACCCCAGAGACGATCCTTGAGACCTACCAGACTGAGGTCACTGTGCACCCTAGCCCGGTGGGTGGGTTTCCTCAGATATCGTATCCAGCTGACGAGGGATGAGGGGGAAATGTTAGCAGCGTCCCGGCTGCGAGCCGGATCATTGGGTCCGGCGTAGCGGTGGCCTCCAGGCCGCCGTCGGAGCCAAAGGCTCGGAAGAATACTTCGGCCTGGAGGCCAAAGCTACGTTCGTGCCCCATTCGAGAACGAAATTTCCGGCTACTGGGGATTTGTACGTCACTGCGTGGGGAAGGGTTGTCCGGCTCTCTCCTCGGAACCTGGGCTCATTTTGCTAACGGCTCAAGTCGTTCGTGGCTCTGTCGGACTTGGCTTCGTAACGCTGCTAGTTCACCCGTTGGCGGCACCCTCGGAGGACAGGAGACGTGCGACGTATTCTTGAAGTTTCAGCTTAGCCTTGGGGTAGTTTAGGCGAGCAGTT
>CAUZIZ010000213.1:0-8076 GCA_963579905.1 Acidobacteria bacterium UBA6911 | reverse complement strand
AGGCACCGTCCATCAGGCCTTTGCTACACTCCGTCATCGCGAGCACACCCGAGACGACCTTCGCCGGGGTACCTGAGGACGAGAGCAGCTGTTTCAAGAAGAGGGACTTGAATTGGGCACACGGACCAGTTACCTCGAGAGAGTGATCCGATCCGCTCTAATTGCTCTGCTCATCTCCGCCTCGAGCATGACCAGCGCGCCAGCCCAGGGCGATAAGGCCGTTGTCGTGGGGACGATTACGGACACCACTGGCGCCGTGATACTCGGTGCCGAGGTGTCCATGACGCGTGCGTCGACCACGAGGTCTATACCGCGGTGACCAGCGATACCGGTGACTACGCTATCCGGGCTCTGGTATCGGGTAACTATGAGCTGAAAGTGACCATGCCCGGATTCAAGACGAAGGTGCGCTCCGGATTGAAACTGGACGTCGGACAGACCTATCGGATCGACACTTCACTGAGCGTGGGTGAGGTCGCCGAAGTGGTCGAAGTCCAGGCAACAGACACCCATCCTGAAGACGGAAACGCCAGCGCAGGGGCAGGTGATCGACAACCAAAAGATCAACAATCTGCCCCTGAACTCCCGAGACATCTTTGGCACGCTGGGTGCCTTGACCCCGGGCGTGCAGCCGTGGCGCTTGCGTCTGACCGAGGGAGAGGGCGTGCGCTTCAGCGTCAGGGGCATGCGTCGGACCGACAATAACGCGATGCTGGACGGAACCTAGATCAGCGAGACCAACGGAATAATCGAGTTCTACGCCAACCCGGATGCCATCCAGGAGTTCGAGGTCAAGACCGGCCTCTATGGAGCCGAGTACGGGATCAAGCCGGGAGGGCAATTCAGCGCCATTACCAAGAGCGGAACCAACCAGCTTCATGGAACCTTCTACTGGTTTCACAGAAACGACAATCTGGACGCGCGAAACTTCTTCGATCCTGGCCCGAGGCCCGCGTTCAAACGCAACCAGTTCGTGCGGTGGCCGGAGGGTCCCATCCATCTGCCGAGCCTGCTGAAGGAGAGAGATCACGCCTAGTGGTTCGTGGCCTACGGCGGTGAGAGAATCCGCCGCTTCCGGCCGCTGACGGGCACTACACCGACGGCAGCCGAGAAGTCGGGCCAGTTCAACAGCCCTATCATCGATCCCCAGACGGGAGCACCCTTCCCCAACAACCAGATACCCCAGGACCGATTCGATTCCGTCGCAGTCAAGCTGATGCAGTTCTGGCCCAGCCCCAACGCGGACATCTCCCGGGGCTTCAACTACGTCAGCTCCACCAACAACCCCTTCGAAAACAACGAGTGGATCCTCCGAATGGACCTGAAAACCGGGGAGAACAGCCGCTGGTCAGGGCGCTTCCTGTGGAATAAGCGCGAGGGGACCGGGGGGATATTCCCGAATCCTATTGACACCTTCAACGTGGCCAATCCATTGACCCGTCTGTCCCAGAACGTCACCAACACGCGCAACTTCGGTCCCAACGTCGTCAATGAGTTCGGCCTGCACTGGTACCGGCGCCCCTACTTCTCGGGTCGTAATGGGTAGGCCCCGAGGGCTTCGGCCCCACCCTCGGGATTCCCTCCTGGCCTAATAGAGAAGTCGATGTTGATGGGGTGCCTCAAACCCGTCTGACAGGGTTTTTGACGCTGGGACACAGCAGCGGATTCGGGCCGGTTAACCAAGGCCAGTGGGAGGTGAAGGACAACGTCAGCTGGACCCGGGGCTCCCATTTCTTCAAGGCCGGCTACCATTACCGCTACCACTACGTCTTCTTTGGCCTGCAATCTCGGAGTCGATTCGACTTCAGCAACGACCGCTTCACAGGCCACAGCTTTGCCAACTTCCTGCAGGGCTATCTGACCCGCTCCGTCGAAGGAAACAAGTTCCGGATCAACCTCCACTTCCCCTCACACCATTTCTACTTCCAGGACAACTGGAGGGTCTCTCCACGCCTCACATTGAATCTGGGCCTGCGCTACGAGTTGCGGATCGGATGGCAGGACAAGCGGGGCTTTTCCAGCAGTCTGGGTGTGGAGTGCGCCTATCAAACAGAGTCGCCCATCCCCAGCTGCTTCGATCCTCCTGTCGTAGTTGCCGAGCCGGAGTTTCCAGCGACGGGCCGCTTCCAGGAGGAGCGGGACATCTTCACCTTCAGCAAGAACGGCTGGCAGCCACGGCTCGGTCTCTCCTACCGGCTGTTCGAACGTACAGTGCTTCGGGCCGGCGGCGGGATCTACGGCAACGAGCCTCCGGGAGGGATACTCTATAGCACCGTCCTCCGGAATCCCCGGGCCAACGCCGAGCGTCGGGAATTCCTTGCTGGCACGGATCAGCCCAGTCTCGTCTTGTCAAATCCCTTCGATCTGACCGCCAAGGTGCCTGGCTCGGGGCTGTTCAACGCCGGTGGCTGCCAGAGTCCTATGCCCCTGTGGTATGTGCCGAGTTGGGGATTGTCGATCCAGCAGCAGGTCGCCGACAACACGGTGGTGGAGTTCGGCTACGACGGGACCCGGTCGGTGCATGAGATGCAGATCTTCGAGTTCAACGACGCGGTGCCGGGACCTGGGGAGCGCCAATCGAGACGACCGTGGCCCACGATGCAGAGCTACCACGGATTCCACTTCAAGCTGGAGAAGCGTCCCGGTCCGGAGGGGATCACGGCCCTGCTCACCTACACCTGGGCCAAAAGCCTGGACACCATGGGGGCCGCTTGTTTACCCTTGGAGATCCCACCTCCGTGTCGCGTAACCTCTACCTGAATGGGCAGAGCAACCGAGGTCGAGGCGAGGCTAATATCCCGGGCCGCCTGGCGCTTTTGGGCGGCTGGGACATTCCTTTTGGACCGGGACGGCCTCCTGGCGGGGACACAGCCCTGGGGAAGATCCTGGGAGGCTGGAGCGCCTACAGCCTGATCACTCTGCAGAAGGGCCAGTGGTTTACGGTCTTCGACGGCGTGGACCGGCTGGACGTGGGGAGTACGGCGACACAGCGGCCCCAGTTGCAGGGGAATCCCAATCTAGATGTCGGCTCGCGCTTCCCGGAGCGGTGGTTCAACACCGACGTCTTTTCTCTCCCACCTGCCTTCACCTACGCCAATGCCGGTCGGGCGATAGTGGAAGGGCCGGGTCTCTCCAACGTGGACTTTTCGCTGTTGCGCGAATTCAGGCTGCGGAAGGACGTGCGGTTGGAGTTCCGGTTCGAGGCCTTCAACCTGACCAACCACACGAACTTCCTATCGTCGAACAACACCTGGAACTTCGCCCACCAGAGCTTCGGCTCCATCGGGTCCGCAGGTGAGGCGCGAGATCTCCAGTTTGGCTTCAAGATCTACTACTGAAGCCAGACAAGCACTAGGAGCTGGACGGAGCGGCGGATGGGAAAGGCTGAGCAACGGAGGCGGGTCGATGATCTCTGCCTGGCTGCCCTCGAGGTCGAGGAGAGCAAGCGAGCGGAGTTTCTAGATCAGGCTTGCCGAGACGACCAGGATCTGAGACGGGAAGTGGAGTCGCTGCTGGCCTAGGAAGCGAAGCTCGCTTCGGACTTCCTGGAAGCGCCGGCCCTCGAGGTGGCGGCCAGGGCGATGGTCCAGAACGGCGACGAGTCGCTGGTGGGAGACGAGGTCGGATCCTATCGAATCCTCTCGCTGCTGGGCGAGGGAGGGATGGGCCGGGTCTATCTGGCCCAGGACACCGGACCCCTGGATCGTAAGGTCGCCCTGAAGTTCCTGCCCGAGGAGATGCGGCGGGACGGCTCGGCCCGGACCCGTTTCCAGCGCGAGTCCCGCTCCACGGCTGCACTGGATCACCCCTAAATCTGCAAGATCTACGAGACCGGCGAGAGCGAGGACAGGTCCTTCATCGCCATGGAGCATGTGGCTGGTGAAACCCTGAAGGACCGGTTGGCCCGTTCCCCGCTGTCGTTGAGCGAATTCCTGCAGCAGGCCACCGAGATCGCCGAAGCCCTGGAGATCGCTCACGATCAACCTTCCGATGATTCTCACGGCCAAGGGGAAACTCCCAGCCCAGCCAGGTGGCAGCGACCAATTCCTCTAGCCGTTCTTGGTCTGCTGATAGTGCTTCTGGATCGGTTCCTCTGGCGGCCAGTACACGACAGCCAACCCACACAGCCCACCGCCAACCGGTGGTCTGTTGTTCCTCCCGAGGGTGCGTCACTTGTCCCACATTACATAACACTATCTCCCGATGGTCGCCGTTTGGTTTACCCGGCCGATCGTGGGGACACGAGTCAGTTGTACGTGCGCGACCTTTTTGGGTCGGGCTGGGAATCCAGGGCCATCCCCCAGACCGAAGGTGCCTGCGTCCGTTTTTCTCTCCCGACGGAGATTGGATGGGCTTCTTTGATGTTGATGACTACATGTTGAAGAAGATGTCTATCATGGGTGGAATGCCCCCGACTCTCTGTGAAGCGAGGGGCGGCTATGGCGGCAGTTGGGGCCTGGATGGCACAATCATCTTTCATGGACTATCCCGCTGCTGTGGGCGTCCTGCTAGCCCACCTCTCCATCCTTCTCGGACGCTCAGGAGAGTCTCCGAAGCAGGCGGCACCCCCGAGGAACTGACTCAAGCCCGCCATCCCCAGATTCTACCTGGGGGTAAGGCAGTGCTCTTCAACCGCAAGAATGCGGAAGGAGGCTGGATCATGGGGGTGCTTTCTCTGGAAACGAGGGAAAATAAAATCTTCCCTTAGCCGAGCGTACACCCCCGCTATGCAGACACAGGTCACCTCATTCATCTGATGGATGGCAAGCTGTGGGCAGCCCCGTTCGATCTGGAGACACTCAAGGTCACGGGACCTTTCATCCCTTTCCCGGAGCGAGTATGGAGCTGCCAGTACAGCATATCGGAAAACGGAACTCTGGCCTATGTTCCCGATCCGGGTGGGAGCACGCTGGTCTGGGTGGATCGAAACGGAAATGTCAAACCCACGGGCGTCAAAGCGGGGAACTACCAATCAGTTCGTTTTTCTCCGGATGGGGAACGCCTGGCTCTTACAGTGAGATCGGACACAAACACTACCGACATCTGGATCTATGAAATAGCCCGAGGCACGTTGAGTCGTTTGACGAAGAAAGGGGGAGCGTATCCTGTTTGGCATCCAGACGGCTCCCGAGTCGCCTTCGCTCGGGATACTCAGAGCGGTGCTTCGCACGGGTACGGGGGAAGTCTCTTTTGGATCGCAGCCGACGGCAGCGGTGAGCCCCAGCAACTCACGACGAGGGGAGCGCAGGCATCCTTCTCCTGGTCCCCAGACGGTAATGCGTTGGCGTTTGCACAGAACCACACCCCAACCAACTGGGACGTCTTCGTGCTCCCTCTTCGAGGTGAGCCGCGGCCCTTTGAGGCCACCACCGAATTCCAGGAGAAACGCCCCATATTCTCCCGGGACGGTCGATGGATTACCTTTGTCTCAACCCGCTCGGGCCGAGACGAGGTGTACGTCAAAGGCTACCCCGACGAGGGAACTGAGCTCATATCCACGGAAGGAGGCCGTCAGCCCCTATGGGCGCACAGTGGTAGGGAGCTTTTCTATCGCGACGGGGAAAGGGTGATGCTGGTCTCCATCCAGACGGAACCAAAACTGAAAGCGGAAACCCCGAGAAAGCTGTTCACCTACTCGGAGGGTGGAAGGGACCTCCTTGAGATGACCTACGATATCGCCCCGGACGACCAGCGGTTTATTTTCATTCAGAAGCCGACGCCGGCCCATATCAACATCGTCCTCAACTGGTTTGAGAAACTCAAGCGGCTAGTGCCGACGGATTGAGATGATCGGCCAGACCCTCCGCCACTATCAGATCCTGGAGAAGATCCGCAAAGGGAAATTGGCGAGCTGTACCGTACCCAGGACACCATTCTGAAGCGCGAAGTCGCCATCAAGGTTCTGCCCGACAAGTTCACTCAGGACATCGAGAGTCTAACCCGCTTCCAGCGGGGGCCCATATCCTCCCCTCCCTGAACCATCCCAATATCGCCGCGATATATGGCCTGGAAGATGCCGATGGGGTGCTCTTCCTGGTCATGGAGCTGGTCGAGGGTGAGACCCTTGCGGACAGGTTGAGAAGAGGTCCCCTGCCTGTGGTGGAAACCCTAGACGCCGACAGCGACTATTCGGATAAACGTTTATACATTTCCGGTCGCCGGTCATCAAACCTATGGATCTCATGTTTCCCGGGAACGCGAACAACCTTCTTGTCGCGGACTCGCTCCAGATCAAGATCCCCGTACAGCACAGCCGGGTCAGTATGATCCGCGGAGGCCAGGCTGTCGCCGTTTGGTGCACATAGGCGACTCTTTCCAATGAAGGAAAATCCGCGCTCGACGCCGACTCGGTCGACCGCCAGATAATAAACGTGGTTTTCCATGGCTCGCGTGTTGATCACGTAGTCCGCCGTGCACTCGGCACCGGGCGGCCAGTTGGTTGGCAAGACGATCAGGTCCGCCCTGTCCAGAGCCATCACCCGCGACGACTCGGGGAATGCTCCGTCGTAGCAGATGTTCATGCCCACTCGGACCGGACCGGCTTGGTGAACGGCAAAGGGTTGATCTCCCAGGGTCGTAAAGCGGTCGACACCCAGGTACGGCAAGTGAATCTTGCGGTAATTGCCGATCACCCCCTCGGGTCCAACGAGTGCGCAAGCATTGAAGAGTCGCTCGCCATCCCGTTCGAGCAATCCGAAGACCACAAACGCGTTCAACTCGCGACACCACTCAGCCACCGTTTTCGTGGCCGGTCCCGGGACGGACTCGGCGTATGGAATCGCTTCCTCCAGACTGTCGAAGCAATATCCAGTCAGCGCGCATTCGGGAAACACGGTCAGCCGCGCTCCCTCCGCCGTGGTCTGCCGCAGCCAATGCTGCATCGCATCGAGGTTGGCCTGCTTGCCGGCTAACATAACGTCCATCTGAACGCCGGCGATTCGGAAGTTGCTCATGTCTGACTCCCCGTCGAGTTACCAGAAACTATCATTGCATAAAGTGTATCTATGCGGATGTATTGATCCGCCGATTGCGAAGGGCAGCCACCTGCAACAACTTCCGCCTTTCCCTATCCCCGCAGAAACAGTTCCCTAAACAAGTGTAGGAAGCGTTCCAGATGCCGACGTGAGAGCTTGCTCTCTTCCAGGCCCTGATAGAGATCATCCAGCCTCGCCTTCAGTTCGCTCAGCCACAGGGAGCGTTCTTCACTGGAGAGTCCGCCCGAGTGGAACCACTGGTCGGCCCAGTTTTGGACCAGGAGGAGACTCCGATACTCTGACGATGTCAGACGAGTTCGTATCAGGGACAAAAAAATCGAGGCTCGGTTATGCTCCTGGCGATAATGCATCTCCATGGGGCTCCTTTCTCGCGATCAGGCGGTTTGACAGCCTGGCAATCCAGTCCCGATACTCGCTGATGTTTCGTTTCGCTTTCCCACCAGGTTTTTTAACGTTTCAGTTGACGTTTCTGCGAAGCGCTTTTACGACGCATGTTGGAACGCATCTGGTACGACAAGCAACTCGTCTTTCGCTCTATTGTCCTGAGAGTGCTGCTCAATCCTTCCCGCGTTGACGCCATCCTGCAAGAGGCTTTCGCTCATGTGCTGGCCTCGGGAAAGACCTTTCCAACCGAAGAAGATGCCTATCGCTATATAAGGCGAGTAGTTTTCAACACAACCATCGACCACTACCGCGCTTCCAAGCCAGCGGTGGACTGCTTTTTAACGGAGACCATCTTCGTCTATTCGGAACCGAGATCGAGTCAGCCGAACCCCTTGACGGCCTTGCTCAAGGACGAATTTACGACGTCGAAATCCGAGCTTCTCGAAGAAGTAGCCAGGGCGCTCACTGATCTCCCCGCGGATCAACGAGAGGCAATTCATCTGATCCTCGGCCCGCGTCCACGGAAGCTCAAGGAGATGTGTCGCGAGATCGGCGTACCCTACAGCACCCTGGGAAGCCGGATGATGGCCGGACTGGAGCGGATACGGAGAAAGGCTAAAGGCCAAAGGGCTTTATCGACGCTACCTCGATCTCAGGCAGATTGGGTCACACCGCCACGGCAACTGGCGGGATCAAG
>CAUZIZ010000212.1:0-8383 GCA_963579905.1 Acidobacteria bacterium UBA6911 | reverse complement strand
CCAGGCCGAAGTCTTCTACTTTCGAGCCTCTTGGCTCGAAGCACGACGGCCTGGAGACCGCCGCCACGTTCCTCGACTGAAGTTTCTTTTTCGAATGGGGCAGCGTAGCGGGGGCGGCACTAAGCTGAAACTTCATCGGCAAGGAGGTCGGGCAGGAGTTCATCGAACTGAGCCCTGACTTATTGTAGGACGGGCACTCCTGCCCGTCGCCGTCCTTGACGGGAAAGAGTACCCGTCCTACAACCGACACGGTGCTATCGATGTCGCGGTAAGAGACAACCCTGTTTCTTTCTCCAATGGGGCCAGGGCTTCTGGCGGCGGGACTGAGCTGAAGGCCTCCAGTCCATCAAGGATCTTGCGAATAAAGAGACCTGCAGCGTCCTCACGAAAATGCGATCCAGGTTCCTAGATTCTTGGACACGGCTTGGTCGTGGATTGCTCTGGCTATCGTCGTATCCTGGATTCCTATTCCCACGCCATCGTACATCGTGATCTCAGTATCGTCCGTGCGACCCGCTACGTCTCCGTTGATCACTTGTCCCAGACTACCTTGATAGCAGTCCTTCCCCAGGATTCCCTGCTCTACCGCCTGACTCGCCTCACCGCGCTGGAGAGTGTGCTCGATGGCGTCCGCGAAAAGGCGACAGCGCGTAAGCAGGCTTATTTCACATTCGATCTTCTCGTGCAGGTCCGATCCCATACAGCAGAGATGAGTCCCGGGCCGGACCCATGGATCCTTGACGATAGGCTGGCGACTGTTGGTAGCCGTAACGATCACGTCAGCGCTGCTGCAGGCTTCTTCTGCGCTAGCCACCTCGATGGGAACCGGGCTCTGAGAGCCTAACTCCATTGCTACCTGCTCGGCAGCCTCCAGCCGGACATCGCACAAATAGATCTTCTCAAAGGGCCGAACCGTACTGACGGCCCGCAGGCACTGGCGTCCCAGCTGGCCAGCTCCCACGATCGCCAGCACACTGCAATCTCGTCGGCTCAGATGCAGCGTACTGACTGCAGCCGCTGCAGCGGTCCGGTACATGGTGGGCAAGGTGCCATCGCAAATCATCAAGAGCTCACCGGTTTCCGGATTGAAACCGGCAATCCAGCTGTTGGTGGTGGGTAAGCCTTTCTCCGCATTGCCGCTGCGCTCCTGGCCTACCTTCATGGAGAGCAGATCGGCCGCCTTGGTATAGCCGGTGATACAGGCCGCCATCGCCCCGGCATCTCCAGCCAAAGGAAGTGAGTAGATCGCCTTGGGAGGCAGGAAATCTTCTCCCTTCTCGAACTCTCCCATCGCCTTTTCGATCGCCGGAATGGTCTCGACGATATCAATCTGGGCACTGATTTCCGGGCGAGTCAGAATGATTGTTTTTCTAACCATGGGATCATCCTTTCGAAGGCCGATTCGATCTGCTCCATCGAGGTTGCAAAGCTGATGCGTAGCGCGTTGTTACACGAATCTCCAAACGCCCCACCGGGAATAGTGCAGACTCCAATCTCCTGCAGCATCCGAATCGCCAGGTCGAACCCATCCACCTTAGCGGGCAGAGACGGCATGATATAGAAAGCACCTTCAGGTTGATATCCTGTCAGATGAGGGCACTCGTCAACCAGCTTCACAACCCGATCGCGCCGCGTCCGATACTCCTGAACCATATCAGTAACGCAGCTTTGATCTCCCTCCAGGGCAGCGATCGAGGCCCACTGGGCGGGGGTATTCTCGTTGGTGCTGATGAACATGTGATACCGCTGAAGGGCGGTGATGTTTTCAGGACTGGAAATAGCCCACCCCAATCGGCAGCCCGCCATCGCGTAGGTCTTTGAAACGCTGCTGGCTACAATCACGTTGTCGAGCGTGGGCGAGCAAGTCAAAGCTGATGCGTGCTCGCTCCCGTCCAGGATCAGCCGCTCATAGACTTCGTCGCTGATCAAGGCCAGTCCATGCTCGGAAGCTGCTCTGCATATCCCTTCCACAATGGAGCGAGGATACACGGTTCCAGTGGGATTTCCAGGCGAGCTCAGCATGATCCCACAGGTGTTCTCATTGATCGCTGACAACACCTGCTGCAAATCTAGCTGATATCCGTTTTCGGCAGTGGTGACAACCGGCCGCGGTATTGCTCCGGCCATCCTTATAACGTGTACCAGGACGAAAACCGGCTCTACCACGATAACCTCCATGCCCGGTTTAACCGCCGCGGTAAGGGCCATGAACATCGCCTGACAGCAGCCCGTGGTGATCAATACATTGTCGGCGCCCAGATCGATACCGTAGTGCCCATTGTAGGAGCTGGCGACCGCCTCTCGAAGTTGGGGCAGGCCGGCGTCGAGTTCGTACCGGGTCTTGCCCTCGCGCAGAGCTTTTACGTAGGCTTCGACGATGTGGGGAGGCGTCGGGAAGTCGGGTTGCCCGATTGAGAGATGGACGACATTCTCCATTTCAGATGCCGTATTGAACATCTTGCGAATCGGTGAGAACGGCAAAGCCGCCAACATTGGGTTCCAGTCAATACCTGATGTCATAGCAGTCTAGCTTAGCCGAGCACGACGGCTTACGCCACCTTTCCAGGCGCCTGATGAGTTCTCATATTGCCCCGTAACCTAGTGCAGCTCGCCATCAGTTCTGAGCCAGGGGACAGTAGTCAATCGTTGTCGCTGGCTAGGCGTCGCGAGCGAGTGCAACAACGCCAGCGGCGACGAGGGGCTGCTGAACACTGGTTCAAAACTTATGGCGCGCTGCACTACACGCGCTTTGGTGACCTTTCTAGCATCCGCTCCCTTCCCTCCAGCGCCAGGCTAAACAGAGTTGGGACGAGCACCAGGGTAAAAATGGTGGACACCAGAAGGCCTCCCAGTACCACGCTGCCCAGACCACGATAGAGTTCGCTTCCGGCCCCGGGGAAGAGCACGAGAGGGGCAAGGCCAAATACCGTGGTCGTGGTCGTCATGAAAATGGGACGAATCCGGGTGCTGATGGCCTGCAAGATCGATTCATTGGCCGAGAGTCCATCAAAACGAAGGTGGTTGAGCGACTGATGGACGATGAGGATGGCGTTGTTGACTACGGGTACCCACCAGAATGATGAAGCCCAACATCGTGAGCACGTCCAGCGTTTGAGGGGGCTGCCCCTGCAGCCCGAGATACACACCCAGCAGCCTCAGGCCCAGAATCCCGCCTACCACACCCAGTGGCACACTCCGGATTATGACCAGCGGGTAGAGCCACGATTCGAAAAGTTCGGCCATCAACAGATTAGGTGATCAACAGTGCAAAGAAGAGGTTCCAGCGCATCGCCTACCAGGTGTCCTGCAATTTGTCCGCTGTCCCACTCAAGTTGATCAGGATCTCTTTCCCGACAGACTCGCGCTCCCGAAGGGGATTGAGGATCCCCTCGTTGATGAGATCGAGAGCCTCCTCGAAAGCCAGTTCGGGGGGTGGAATCACTCGGATCGTGATGGCGCGCAGCCGTTCCCGGTGATTGATCTGTTCGGCACCGTAACTGATGTCGATATGAGCCAGCAAGTCCAGCCGAACGGGCACACGAGCCTCAGGAGTTGAGACATAGAGGCCCTTCAGATCCTGGGTCCGCCCCTCGTAGTTTGGATTTCCTATGAGCGTCAAGTCCACTCGCTGTCCATCAACGAAATAGTCGGCGGCATACGCCCCATCGACCAAGGCGTCAACCATATAGCCCAAATCCTGGGCACTCACCTCCATATCCTTGGACTGCACCAGCTTAGGCGATACGTGCACTTCAGGAGAAGACAGGTCCAGGCTTGGGATAGGGCGAGCCTGAGAGTCGGGAATTACCTCTCCGACCTGGGCCAGGATCTCCCTACCAAGCTCCACCAGCGGTATCAGCTCCGGTCCGGAGATTTCGATATCGATATTCCGACCGGCCGTACGCCCGCGCGAAAAGAGACTACTCTGATTGGCAACGATGATGGTCCCCGGCAACTTGTCCTGCAGGCTGCGCACCAGAGGAATGAGCTCGCCGGCCCGCGTGGGGTCAGCCGATCCCAGGCCCAGGAACTCCTGTCGACGTCGGGCCACATAGAAAAAGTCGCGAATGGCAGGATAGTCGAGCTGCCGGGCCTCCTCGGAGTCGGGATCGGTGTCCCAGTATTTTCTGAGCGCGTCTTCCACGCTCTGCCCCATTTCCATGACACGATCGACATGGTACCCGGAGGGAGGCATCAAAAGACCGATCACCAGGTTGCGGTTCCCGCTGGGAAGGTACTCGATCTTGGGCCAGAACAGGAAAGTTAGCAGGATTGCCAAACCGACCAGGACTCCGACCACCACAAAGCGTCGCCTCATAGCACCCTGAATCCAGGCATTTATCTAGATTACATAGCGCACGAACTCAGAGCCCCAGTGGTCCAGGCGAGCAAGTAATCGACCCATCCCACCGGAAGAAAAACGTCCTGCCGGCGCGGCTTCCAAGCCTTCGCTACCTTTTCGGAATAACCTGGCAGTGGAAGTAGGAATCACGGTTACGGAAATCAGAAGAGACACTCCTACCGCAGAACTAATCGCCAGAGCGATATCGCGAAAGAGCTGGCCGGCTTCCTCCTGGACAAACAGAATCGGCAAAAACACGCATGCCAGCTTTGAGCAAATGGCTACTGCCTTGACGGGGGTTTTCGACTCGGAGCTTTACCGGAAACGTCCGCGAGCGCAGGTCGGCTTGAGGAATGATCCGGACCACCGTTCCCAGCAGCGGCTGCTCCAATTCTTCGAGTATCCTTCCGCTCAACGCCTCTAGCTGTATGGCTTGGATGGTCCCCACTTCGAGGTAGGGAATGTAGGTTTTTGGAATCGAGATCTCGATTTCCACCGGATCCAGCTCAACCACATCAACTACCGGATCGCCCCGGCGAATCCAAGCCCTGATTCCGGTGTACTTCTTGACCACAAAGCCATCGAAAGGCGCCCGGATGGTATGTTTTACGAGGAGGTCCTCAACACGTCGAACTCCCTCTTGCTGGGAACGGACCAGGGCTCTGGCTTGCGCAATCCTCTCGGGTCGAGGTCCTTGTACCGCCAGGTCATAGGCGGCCTGCGCACCCAGATGACTCTGTTCTGCGGCTAGCCAGGACGAGGTTGATTCGTCCAACTCATCCTGGGATACCGGGCCGCTCTCGAAGAGCGACTTCATACGCTTGTATTGGGAGCGAGAATACTCCATCACCGCCCGGGCATCACGCACTCGGGCCTTGGCCTGAGCGATCTCTTGAGGTAGAGATCCATGCTCTAATTCCGCCAATCCGTACTCTCGGATCTCTAGCTGAGCTTGCGCGGCTGCTAGCTCAATCTGCAGGGTCTTGGATCGCAGCCGTGCCACCGGATCACCCTTCCGAACCTCTTCTCCGTCGTTGACCAGGAGTTCACGGACTCGCCCATCCGCGCCGCTGCCAACGACGGTTCGCCGAGCAGGCATCACGGTTCCAATGAAGGTCTCGCCGACCGTCACCTCACGCTTGACAACACTCGAGACCACCACGGCCACCCCACCACCCTGAGCCCATCCAAAGTGGGGCGAAGCAGCACGAGCAAGAAGAAAAGACCAACACGCGTGCTAACCTGCACCCGCGGGAGGTCCGATACACAAACCGAGGTGACCAGATTGTTCGCTGGGGGGGGTCCCTTCACTGCTCTCATCCTGCGAGCATAGTATCAGGTTGAGGGGAGCTTCGTTGGTTCTGAAGACGCATTCTTCACAGGCCTGGTAAGCCTTGAAAATGGGACTCTGGGGGAGCGTTCCCTACTGTTCCAAGACGCTTTCCAGGAACTCCCGGGTCCGGGGATGGCTGGGACGGGAAAACATTACTTCCGGCAGCCCCTCTTCAACAATTCTTCCCGCCTCCAGGAAGACCACACGATCCGCAATATCCTGGGCAAACCGCATGTGGTGGGTCACGATCAACATCGTAATGTTGCTATCCCGAGCCAATCTGCGCAGTACGTTCAGGACCTCGCCTACCAGCTCCGGATCCAGTGCCGAGGTCACCTCGTCGAAGAGCATGATCCTGGGTCGCATCGCCAGCGCCCGAGCAATAGCGACTCGTTGTTTTTGACCTCCGGAAAGCTGCGCGGGGTAGGCATCGATCTTGTCCGTCAGCCCAATCAGTTCAAGCAACTCCAGCGCCCGCCCACGAGCCTCCTCGCTGGACAATCCGAGAACTCTTACCGGTGCCTCCGTCAGATTTCGGAGCACGTTCATATGAGGAAACAGGTTGAACTGCTGAAAGATCATGCCGACCTTTCGCCGAATCTTTCTCAGATGTTGCTCATTCGCCGGGACCTGAGCACCCTTATGGAGGTACGTCCACACGCTCTCGCCCTCGATCTGAATCTCTCCGGAATCGACCCTTTCCAGAGTCATAAGGATCCGAAGGATCGTCGATTTTCCGGAGCCACTGGGGCCAATAAGAGCGATCCTTTCGGACGGCGCTACCTCCAGATCGAGATCGTCCAGTACCAGCAAATCGCCATAGGACTTCCGGACTCGACGCATTCTCAGGATCGGGTCGACTTCAAGTTTCCTCCTACTCTGTTGGGACAAATCGTGCCTCCAGCTTCTCCACCAACCTGGCGGATAACAGACTGGCTATCAAGAACAATATACCCACTACGGTCAAGGGCTCCAGGTAGCGAAAGCTATCGGCACCTATCAGCTTTGCCGTCTGCAACAGCTCGTTCACAGTAATCGCCGCCAACACCGGCGTCTCCTTGAAGATCGCCACGAGATAGTTCCCCAGCGCCGGGATCATGGGTGGAATGGCCTGTGGCAACACCACCGACCTGTAGGTATCGAAGCGACCTAGATTCAGGGCCATGGCGGCCTCCCACTGCCCTTTCGGAAGGTTATCGATGCCCGTCCGGTACACCTCGGCCGTATAGGCGCTGTAGTGAAGCCCCAGAGCAATCACGCCAGTGACCAGAGGCGACCAGCTAAGGCCAAAGGATGGCAGCACATAAAACAGGAAGTAGACTTGGACCAACAGAGGAGTGCTCCGAATGAACTCGATCGTCCAGGTTGCCGACCACGCAACCAAACGATTACCGGAGCGCCGCAGGAGAGCCCAGACCAGACCCAGAAGCAGTGCCACCGCCATTCCCAGGAGACTGGCCTGTACCGTCACAAGAAACGCGGAGAGCAAGGCTGGCAGGATCTCTAGCACCAGGTTCCAGTCGAAGCTCACTCTACCCCACCATAGTCCTGGCCGATCGCGAGCCGGCGCTCCAGTCGTCTCATCCCGAAGGTAATCATCAAGGAAAGCAGAAAATAGAGCAGCAGAATCACGCCGAAGATTTCTCCCGACCGAAACATCGCGGTCCTCAGCATCTGTCCCCGAAAAGTCAGCTCGCTTAGGGTGATCAGCGAGACCAAGGCCGTGCCCTTGAGCAGCTCGATGAGTAGATTCCCAAATGGAGGAATCATGAAAAGTACGGCCTGTGGCAGAACTATGTACCACAGCGTTTGTCGTTCGCTCAGATTCAGGGCGACGGCTGCCTCAACCTGTTCCCTGGGTACCGACTTGATCGCTCCCCGCACTACCTCAGACCCATAGGCTCCGACGTTCAGACCCAGGACAAGGATGCCAGCCGCCATTGCGTCGAGGCTTATTCCCAGCAGGGGTAGGCCGAAGTAAACCCAGAAGAGCTGTACCAGCGCGGATGTGCCGCGGAAGATATCGACATAGATTTTCGCCAACGAGCGCTGGAGTCGACTACGCGAGAAACGCCCCAAGCCTGCGATAAAGGCAGCCACAAAAGCGACCACAGCCGCTCCCAGCGTCAGCTGGACCGTGACGACCACTCCCGACAACAGAGCTGGTAAAAGATCGAACGGTGGAGGCATGAACACTCCGTAGAACAGTTGCTTTAGGCCGGTGCAAAGCACCCGCCGCGTGGCCGTGACGGCGGGCTCCAAGCCGGGATGCGTCGAACCAAAGGCTCGAAGAAAGAAGAATACTTCGGTCTGCAGACCAAAGCTACGTCCGCCAGTCCTGGGAGCTAGCCTCAAAACAAGTAGATGGAAGTGGATTAAACCACCTGTAAACACCTGAAGTTCCCGACCTGACGGGTATTCTGGAGTTCGACAAAGAATCTTTAGAGAGGCCCGAAAGGAGGCATTTCAGGTGAAGAAAAAGCATCGCGCAATCCTCCGAAAACGGGAAGCAGAGGTGGCCACTCGGTTGAGCCCCAGCTGGAATGGTCAAGCTCGGAAAACGGTCCTTTCGTCCGACGGGATCAGCTACGAAGTCTTGGAGAAGATTCACGCCGTCAGTTACGGCGGGCTGGGGCTGTTGCAGCAGGTCGTGAAGTGGAGCGGGCAAGGTCTGGGCCCAACACCCAGCGAGTTTCTTCCAACGGGCG
>CAUZIZ010000211.1:0-8440 GCA_963579905.1 Acidobacteria bacterium UBA6911 | reverse complement strand
ACGGCGACATCAAGCAGACGACTCTTGGCGTCGAGTTTTTCCACCGTTCCCACCGCTTCTACGACGAGATACACCCACCGAAGAATGAAACTCCAAGACTCCAAAAGTGTAACCTATGTGCCCGGGAGAAATTGTTGCCTATGAATCGGGAGCTACAGAGGGGGAACTCGACGACTCAGGGTTCGGAAACCCTGGGCTAAAAGCCGCAATCCCGTTTGGATTGACCTCATATATGTAGATGCCTCGCACCCCAGCCACTGCAATGACCCGCACACGATGAGGGCTACGCTTCTTGGGGAAATCCAAATTTTTCAAGCACTTAAGCATTGACGCATTCAAAACGAAGTAGCGTCGAATCGCTAACCAATTGATATCATTCGACTTTAAACTGGACAGTAGTGAGGACTTCTAGGAAATCGCTGTCTCTTCGGTCAGTCCCGGGCGATCTCTACCTGGACCCACTTCTGAGATACACCGCATATAGTCTGGGATCGGATTCGTCCCCCTCCCGGCGCAAATGTATGCGGAAGCGGACGGTTTCCCCTCCTAGACTCCTAAGATCTCCGGCGGACCAGCTCACCTCACAGTCCAGACCGCCCTCCTCTTTGGTGACACCGCTGTCGTCCCCGGAGTATTGGGAAAGCGGGTTGAAGTCGGCGTCCGACACCTCCACCTTCATGAACCGAGCGTGGTCTGCATTGAGGACTACCTGGCAGCCCTCCGATGGAAGTGTCACTGCGGCAGACCAGACCCAGCCTTCGGGTTTCTCCAGGCGCTTTAAGTCCTTGGGATACAGACCCAAAGCGCCCCACCGGTCTCGCGGCAGCGTCGCCAGCCCTACTTCGGCGTAGTATTCCTCACCGTACTCAGCGTTTCTCCAACGCCCGTGGTAGATGCGGGTCTCGTCACCCACGTTGAGTATCCCGTTGCCGCGATTGGCAGAGGATGGTGGGATAGTTCTTGCCGGGATCGTTGGTTACAGGAGAGTCGTCGCGGTGTAGATAGACATGGCCCTTGACGGGCTCACGGAAATGAAGTCCGTCGTTGCTGATGACCAGACCGAAGTCGGCCGAGGTCTTGGCATGGCCAAACCAGGCCGCCGGTATTTTTCGCGTTTCGTCTCCCGGAAAGTTGTGCCACAGCCCAAAGAGACCCACGGCAACAGATCCGTAGCTGGCAGCTCCTATACCTAGATGGACCTGATCGTAGGGCTTGCGCACCCCCCGAGCCTGCGGGTCTGAGGGCTCACGAATCCAGAAAGCCTCGCCGTAACCCTGAACCCAGTCGTGGAAGTTGACGGAAACCGTGGCAGAGCCCTGACGTCCCTGCGGCGCCCCTCCCTCGCTGTGGTTGAGGACCTGAGCGTGTACGTAGTACCTGCCCCCATGCTTAAAAAAGGACGAGATTTCCATGAATTGGTCCACCGAGTCTTTTTCGCCTGGCGTCCAGTTGATCCCATCTGGACTAGTGGCGGAGCGAAAGACCCAGGTCTCTCCGTTGTGCAGGTTATAGATCATCTTGTAACGCTGCTTTGGATCCGGCTCCTTCTCGTCCTTGATGAGATGACCGCCGCACATCTGCTCCCCCGGCAGTTTGAAAGCGTTGTTCTCCAGACTACCCTTGTATTCCAGCTGCTTCAGGTTGGGTTTGGTCCACTGGATCCCGTCCTCACTCTCGGCATAGCAAACTGGACCCACGGTGAACCCAGAGTCGGTGTCTCCTGTTCCCAGGCCGTAGTACCCCATGCGGTACTTCCCCTGGTCGAACAACACCGTCCCATAGAAGTGGGTTGCGATGTAGTCCGGCTTGGAGGGATCGTCGCGGCTGGGAGTCAGGAGCGGCTCCGGCCGAGTCTGAGGGGTCGAGTAGTAGAGGGAGAGGTTCCTGTTGATGGGGAGCAGATGGTTGTCAATGGCCAATAGCAGGGCCTGCCCCTGCACCCCATGAGGCACCTCGGAAAAACAAAGACGCCGGAGGGGGCCTCGGTCGGCTGCGGCCCGGAGCAACCGGTTCCCAATGCAGTACTTACGACAACAAAAACAGCTAGAGCAAACCTGATGGTCGTGGATGTCATGGAACCCTCCCCGGGAATTGCGTCGTCGAGGGAAGCCTCGCGGAAATCCTCGTGTTACCTCTTACGTGGCTTTGGTCTCCAGGCCGAAGTTAATCGGACGAGCGTCTTAGGGTCTGCGCAAGAATAACTTGGTAGAATTGACGCCCAGATTTGCACCAGATTTGGCCGCGAATGATTGAGCGAAACCGCAGACGTAGCCCGGTCTACATTGAGGATTTTGCGATTGAGGAGCGGCCGAAGATGATGTGAAGATGAGATGCCAAAATGCCAAGTTATTTTTGCGCAGCCCCTTGGCTCGACATATGGTGGCCCGGAGGCCGCCGCCACGAAAACGGCCTACCAAGTCGAGTTCGATTCGAGTAGCATGGCTGATATCGTGACCTGCAACAGGCGACAGCAAGGACTGGAGAACCCTCCAATACAAGCAGAGAAAGCAAAAGAGGAACCTACTATGCGAGGACGGCTTTTCATACTGGCTTTGACTCTACCGCTGCTAACCCTGGGACAGCCCTTGGCCGAGGGGGCCGAAGGCGATGAAGGACAGCCACTCGAAATTGGATCCAGACTGGAGCTCTTCGTCGACGACTACCTGATCGAGTCCATGGAGGGACTTCGCCTCCAACTACAGAAGCCCCAATCCGGGGGCAAGGTCCTGAGCTTCGATAAGCCCTGGGAGGGAACCACCAGCCTCTACCAAACCGTCTTCAAGGACGGAGACACTTACCGCATGTATTACCGCGGTAGTAGCCATGAAGGCTACACCTTTCCCTCGCTGCTGGAACCAGGCGAGGTACCGATTCCCGTGCACGAGGAGGTTGCCTGTTATGTGGAAAGCAAAGACGGCATCCACTGGACCCGTCCCTCCCTGGGCCTGATCGAGTTCCAGGGGTCCAAGGACAACAACATCGTCTGGATCGGCAACCAGAATGGAGGTCACAACTTCGCCCCCTTCAAGGATGGGAACCCTGCCGCCCCAGCCACCCAGCGCTACAAGGCAGTGGGTTCGGGTCGGCTCGACGACAAGCCGGTCCTCCTAGGATTTGTCTCCCCCGACGGCATCCACTGGAGCAAGCTCCAGGAGAAGCCCATCATCACCGATGGTGCCTTCGATTCCCTGAACGTGGCCTTCTGGGATTCGGTGCGCCAGATCTATGTGTCCATCTATCGGCAGGGTCTGGACGGGGTCCGGACCATCAAGTTCGCCTCTTCCAAGGATTTCATCAACTGGACTCCCGGCCGGTTTGCCGACTATGGAGACACCCCCCGGGAACAGCTCTACACCAACGCCACCAGGCCCTATTTCCGGGCCCCCCATATCTACCTGGCCTTTCCCAAGCGTTTCGTTCAATGGAGGACTTATCACGAGAACGCACCCGGCACGGGCGTCTCGGAGGGGGTTTTCATGACCAGCCGCGACGGCGTGCACTGGGATCGGCGTTTCATGGAAGCCTTCGTGCGTCCGGGGCGGCATCCCAAGAACTGGGTTCACCGCACCAACATGATATCGGCCGGAGTCGTCCCTACGGCCGATGATGAGGTATCGATCTACGTGGCCCGCCACTACACTTCCCCCAGCGCCCACCTGGAGCGGATGTTCTTGCGCACCGATGGCTTTGCTTCCCTGCATGCGGACTACGCGGGCGGCGAGTTACTGACCAGGCCCCTGCAGTTCCAAGGAGATAATCTAGTCCTTAACTTCGCCACTTCGGCCGCGGGCAGCATCCAGTTGGAGATTCAGGATGCCGAGGGCAGACCACTCCCCGGCTTTGCCCTGGAGGATTCACCGCTCATCTGGGGTAACGAAATCGAGCACACCGTGAGCTGGAAACGCTCCCATTCCAAGGCCACTTCCGACACCCCCCTGAAGAGGATCGCTGGGAAGCCGGTCCGACTACGCTTTGTAATGAAGGACGCCGATCTCTATTCGCTAAGATTCAAGTAGCGGCCTTCGTCGCCCTCAGCCGACCAGGAAGTCTCTGTTGCCTCACTTCGCTATTCTCTGGTTCCGGAAATTTCTTCAATGAAAGCCTGATTGCTCACGGGACGCTTCAGGAAATCCTGAACCAGGTCTTTGGACGGCACCTCACCGCCGCGACTGAGGATCGTATTACGGAAACGCAGGCCGACTTCAGGATTCATGATGTTCTCACCGAATGCGGAAAGCATGTCAAGCGCGATTACTTCGGACCACATATAGCCGTAGTAACCGGATGCGTATCCGCCGGCGATATGGCCAAAGGTGCCGGGAAATTCTGTCTCGGGAACGTATCCCATCGGACTCTTCCCTTCCATGGCCTTCCATACATCCAGCGCTTTCCCAGGCTCTTCTCCTGACAGCGCCATATCAAATGCCGCATACAAGTGCTGCCGGGAATAGGTGATTCCGCGGCCGAATCTTCGAGCCGCGTCGAGACGATCCACCATTTCCTGATCCATCACCATACAATCCGGACATTTCTCACGAATGAGCTGGATGCTCTCCATACGACGCGCCCACTCTTCATACATTTGAGAGGGAGCTTCCACGAAGTCACGTTGCACCTCGGTTCCTGCGTGCAAGCAATACTCGGTCTGGGAGAGCACTCCGTGCATCACGTGGCCGAACTCGTGAAAGAACGTTTCCACTTCACCATGCGTAAGCCCCTTCCGGTCAAAGTTCGTAACCATTACGCTGATCGGCTTCCGTCCCGCCTTCTTGCTGACGCCGCGAACGGGCCACGCAGCGGCGTGCTTATACTTTCCGTCCCGCGGAAACAAGTCCAGGTATATCCCCCCGATAAACTCTCCGGATTCCACGTCAACAACATCGTAGTACCTGACATCTTCATGCCATACCGGCACCGTAACTTCATCGAAACGCACCCCATAAAGTCTGGATGTGACGTCGAGCAACCACACAACCGTAGGCTCTGTGGGGAAATACCTGCGGGTCTCTTCCTGATCGATGTTGTATCGCGACTGACGCAACTTCTCGCTGTAATACCAGACGTCCCACCGGTTGATCTTTGTCTGATCCAGCGGTGTTCCTGACGTTTCCGCCTTGATCTTCTTCAATTCCTCCAGGTCATTCCGTTCCACATCTGTGGCAATGTCCTTCACTTCCGCCAGAAACTTGTGAACCGTTTCCGCGTTCTCCACCATATGGCGCTTGGTTACGTAATGGGCGTAACTGGGAAGTTCGTAAAGTTCTGCAATTCGCTTTCGCAGTGAAACGATCTCGTCCAGAATTTCAAGATTCCGTGGCGTACCACGCTTGTAATATGCAATGTAGTACCGCTTTCTAGCCTCTTCATGATCCGACCGGCTCATGAAAGGAAAAAAATCAGGGTAATCGAAACCGACAACGATATTTCCCTTGTGATCCCGCACCCGCTCAATATAGGACTGCGGCAACCCTTTGTATTCTTCTGGAGTAAAGGTAACTTTCGTATTGTTCTCCCGAACGTTTTTTGCGAATTCCTGAGATAATTCTGTAATCCTGTCGGATATTTCCTTGAAACGCTTCCGTTTTTCCGGAGGCAGAGATACGCCGCTGTCTTCAAATGAATCCATCAGGTCCTGCTTCAATTGCTTCTGAGCGGGTGTTTGGGGCCGCACGGAATTTACCCGTTCAAACAGCTTTTCGTTCTGAAACACTTCGGTAGTAAATGTCGACAACTGGACGAAACACTTGTCTCCTGCATCGCGAACCTTTTGATTTATGTGAACATTCTTCAGAATGGAAACCGGTCCGATGACATCTTCCAGTGCCATGTAGTCTGCATCCCATTGATCCAGTATCTTCTCCGCCGTTACCTCTTCCAGTGGTATTTTTTCCATTTCTGCGACGCGATGACGCGAATCCTGCAGGATTTGATTGCAGGACAGGGCAAGAGTCACATCATCCAGTACAGGAAGCGTCGTTCGATCTGCGCTACCGGAATATGTCGGAGCAATCTGAAAGAGAGTTGTCAGCGCCATTACGGCGCAGAGATTTGTGATATTCGGGAAGGACACTCGTTTCATTTTTTCCTCTCGCGGCAGCTTTTCGATCCCACGTAATTCGGGTGCGCTACTCGAGCCTCCCCACCAGGCTTAGGGTTCGGTCAAGAATAACTTCACATTCTCACGCTCATCTTTACCACCATCTTCGGCCGCTCCTCAATCGCAAAATCCTCAACGTAGACCTGGCTACGCCTGCGGTTTCTCTCAATCGTTCGCGACCAAATCTGGTGCAAATCCGAGCACGAACTCTGCGAACTTATTCTTGACCAAACCCTTAGTACACTTGAACGTAAATACTGCAACGTATGCAGATGGGGCTTGTGAGGCGAGATCAAGACAGGAGGAGGAAGACGATGCCTTGCCATCTTCGACGACGACCAACGCAGAGATCGTCCACAACCCCCATCTGCCCTCCGGGTGGCGACACGACACGCCTATTTCTTTGTCGCTCCTTCTCCATGATGCAGGGCATCGAGTTCGTCGTCGCTGCGCGAACTCGACCCTTCGCGCTCGCCACATACGTTTCAGTATTTACGTTCCAGTGTACTTAGCGAGATCTCTCCCGAATGGACTTCTTCATCTGCTCCCCGAAATCTTCCCGTCCAGTGGCAGGGTTGTACTGGTGCCGAGAAAAAGGAGGCACCCCCGTGGCTGGCTCCGTCGAGTGGACACCCCACTGATCGGAACGATGCTTGATCACCTCCAGCCAACGGGCGTTGGCCTTGTTCCGGGCCAGTTCCCCGTCAGGGTCAGGAAGGGTAAAGGTGTAGGAGTAGAGCTTGGCCCGGGTGAGATACAACTTCAGGCAGACGCCCCCATACTGTTCGACGCTGAGATCGTAGGGGGACCTGCCACCCTTCCAACTCAGCTTCTGCTCCGTTCCGTCGACTCTCAGAGAAATCGAGTCCGCACGACTGAAGCCTTGGATCACTTCTCCGTAGGGCGTGACCAGTTCCGCCTCTACGGACCCACCCTCGGCGTCTGCATTCACAAAGATCTCGTTGGGCGGCCCCCAGGGTTTTGTCATCACCCAGCCTTCATCGCCCCCGGCATCAAGCGACACCCAATGATCCTCGGGCATGCGGGCCAGCATCAGGACTGCCAGATCGCGGGTCCCTTTCGAAAAGTCATAGCTGAGCCAGTCCCACCAGGTGTGGCTAATAAAGTTTCCGGTGTAGTAGATCCAGGTCTCCCCGTCCCGCACTATGGGATTCTCACAGGGGAAGATCACCCCTCCGTCTTGATCCCCCGGCTTACCAATGGGAACGACCGGCGAACGATCGTCGGGGCGGTGCCACTTCTGGCCGTCTCGGCTATAGGCTAGCGAGATCTCCAATTGGCCCACTTTGCCCTTGGGGTAGTCGGGAGGCTTGTGATAGGCCCCATAAGTGGGAGCGAAGGGATGAACGTAGTAGGGATTGATCATACCGAGGAAGAAGCCCTCGTAGCGGAAGACGGGCATGTCGTAGATATTGTAGAGCTCCGGAGGATCCAACTCGTCGCCAGCCACCAACACCCTTCCCTTGTCCTCCCAATTGACCAGATCGTAACTCTCATACTGGGAGATGTCCCTCGGGGTGTTGGGCACCCTTCGAGTTGTCAGCACATACTTGCGGCGGTCCTCATCGTAGAACAGGGTGCAATTGTCGTCGCTGATGCCTCGCAGGACGGGGTTGACATGTCTGGGACGTTCCCAGTGCAGCCCATCGTGCGAGTAGGCCAGGTTGAGGGAAGAGTGGTGTCCCGCCCACAGGGCCTCCTCGGCATAGGTGCTGAAGATCATCTTGTAACGGCGGGCAGCAATGTCGCTGCGATCCTTGATGATGGTGTAGGTAAAGTTGCGCTTGAAGCCGATGACCATGTTGTTCTCACGGGAGCCGTCAACCTCGATGAGCCCCAGGACCGGCTTCTCCCAGTCGAGACCGTCCTTGCTGGTGGCGTAGGCCACACCACGAGGACCGTCCGAGGTGTTCCCCTGCCAGCGCATGAGCGTGTACCACATCTTGAAGAGCTTTTCTTCCTCGTCGTAAAGGATGCACGTGTAGTTGAGCTGGTCCTTGTCCGTTTCCCAGGGAGCATCCAGCCGCATCACTGGCTCCTTGCGCTTGACGGCCTGATTGACCTTGCGGCGTAGATTATGGCTCTCCAACAAGGGCTGATCATCGATGACCAGAAACTTGTAGCGAATGACTGACGGATCTTCTTGAGAGCCTATCTGGGAGCCGGCCCAGACTGGCTGGGTCAGACCCAGCAGGATAGCCAACAAGAGCTGGAAGCAGCAAAGGTCCTTGCGGATCGTCCGAGTCATAAAGTCCTCCTTTTCACGGTTTGTCCGGCCGAACTATAGACCAGTTCGATCTTCAATGACAGCAGGCCGAAGGC
>CAUZIZ010000210.1:0-8489 GCA_963579905.1 Acidobacteria bacterium UBA6911 | reverse complement strand
CTACGACGAGATACACCCACCGAAGAATGAAACTCCAAGACTCCAAAAGTGTAACCTATGTGCCCGGGAGAAATTGTTGCCTATGAATCGGGAGCTACACTGGCAGGGGTAATCGCAGGGGTTGGCCCGGGATTCGCGGGGTCCTGATCCTCCGGGATGCTGGTTGGCGTGGGTGTGGCCGCTGTCGGCCTTACACAGAGGGGTAGCGTGCACAGATTCGCCAGCTGGCGGCCGTCCAAGACGGTAATCACGCCGTCGCCGTCAAGGTCTCTAGGATCGCCGGCAGCTACCTGCTGCCCCAGAGCCGCCAAAAGCTGGTTCAGATCATCTGTGTTGACGTCACTATCTCCGTCCAGATCACCCACAATGGGGCCAGCCACCAAGAGGAGGGCGAAGCCCACCGAGGCAATCCCTAGCAGAGTGGCGGCGAGACTTGCGTGGTCTTTCAAAATTTCCATGCAAAATTCATCTGTCTCAAGCGAATGTCCGACCTAGAGCCCAGTGACAGAGTTTAGTCTCATGTTGTGCCCAGGAGCTTGGTATCTCACATTCACACCCTGGTTTCGAGAGTGGCAACCTAACAAGGATGGGAACCTAACTGATCCTGCTCCGGGTTCTAGCATGGCGGCCCGATTCATGGCCAGTTCCCCTGTACTCCTGTTCTTGTTCTCGAGCCAGGATGGCAGAATCAACCGGAGACTGCTTGCGACAACCTCCGGTCTTTGCGGTGCTATCTTACTTGTGGTGCTATCCTAGGGGCAGTCTGTTCTGGAGCAATGGATGAAAGTCATATGAACCACCTGGTTCGTGCAGTAGGTCGAGTCCTCGGCGAGGGCACCAAGACGGACTTTCTCTGGTCCATTCGCTTGCGTGCCTACAAGCCCCCAACCGCTTGATTACGCGACATCCCCGAGCATGAAGATTACGAACATCGAAGTCATCTCTAACCGCTATCCCTTGGTCACCGTCACAACCGACGAGGGAGTTACCGGCATCGGAGCCACCTCCGCCTCCCCGGCCGTGATCCGAAGCATCATCGAAAGCGAAGAAGACGGCCTTCGTCAAATGCTGATTGGTGAGGATCCAACCCAGACCAACCGGCTCTGGCGCAAGATGTACTATGGCTACCCGGGAAATCGGGGACGGGCCTGTGAAGGCGGAGTGGACATCAATGCCATGGCGGCCATCGATATGGCCCTCTGGGACCTTTTAGGCAAGGCACGTCAACTTCCGATCCATCAGCTTCTGGGAGGCGCGGTCCAGCCCCGGATGCTCGCCTACGCGAGCGGCACCTCGGCCGACATGCATGTAATGGAAGAACGGGGCGGGTGGGTGGACAAGACGGAAGAGCAGCTTCGCCAGGAGTGCGAAACCTTTCTGGAGCTGGGCTTCAAGGCCATCAAGTTCGGCTGGGGAGAGGACTTCGGACCCCGAAGACAAAAGCTGCTGGCCGCCATTCGCGACACCATCGGATCTGAGGTTCGCCTCATGCTCGATATGGGACCGCCGGACTACAACAAGCATATTAGGACGCTGAAGGACGTCATCGAGGTCGCCAGGGTGGCGGAAGAGTTCGATGTCTATTTTCTGGAGGAGCCGATGCTACCAGACGACATCGCAGGTCATCGCGCGGTCAAGGATAGCTGCGATGTAAGGATCGCGACCGGGGAAAGCCTCACCACTCTCCGCCAGTTCATCGACTACCTGGAGCAGGAGGCAGTCGACGTCATCCAACCCGACGCTCAGCAGATCGGCATCACCCAATTTTGCCGAGTGGCGCAAAGGGCCGAGGAGGGTCGGATCCTCTGCATTCCCCACTCACCCTGGACGGCGATGGCGGTCGCGGCCCATGTCAACGTGCTCTCCACCGTCATCAACAGCGTCATGATCGAGTATCCAGCTTTTGCCAGCTACGGACCGGGCACCCGCGGCCACACCCAGACGCGCATCATGCACGAGAGCATCATCGAGCACCCTCTCGTCTTTGAGGAAGGATTCATCGAGCTTCCGACCCAGCCAGGGTTGGGATTGGGCGAATACGTCCCGGAAGCAGTGGCAGAACTGGAGGTGTCGTGAGGCCGGGCCAGCTTTCGAAAGTGGTGGTGACCTGGTCTGGACTGAAGGGCTCGATCAGTCAGCGCTTTGAGCAGGATGCGGGGCTGCGCGGGGTAGAGCTGTTCATCGGCGACGACCGCAATGAGATACTCCGGCAGCTGGAGGATGCCGAGGTGGCTTTCGTGGCACCCTTCGACGCCGAGATGCTGGGCGCGGCCAAGCAGCTTCGCTGGGTCCACGCCCACGTGGGAGGGGTTGAGAGCTACCTGTTTCCCGAGATGGTGGCGAGTCCAGTCCCATTCACCTGCATCAAATCGACTTTCGCCACCGTAGGCCGTGAATTTTCCATCGCCGCCATGCTGCTGTTCTCCCGCCGACTGAACCATGTGATCGGAACGGAGGCCCTTTCGGTCGAAGTTGAGAGCCGCGACCACGAGCTTCATCCCGAGGATCTGGCTGGCAGGACGGTCGGAGTTCTCGGACTGGGCAACATGGGTAGGGCAATCGCCCAGGGCGCAGGCTCGATGGGGATGCGGGTTCTGGCTCTTGCACGTACTCCCAGATCGACTCCGGAACAGGTCGATCAGCTCTACACGGTGGAAAACATAGACGATTTCCTGGCTCAGTGCGATTACGTCGTCGCCGCCCTCCCAGTAACCGACCAAACCCGCGGGTCGATCAATGAGGTGTTCCTGAGGCAAATGAAACCTTCGGCCTATCTGATCGACTGTTCGGGCCGACTAGCTCTCTACGATTTTGCCGCGCTGGTGAGTGCGATCGAAGAGGACTGGATCGCCGGAGTCTGTCTCCAGCCTGCCGGTCCAGCGGGCTCACTCCACATACCGGCCCCCTCTTCACCCTTCTGGAAGCGTCCCAACGTCGTCGTGTCCCCCTGCCGAGGCACGTCGATAGAGCAAGACGAGACCTGTCTGGAGCTGTTCTTCGACAACCTCAACCGCTACCGAACCGGCCAGCCGCTCCGTGACCTGGTGGACAAGCAAGCGGGCTATTGACTTCGGTTGACACGGAACCCAGACACCGCACAGTCTTACAGAGCCGCGAACGCCTTGACCCGATAGCAACATGAGACCAAGCTCCGAGGAGAGAGCTGGACAACGGTACAATCTCCCCATCCTTGATCGTTGATTTTCAACGCCTCTGTCCCTTCGGTCCGGCTGCGTAGCTCTCGATTCATAGGTCCGCAACCGCTTTCAGGGTTGAAATCCAGGGCGGCGCTGTCGACCCAGGGTTCGGAACCCCTGGGCTGATAGACACAATCCCGTTGGGATTGACCTCGATTACAGATTCGAGAACTGAGCCCATTTCTCCCTGCTCTGCACCACCGATGTGCAGGAAGAGTTTCCTCCTTGAATGATCCGGCTCGAAGCAGTCGCTTGGTCTGAACATCTGACCGCTCTCGGAGCCTGCTTCAGCAGGCTGGCGCGAAGCGTAATAGACCGGTCCTTCAGGGCCGGGTACCGGGGTGAGGTGAAACTCGAGCCCGCCTCAGCGGACTCCTGGATAGGGTTAGCTGCAGTAAAACCTTCTGTCCAGGCGATGAACTCAGAAGGAGGAAAAAGTTTCCTTCTCGAAGGGGGCAGGGGCTTCCGGGGGGTTGGACTACGCTGAAACTCATTGATCTGAGTTGGTTCCGGCGTACTTCAGAAGATTTTCGAGAAATCTGGATTCGAATACCAAGTTAGGTGATCATACAAGCGTCGCCATTTGACAGAACTCTGACTGAACGGTGTCGGCATACCAACGCCGGAAGTAACGGACTCGACGGACAGTGACCCGTTAGACCCTCTGCTCATGGACTCGCCATATGTCCCGGATCGGTGATCGGGTACCGCTCCTTTGCAGTCACGGCTCTGTCACGGTTGCTAACGATGATTAGGATAGAGGAAACCCAAGTTTCTTTTTCGAATGATCCGGCTCCCTGCCGGGGTGGGGCCAAGCTGAAACAGATGAAGGATTCTTGTCGATGAACGAAAAGGAATCTGACGTCGTTATCATCGGCGCCGGACACAACGGGCTGGTCGCGGCAGGATATCTGGCGCGATCCGGTCTCGACGTGCAGGTCGTCGAGCGGCGCTCTATAGTAGGAGGGGCCTGTGCCACCGAGGAACTCTTCCCAGGATTTCACTTCTCCAGCTGCTCCTTCATGCTCTATGCGCTCCATCCCAAGATCGCGCGCGATCTGGCACTGAGTCGGTACGGCTTCGAAGTCTTCGACCTGCAACCGCACGAGTTTCGCCCCTTCCCCGATGGGCGCCACCTCGTGCTCTGGCGAGATGCCACGCTAAACGCCGAGGCCATCAGGGCTTTCTCCCAACGGGACGCTGAAAGCTACCCGCACTGGAACGAATTCTGGGAGCGGGTCAACTCCATCGTTCAGCCCTTCGGCCTGACCTCGCCTCCTAGCCTGACGGAACTGGTGCAGCGGGCACAGGAAACTGGCGACCAGCAGATTCTGGAAAAGGTTTTCACGACCAGCCACGCCGACATCGTCGACGAGTTCTTCGAGTCCGAGCACGTCAAGGCCGCCCTGATCCATTCGGGTGACCACGGCGATCCCCGAGTACTTGGCAGTGCCTACCCCTCGGCGTTCCTCCCCGGTGACGTGGAGACAGAAGAGCGAATTGTCGGCATCGTAAAGGGAGGGATGGGCTCGATCACCCGCGCTATGGCCAGCTATCTCAAGAGCCAGGGTGGAACGATACGGACAGAGTGCGAAGTCAAGCGCATTCTGGTGGAGAAGGGCCGAGCAGCCGGAGTCGAACTGAGCAGCGGAGAGCGGATCCTCAGCGATCTGGTCATTTCCAACACCGATCCCAAACGCACCTTCCTGCGCCTGCTCGACCCCCAACACCTGCAGCCGGATTTCCGTGATCAGGTTCGGCGTCTGAAGACCGAGATCAGCTATCTGAAGTTTCATGCCGCCATGAACGAACTGCCAGACTTCTCCTCCTATCTCGGCGCAGACTACGATCCACGCATCACCGCACGGGTCTGGATCTGCCCTTCTGTCGACTACGTCCAACACGCTTGGAAGGATGCCCGCGAGGGTCGTCCCTCCAGTCATCCTATCGTGTCCATCCAGATCCCCTCCCTCTACGATTCCAGCATCTGTCCCGCCGGGAAACACGTCCTGTCGATCTTCGGCGAGTACGCTCCGGTCCAGCTCGCGGAAGGCATCTGGGACGAGCGTCGGCAGGAGGTAGGTGAGTCCCTGATCGATACCGTGACCGCCTATGCGCCCAACTTCCGTGGCGCCATTCAGGAATGGAGGCTCTTCACACCCCTCGACCTCGAGCGCCGAGTCAACCTGACCGACGGCAACATCCACCATCTCGACATGACCCCGAGCCAGCTCTTCTCACGTCGACCGCTGCCCGGTTGGGCCGAATACAAGACTCCGGTAGAGAATTTGTGGCTCTGCGGTGCGGGTACCCACCCCGGCGGTGAGGTCTCGGGAGCGCCAGGTCACAATGCAGCGCACGCGATCTTGAAGTCACTCGGTTATTCCTTGGAATGAGTGCCGACGGAGTAAAAGGCAAAGACGGGTTGCGGTCAAACAGGTCTCGACGCGGCTGCGCGCTTGCCGTATCTTCGCAGAGAAATCGGAGAATGGCCCCGACCATGATGGCAAGACGAGTGAGCGTCAATTCTTGGACTGATCTGCGTGTTATGTCTGGAGCTGCTCTGTGACAACCTCAACCGCTACCGAACCAGCCAGCCAATCCGTGACCTCGTACACAAGCAAGCGGGCGAGGTTATCTGATTTCTTCAAGCCTTGCAGCAAGCATGGCTCCGCCCAGGGCATGGGGGAGGACGATGAACACGAGGCCTATCGCAGAGTAGCCTAGAGTATCCATCAGATCACCCTCGGGACCAGGGGATGGCCAGGACAAGTAGGCAGGAAAGAAGGAGAAAAGCAGAAGATGGAGCAAGGAGTTCACAAAGCCTCCCGCCGCACTGCCAACCCCGAATGCTCCCGCGCCGATCCAGATTGTCGTCCAACTAAAGCGCACAAACGCAGTCCCGACGACGCTGGCAAGTCCGAGACCGACAAAGAACACGAGGGGCACGTACAAAAGCTGCTCCAGCGGCCTTGGCTGCGAAGGGAAAACTAGCAGAAACACGACCCAGAGAAACGATTCTCCTACCAGAAACCCTAGTCCGAATCCCAGTATTTCCCTCCAACCCAATTTCAGGAAAGCTGCTCCCAACGCGCCTACCGTCAAGGACGCCAGGAGGAGCCTAGGGATGACCACTAGTGGAGCTAAGAGTCCCGATATCCAGGGATGGGAAGGGAAACCATCTGGAGCGAACAGAGGAAAATCGCTAGGCCTACAACGCTTGCCAGACCAAATGCCCGCGCTCCGCGGAGATAAGCCGAATTTCTCATCGCCTGTCTATTACGGCGCCGGGATCATCGTGATGGCCGGGAATCAACTTCCCAGAGAATGTGACACGGCGGGCAAACTCACTGGACGCACCTGGTTGAACGCTCTCCGTGTCGCTCGCCAGCTTGATAGCAGCAGCTGGCGTCGCATCCTCAGTTCGAGCTCGGAACCACGGGCAGGGTAGCGAAGACCCCGGGACGGGTCTGAATGACTGTGGCTGCGGCGTTTCCGGAACTGGAGGCTTCAAAGAGACCGACAAAGTTCGAGAAAAAGTCCGCGGCCAGGTCCTGGTCATCAGGTGTCTTCCACCCGAACTCATTCACAAAGGCGGCGAAGTGCCCTAACGCTGACACGGACCTCTCAGCGGTAGCCAATAGGTTGTGCTGGTCATCCAGCAGTCTCAACTGCAGCGTATTGGTTTCGTTTGTCAGGTTGACCACGGCGATACCCGTATTGATTTGCTTCGAGGAGTCACTTTCCATGGCGCGCCAAAAGGCCCTTGGGTAACATCCTGCTACTGCCCACGCCTGCTGTGCCAATACCTCCTCCAAATAGGATCACCCCAGCAGAGGACGGTCTGAGGCAACGGTCACAGATCCTACCGTTACGTCTCCCTCGCCATCCGTCTCCAGAACCCTCAGCCCTCCGGCCGGAATGAGCAGCTCCTTCTCTCCTTGAACCACTTCGCCGTCAAGGTCGACGCTAAGCGGGTTGCCGTCGCCGTCTCGCAGGGTGATCCTCGTGTTCGTGCTCTGGGTGGTATCCAGGGCGAGGAGGATGATCTGGCTGAAGAGAGTGGCTCCATCTGCGAACTGCGCAAAATAGAGTTCCTGGTCCAGCACCGCTCCATTCTGGAAGGCCACATCTTGGACCGATTGGGAAGCAGCTTCCCCAAAGGGGAGCCTGGGAGCTACCGGCAGCGTGGCGAACTCGCCGGGACGAGTCTGGATCACGGTAGCGGCCACTCTCCCGGTAGCCTGCACCTTCAAAACTCCGCTGAAGTTCGAGAAGTCTTGATTCGGAACCAAATTAAGCTCGTTGACAAAAAGGGCTTTGTGACCATTCCCCGCCAGTATCAGCTGCGCAGTCGCCAGTTGCTTCCCTTGCTATCCCAGAGCGACGCCTGGAGCGTGTTCGGGACCGCTTCCAAGCTTGCCACGGCGACTCCGGTGTTGATGGAATCGGCTGTCTTGCTCTCCATCGGGGCCACGAAGCCATTTGTCATGACCTGGCTGCTACCCACACCCGCTACACCAAAGGCACCCCCGAACAAAATGACCCCGGCCAGAGGCCGATTCGAGCTCACGGTGACCGACCCCACGGCCAAATTTCCCGCGCCATCGGTGCGAAGAAGGCTGAGACCTCCGGCGGCGATCTGCAGGTGCTTCTCCCCTTGCACCTCCTCTCCTGCCAGATCGACGTTGAGAGGATTGCCATCGTCATCTCGTAGGATGATTTTCACGGCGGCTGCTCGATCCCGATCCAAGTTGACGAGCGTGATCTGGCTGAAGATGCCGAACCCATCCCCAAAATGGGCAAAGTTCAGTTTGTGCTCTACCTCAGGATTAGGAGGACCTGCGACGATCGGGAAACTAGCTCCAGGATCGGGCCGACCATCCTGATCGAAATCCAAGGTAGGACTGTCATTGGCTCCGTCGTCATTGGTGTCCGCGAGCGGGAGATGGACTTCTCGCCGGATCTCCAGAGCACTGGTGAAAAGGAAGTCCGGGAAACTTAAGCTAGAATCAAAACTAACGCCAAGACCAAAAGTGCATGTAATCTTCAGGAAGTCCATCTCTCCATTATCATTCACGTCCACACAGTCGACGGGCAGTTTGATCAAGAAGGGATAGGCAGAGAGCTGAAAGCGAAAACCCACAGAATCCGCTTTCCCATCGGCATTCTCGTCTACTGCGTCAGCGTAGCTCAGGGCGACGCGAAAGAGATAGCGTCCCAGGTAGGCCAGGACCTTCTGGCCCCGACCGGCGTGCTGGCAGTGAACCACCCAGTTTTTCTTCCAGACGT
>CAUZIZ010000209.1:0-8507 GCA_963579905.1 Acidobacteria bacterium UBA6911 | reverse complement strand
GACGAGAACCTCTCCAAGATCAGGGTTGGCCTGGCTGCCTCTTCGCAGTTGGTTGATTACACGTCGGGCGGTATCGGGGCGTCGAGTTCGTCTAGCAGGTATCTGAACACCACGACGAAGGGAAGACCCAGGCGTGAGTGAGACTCGTCTCTACCAGCAGGTCCCAATCCAGATCTGGAGTTCTGCAAAGCAGGTAGAGAACGTCATAAGCCCATCTCAGCTTCCTTCGGACTACACCGCAGGCTGCGAAAGCAAGAAGATGCCCCAGCATGTCCGAAGCGGAAAGTATTACTCACGTCCGACTGGCTTCCCGAGATTGGACGATTCCCAAGAAAAGCAATGGATTGCGGCGAGCACGATGGTAAGATAGCGATATTTCTAGCGGAGATTTTCCCCGAGAGAATAAAGGTCTCGACATGCATCCACGCTATTGTCTTGCCTATCTCGGGAGGCCGGCTTCGGGTCCGGAAAGCCTCAAAGACAGAGGCGCTGAAAGGACTGGCACCAAGTTCTTTGCTTACTCCTCTGGGAGCCGGACACAGTGGCTTTGCTCTACTCGGCCGACTGGTTGATACAGTCCCTGCCTACTGGATTGAGCTGGGTACGAATACCAGGGCCATTCCGCCTTGCATTGAGTCGTTGATGTCTTTTTGAGCAAGTCAGGAACTGTGTTCTGCTGTGAAGGGGCCAGCGTGCGTCAGTCACGCTGGGTCGTGCACCTGTCGCTAGGCTGAGATGGTCGGGGATGATGTCGTGGTGCGCTTGACCGTCCTCTCGATCGAGCATAGAATCCTGCGGAAAGCAGAATTGGAGGAAGGAAGTGGTCATGAACAGGTTCGGTGTTTTGGGGTGCTTTGCGATTCTCTCCCTCTTCGGCGTCCTACTTATTGGCCAGGGCCAGGTGAGCGCGGCAGATTCAATCGAGATAGATAGCCGTGCCCAGCTCTTTGTCGATGAAGTGCTTGTTGATCGCATGGAACGAGTCTGGCTGAGCAGCGGTGGCGCCTACAACACCAGACCCAAGAAGGTTCCAGAGAACCCGATCATGAAACCGGATCGCCCCTGGGAGGGATTCCTTGTCCTGCAGCCGGGAAGTGTCATCTACGACGAACAGGACCAACTGTTCAAGATGTGGTACAACACCCTTCCCGAAAGCACTCCCTCCGATATCGATCAGTTCATCTGCTATGCGATCTCCAAGGATGGAGTCCATTGGGAGAAGCCCGAGCTCAACCTGGTTGAGTTTCAGGGTTCGAAGGCCAACAACATCCTGTTCCGCTGGTCGAATTGGACGCATGCTGTCATCGACGATGGCAGCGACACCGATCCCAGCCGCCGTTTCAAGATGGCCTATTGGCAGACCGAGGATCGGGACAGGTGCGGAATCTGGTCAACTTTCTCGCCGGATGGGATTCGGTGGACAGACATTCCCAACAACCCGGTGGTTCCCTGCTGGGCTACAGGGGACACCTTCAGTGTGACCCGAGATCCAGTCTCCAAGCAGTACTGGCTGTACCACAAGACCAGCCCCGGAGGGCCGCGCAAGGTATCCCGTCTGATCAGTGACGATTTCATCCACTGGAGAGACGACCGTCTGGTCCTGGAGCCCGATAAGAACGACCCACCCGGGACCGAGTTCTACGGGCTGTCCGTGTTCCCCTATGGATCGCAGTATCTGGGTCTAGTCTGGGTATTCCACACCGCCCAACAGACCATGTACTCCCAGCTGGTCTCTAGCCGTGACGGTGTCAAGTGGGAGCGGAGTGTTTACCGCAGGCCTTTCATCGTGCTGGGATATATGGTCAACCATTACGTCGGCAAGAGCTTTGATAGCGGCATGGTCTTTCCGGTATCGGAGCCGGTGGTCAAGGACGGGGAGATCTGGTTCTACTATTCCGGCTTCGACAATCTTCACAATGCCTCGGGTGAAGAGCATACGGGCCAGGTCGGACTGATGAAGATCAGAGAGGACGGGTTCACGTCTCTGGACGCGACTGCGGAAGGCTATGTCCTAACGCACCCTCTTCGGTTCAAGGGAGGCAACCTCTACGTCAACGTCGGGATTTTGCCTGGTGGGAAAGACGACTCGAAGGCGCCCTGGAAGGGTATCTTCAACGACAACCCTAACTCAGATGGCCATTTTCGGGTCGCAGTCCTGGATGAAGGAGGTAGTCCCATTGGCGGCTATGAAGCCTCGAGCTCGAAATTGTCCCCGACCGGAGGGGTGTACCAGAAGGTTTCCTGGGGGGCGCATCAAGATATCGGCGCGCTCGGAGGAAAAGAGGTCAGGCTCAAGTTTATCTTCAGCCGGTCCAGACTCTACTCGTTCAAGATCAAGTAGACCCCTGAAACCAGTCTGCGAACCCGACACAGATCTCCGGTCGGGGGCTGCAGAAAAACCAGGATCAGGCCCTGGAGCCGCCGAACGCTCCCCAGGGAGCCTTGTCCATCACCTTCTCGGCGAAGCGAAGAAAGTTGGATCCCAGGATCTTCCTGATGTCCCCATCACTGAATCCCCTGCAAACCAACCCTACAGTCCAGTAGGGCCAGTTGGTCCAGTCCATTGGGTGGGGTGTGTAGTTGGGAAGATAGGTGACGTCGGTGCCGATCCCCACATGGTCGATGCCAGCGACGCGCACCGCGTGCTCCAGGTGCCGGTACCAGTCGTCGAAGTTTGGATAGACCTGCTCCGAAAGCCGGCGGGGCCAGACGTACACTCCCACCAGTCCTCCCTTGTCTGCGAGTAGTCTCAGGTATTCATCGTCGATATTGCGATTGTCCGCGTCGTCATAAATTTGCTCGCAGGCGGTGTGACTATTGATGACGGGCTCATTGGAGCTCTCTATTGCCTCCAGGGAAGTGCGGCGGCTGGCGTGGGCCAGATCCACGATCACGCCCAGCTCGTTCATGCGGTGGATTGCCTCCCTCCCCGCCAAGGTTAGCCCTCCGTCATCCAAGTGCTCGCAGGTGGACCCCAGTGCGGTGCTGTGTCGATGAGTCAACTGAGCTATCCTGATCCCCAGTCCGTAGAACAGGTCAAGATTGTCGAGAGATTGCTCCGGAACCCAGAGGTGGTGTACTCCCTGCAGTTGGGAAACAACACCCAGTTTCTTCTGCCTCTGGGCTCGGATCAGGTCGCTCGCGCGGGAGATCCGAATCGTGTCGTTCCAGTTTGAATAGACCAGCTGGGATCCGGCCATGAATCTCAGAGATTGATTCAGGGTGTAGTGGCCGGCGTTGTCTTCGACCACTAGATCCAGTCCGGTCAGCTGGTAGAGTCCGCGAACAATCCTCTTCCATTCAGGATCGAAGGCCGACTCGAAGGTCTTCAGCCGGCGCCAGCGTCGCCTGACTTGATGGGCGATCTCACGCCCACTCTTCTTATGATTCGAGAGCTTCTGCTGCAGCTGATCTAGCTCTTTTTGCAGACGTTGCCCCCTGGCACCTATGGGCGCCGATGTCCACACACAGCCCATCAGATCTGCTACGTAGCTGTCGTAATGGAGCTGGAGACCGTGCTCCAGCTGTGCCCGAGTTGGTTGCAGTTCCTTGAGGATCGTCGCGCGTCCGGCTTCTATCCGATCACGGACGTCCTTGGGAAAGCCGTACTGAGCCAGGTCCGGGGGAGCCGTCTCGGCTGGAACGGCGGGGGCGATGGCTGCACCGAGAACAGATCCACCTAAGAATGTGCGCCTGGACACTGATAAGGACATCATCTTTCGATCCTCCACAAGCCTGATTTGCTTTGGCAATTGCCGCTGGTCCAGAATACTCGCACGGGCGGGGCGCTGGCTAGTTTTGGTGGGGGAGGAGGTTTTAGATTGGCTAACCCAATACGAAACGGGCGACTGATGGGAAAGAGGACCATAGTCACAGGCTCGGCCATGGGATTAGGAGAGGCTGTGGCGCGGCGTTTCGCACACGAGGGCGCAGCAGTGGTCTGTGTTGACGTCAAGCCAGTGCCCAATGAGCAAACAGTCCAGTCCCTTCTGGACCAGGGAGGACAGGCCTACTCGGTGATCGGAGATGTATCGAGTTCGGCAGATGTCCAAAGAATGAGCGAGGAAGCGGAGGATCTCCTGGGGGGCATCGACGTCTTGGTCAATAATGCCGGTGTGATTCCGTCCAGGGAGACCGTGGTCGAGACAACCGAAGCTGATTGGGACGAAACTTTGCGAGTCAATGCCAAGGGGACCTTTCTCATGAGCCGTTCCATCATTCCCAGGATGATCCAGGCCGGAGGCGGGTCCATCGTCAACATGTCGTCAATCGCGGGTTTGGTAGGGCTTCCAGTTCGACCTGCCTACTGTGCCTCGAAAGGAGCTGTGTCTCTTCTGACCCGGCAGATGGCGGTTGATTTCGGGAAACACAAAGTCAGGGTCAACGCCATCAATCCTTCCTTCGTCGTGACCGATATCAATCGCGAGATGTTCGACAAGCTCAAGGCCGATTCTAAGGGATGGCAGGACATGCTCGATCTTCATTCGCTAGGTCGACTGGGTGAACCGGACGACATCGCCCACGCGGCGGTCTATCTCGCTTCAGACGAGTCACGCTGGGTTACGGGAGTCTTGCTGCCGGTAGATGGGGGCTACACCGGGAGATAGTAGGTCTCCGGTGGCGGTGGCCTCCGGGCCGCCGTGTATCGAGCCAAAGGCTCGAAAAGAAGAATACTTCGGCCTGGAGACCGAACCCACTTCCGCCAGCCGCAGGAACCAAATGAAGTTGCAGGTTCGTGCGGCCTCCGCCTGCGCTGGATCATTCAGGAAGAAACGTCAACATCCCGTAGTGGCACGGGCATCCCTGCCCGTGATGGCCGGTCCGTGGAGCTAGAGGCTCCACAATCACGGCCTGGAAGGCCGTGCCACGGTTTTCACAGACAAAGGACGTTCAGACGTTCAGACGATTCTTTGAAGGTTCAGGTCAGTCCCGCCCCCGCTACGCTGCTCTATTCGAGAGCGAAACTTCCCGAGCCATGGAAGCCTGAAGCGCAAGCGAGGGGTTGGGAACACCCCGAATTCCCCCGGCTTGGCTGCTTGCCACGCCTCAGGCCCCTTCGTCCCCCATTGCGCTGCCCTCCAACCCCTCGCTCGCGCGTCAGGCTTCCTCACGTTTCGCATTTTTGGGCGATCTGGAGGTGCGAATTCCGAATGAAGTTTCAGCTTAGTCCCACCCCCAGGAAGCGCTGGCCCCATTCGAGAAAGAAACTTCCGGCTACTGGGGATTTGTGCTGTTTTCCGGCTCTCTCCTCGGAACCTGGGCTCATTTTGCTAACGGCTCAAGTCGTTCGCGGCTCTGTCGAAATTGGCTTCGTAAGGCTGGTAGTTCACCCGTTGGCGGAACCTTCGGAGGATAGGAGACGTGCGACGTGCAGACGTTCGGACGTTGCGACGAATCGTCCAGGTTTTAAGTCAGGCCCCGCTTTCAAAATATCCTTCCTTCTCGATCTGGCTAGCCGCCCACTTCTTATCCTCTGCAGACATCGGTTTTAGCGGCGGGCGAGGATCGCTGGATCTGAGGAATCCAAAGCACCCGATCAGGGCCTTATCGACCGCCACGTCAGTGTATCCTCTCCGACTGAGCGGCCAATAGAGCGTGTCCATGAACCGGTCGAGCTCTTGGTCCATGGCCTCTGCCTTCTGCCAGTCCTGAGCTTCACAGGCCTCGAACCAGCGCAATACGAATTGTGGGGCGAGGCTCGTCATGAGCGAGAAGGCCCCGTAGCCACCAAGCTTCATTGAGCGAACCATCCAGTCGTCCAGCGTGAGATGTCGAAGCGAGGATGAATGCTGCTGAAGACCTTCCCAGGATTGCTGATTCATATTGCCCTGCTTGGTTCCCCAGAAGTTGGGGATGTCGAGCATGGAGGCGTAGTCCTCTGGCTGAAAGCGGACACCGGGGGCATAGTCCGTGTTGTAGTGGACGATGCCCAGGACTGGGCAGGCTTGGGCGATTGTCCGGAGGGCTGAAATCCTTTCGCCCGCGCTCAGAGGGATGAAGTAGGGAGGGACGATAAGCGCACAATCTATCCCTGCGTCAGCGAGCCACCGGACTGTTTCGACGGCTTCTCCTAATCGCGGCGTCGCACAACCGACTATCTTGAGGATATCTGGGCCGGCTTCCTCCACAAAGATCCGCACCGCCCGCCGGTATTCCTCCGGGGATACATTGAATAGCTCACCGCTCGTCCCTAACAGGTAAATGGCGGTGAACCCCATCTGCAAGTAGGATCTGATGTTTTGGCGCAGGGCTTCTTCATCCATTTGATCCTGGTCGGTGAAGACCATCGGCAGATTGGCTATCGTTCCTCGCAGCTGATCTTTCATTTGTCCTCCTTGCGTTTTGAATCTGAGGCACAAGAGTCTCCCATTGCGTGATCGAAGCTGTCAACTCCCAAGACAGGTCGATCCCGCATGTAATATAATTGCTGACGTGAGTCTCGCCGAAACGGAGTTTTCCTGTCCCATCGGAGCCAGCCAAGGGGATGCAACATGTCTAGATTTGTAATGCAGTCGGTTCTTGTAGCTGCCGTCTTTATTTCCTTCTGGCCAACTACCGATCTTTGGGGGAAGGCCCAAGCCGTAAAGCAGGAGGAACAGCAAGACTATTACAAGAAGTGGTTGAAGGAAGACGTGGTCTACATCATTACAGATGAGGAGATCGAGGTCTTCGACAAGTTCACAACCGAAGACGAGAAAGAGGAGTTCATCGAACAATTCTGGTATCGGCGAGATCCCGATCTCCGCACGGCGGCCAACGAGTACAAAGAAGAGCACTACCGACGTATCGCATATGCCAACGAGCGATTCCCGAGTGGTTTACCGGGCTGGAAGACCGATCGCGGGCGAACCTACATCATTCACGGGCCACCGACTCAGGTGACTTCGCGAGCTGGCGGTGGTTTTTACGCACGCCCCATGCACGAAGGTGGCGGAGTGACCTCTACCTATCCGTTTGAGGTCTGGCGTTATCGGCACATTGAAGGTATCGGAGGAGAAGTCGAACTGGAGTTTGTGGACGCGTCGTTGACCGGCGAGTACCGTTTGTCTTTGAGTTCCGACGAAAAGGATGCGCTTCTCCATCTCCCCGGCGCAGGTCTGACCCTGGCTGAGGAGCGAGGCCTCATGGAGAAAAAGGATCGTCCGTTTTTTTCGCCGGGCAGGCAGCGCAATTATCCCATGATGGCGACCCGCCAGAAGGATGATCCTTTCGATCGCTTCGATCTCTACGTCAAGATCCAGGCCCCCAAGGCGATCAGATACAATGATTTGAAGGAAATGGTCCAGATATCGGTTGGCTACGAGACGCTACCCTTCGAGGTTCGGCAGGATTACTTCAAGCTGAACGACGATGCTGTTCTGGTGCCTATCACCGTTGAGTTCGACAACAAGGAACTCAGCTTCAAGGCCGAAAAGGGACAGCAGGTAGCCAAACTGGCGGTCTACGGGATCGTAACCAGCATCACGAAGCGAGTGATCGACGAATTCGATGACGATGTCTACCAGTCGTTCTCCTCGGAGATTTTCCAGGAGCAATTGCTCAGGAGGTCGACCTACCAGAAGATCCTGACCCTCGATAGGAAGATGCGTCACCGAATAGACCTGGTGGTAAAGGATGTTCGAAGCGGGCGTGTTGGAGTGGTTCGCAAGGCCCTTGCCGCCCCCGCCTACGATGGGGATGAACTGAAAGCGAGTTCCCTGATCCTGTCGGACGCCCTCTGGATCCTGGATGAAGCCCCAGACAAGGATATGTTCGTTCTGGGTGATGTGCACGTTCGACCCAGCCTTCTCAAGAGCTTTTCTTCCACGAAATCCCTGGGAGTCTATCTCCAGGTCTACAACGCCGCTTTCGATCAGGCGAGCTTGAAGCCGTCGCTCAAGGCTCGTTATAAGGTGTTCCGCGGTGAGAAGACCGTCATCGACGTCACCGATGAAGCCGGGAAGTCGATCCAGTTCTCCTCCGGTCACAGGGTGGTTCTGATTGCCAACCTTCCTCTTAAGAACCTGGAACCAGGGAAGTATTCGCTCGAACTAGAGGTTCACGATCGGATCAAGGATCAGAAAATTACAACAAGGGACAAGTTCCAGGTGGTGCGGCCATTCGAGATGGCCGCCAGCAAGTAGAAGGGTTATTTTCAGCCATAGAATAGAGTCCCTAATTCTCCCGCAAAGAACGGCTTTTTCCCAGGCTCGGGTCCTTGCGCGGAAGGAGATCGTAGGATGGACACATCATTCACCAACACTCGAGAAAACGTTGAACAGGCCCGAGCTCCGGACGTCGACTGGTTGAGCCTCTCCAGGGCGGAGCGGATTCGATCGATCGAGCTGGAAGGCTATGTGGTGATACCGAACCTGCTCTCTCCAGAATTGCTTGAGGTGATACGGGAGGAGATGGACAGACTGCCGACCAGTGCGGTCGACTACAGCGAGCACCAGCGAGGGTGTGTCAACGTCCAGTGGACTGATTCTACCAGTGCGATCAGCGTGATAGCGCTGCCTGAGATGATT
>CAUZIZ010000208.1:0-8575 GCA_963579905.1 Acidobacteria bacterium UBA6911 | reverse complement strand
TCTCTGCCGGGCACCGATCCGCTCCCACCGCCTCCCTCATCTTGACCCACAGCTTCGGCGCTCCCCACAACGGCCAACGGGCCTTCCATTCTAAAAGCTTCTTCTCAATCTCCTCTCCACCGCGTTGACGTGGCGGTGGGGCGCACGCGAGCGATCCTCCAGCCCCAACCACCCTTCTTTTTCGTAACGCCCAATCCACTTGTACGCCGTCTTCCGACTCACCCCATAGGCCTGCGATAACTCCGTAATTCCTTAGTCCCCCTCCAGATGTTCGGTCATCAGTTTCACTCCTTCGCCCATTACATACGTCTCTTTCCATGACATGACTCCTCTTGTAACCTATGTGCCTGGGAGAAACTGTTGCCTATGTGCCCGGAATATACCCTTTGTTCCCACAACCCTTTCAGGGTGGATTCCTGGGAGAGAGAATCGACAACTCAGGGTTCGGAAACCCTGGGCTGGAAGACACAATCCCTTCAGGATTGACCTCGATCTCTAGGACGCTGGAAACGTACAGAGCAGCCTTTCTGACTCAACGCTGTCTATTGACCAGCAGGGGCCCTGTCCGGACTCTAGAACGAACTTTTGAGACACCCTAGTCAGGCAGCGGGGCCCACTTGAAGCCTTCGCCTACTTTAATTTGTACAGGCCGTTCCAAAGCATCTTCGCTCCAATCCCGGCCAGAATACCACCACCATAGAGCCGGGCCTTGCTTCGCCCATTGTCAAGATGAAAAGGCACTGGATCTGGGCCCGAATTCGCCACCATAGCCATCCCCAGAACCAATAATCCACCACCGATGGCGACCATTGCGATTCCCTGTTTGCTGACATGAAACACGGGAGGCGCTGGAGATCGCGGGAATCCAGGTTGGGGAACGGAAGTTGACATTGGGACTGTCGCAAGCTCGAGGAATTGGCCCAGTACAATCCCGTCATATTCGGCCGGCCCCCTTTTGCCCTGTCTAGTCTGGCTGTCCCCGGCAACTGCAGAAGAACAGCAGAGATTGATTACTACGATGAGGGCTAACAAATTCTTCAATTCTCACCTCCATGTTCAGAACTGGAAGACAACGATCCCTACCCTATACGTTAGCCCTGGCTTTCTGGCCGGCTCTTGCCAGCTTTGGGCTCCAGGCCGAAGCTACACAAAAACTCTAGCGGGCTTTCTGGCCTTGACGAAGGGGGCGCTGCAGGGTACGTGGCTCACCGGGATGGAGCTGAGCGACGTACTTTTCATAGCCGTTGAAGATGGGAGTGACTAATCTCTCTTCGGTGTCCAACCAGTAGGAAATCGCCTGACTCAAGCGAGGATGGGGAATGTAGGGGTTGACGTTGGATATGAACCCGTATTCGTGTGACTGCACCTGCCAGAAGGTACTGGGTTCTTCGGTGAGCAACTCGATCTTGGTGATGGACTTGGGATTCTTGTAGCCTTATTTCCAGGGGCTAACAGACGCACCGGCGCCCCATGCTGCTTTAGCAGAGGGTTGCCGTAGACACCTGTGGGCAGCAGTGTTAGCTCGTTCATCGCCTCATCCAACCTTAGCGCCTCATGGTAGGGCCAGGGATAGAACGGAGCCTTCTTCAATCCAGGCATCTGGCTGGGGATGAAGGCAGGACCGCTCTTGCCGCCCGCTTGGAACCCCTCATAGTGGCTCAGATCAATCCACCCTGTTTCACGGCAGGCTGATGACACCCCTGGCATTGGCGCTGAATCATCGGCATGATCTGACGGGAATAACTAACGGCCTCAGCTGTCTCTCCCGTTGCCAAGCCACTAGCCTGGAGGCCGGAGACACCCAGCAGGAGAAGAATAACGGTGAGGGTTCGATTCATTGGACAATACTTGAAAATAGCCCCGATGATGGGCAAGTTGACCAGAAGCGTCAACTTAGAGACGAGAAACCCCAAGGCACAAGATACAAGCACCAACTCTCAAGGAGACCAGGAGACCCGGGTAGTACCGCGGAGCTTGGGTGATTCGGCCCACGTTCGGATCTCTACATTCGGTGAGTCTGAGTAAATCTGAGCCTGAATCTGTCCCCCTCCTCTTCGTTTGGTACTTGAGATTTGGAACTTGTTTGTATCTTGTATCTTAGAGAAATCTTGGAGTTTAAGTTAAGCTGAACCAATGAATGAATTACAGGAATTCCATCTCGAAAGCCTCGTCCCATCCAGCCAAGGCATCTGGCAGCTCTCGCTCAGTGTCGAAGAGACACAGGACATGGTGGAGCAGGTCTTTCTTACCTGCCACAACACAGTGTCCCTTCAGAGCATCAGGGATGAGATCGCAAAGTACTTTCGAGGTGGGGTTCTAAAGATTCCAGTCTTGGCGGCGCGAGGCGCTGAAGATGGCAGCGTGTTGGTTACCACTGCGGGCATCCATGGTGACGAATACGAGGGAATGGAAGCCATCTTCAGGATATTCGACTCCCTGGATCCGGCCCACATGCGCGGCACCTTCGTGGCGGTTCCGATAGCGACGTTTCCCGCTTTCTGGATGGGTACACGCGCCGACCCGTGGGACGGGCTCAACATGGCCAGAACCTTTCCCGGGTCGTCTCAGGGGAGCATCAGTGAGCGACTAGCTGCAACGCTTCTCGATCGCGTCATGCGCCATGCCGACCTCTACATTGACTTGCATAGTGGGGGCCGGAATTACCACATGCTTACCTTGTGCGGCTACGTCACCGAGGGTGACCAGGCGAGCATCGCCGCTCCCGCCGCCGAGTGCTTTGGAGCGCCGGTGATCTGGGCACATCCCACTGTCTCGCCAGGACGAACGCTCACCGCTACTCTGGATGCAGGGATACCCTCGCTCTATACCGAAGGCTATGGGGGAGGTCAGGCACGGCCTCAGGACGTGGACTGTTATGCCCAGGGGCTTGCCAACCTTCTCAAGTTTCTAGAGATTGCTGAGTTGCCTCAGGCCGGATTGCCGAAGTCCTATCAGCCCCTTCGCCTTCACGGCTCTGGCGATGTTGATGTGGCCATGAAGGCGAGTCAGGGAGGACTCTTTTTCACCGCTCTGGAACTCGGAGCCAAGGTTCGCAAAGGCGATCTGCTTGGAGTCCTGCGGAGTGCCGAGGGAAGGATGCTCGAGGAAGTCCATAGCCCTGAGGAAGGGGTGCTCGTGATGATTCGCTGTACTCCACGGGTTTTCTCAGGGGAACTGATTGTTGTCCTATCGCCCGAAGACTAGCCTGGGTTTTCTTCAGGACGCGCAAATTGATAGAGAAGAAGCTTTGGTTGGGGTTAGTAGAGATCTCGCTGTTGGCTGCGGCTGCTTCCCATACTGCTCACTGCTCACTGCTCACTGCTCACTGCTCACTGCTCACTGCTCACTGCTCACTGACTCTAGAGTATGGACGAGAACTGCCGCGATAGCCTGGTTGCCGTAGGGTGATGGATGCGTTACTCGGTTGTACCTGTTGAAATCGAAGTCTGGAACATAGGTGTTGCGATTGTCTCCTGAGAGGGCTTTGACGACGTCGATGTAGGTCAGTCCGTCCAGTTCAGGGTTCTCGACGAGTGATTTCAGGAAGGGGTGATCACTTCCCTTTCTTTGGCGAAGCTCTTGCGTGTTCTCTGGCAGCAGCAGAAAGACCGGCTTGAAATCATAGCGGCGAGCATTCTGGAGAAAGCGGGACAGGATATGGCTCATACGGCGCTTGGCAGCCTCAGAGTTTCCTGGCCAGGCGACGGTTGGGCTTACGCCGTGGCGCAGGAGGAAGCGCAGCCCGTTGACCGTGTGTGGAAAGGACAGCCTCTCGGTTCGGTCTGCGTAGAATGCGTCGTAGCGACTTGCCTCCACCATCGCCGCTCGCAGCTGGTCACGATTCGTCAAGTCAGAGGGTCCGAAGTTCATCAGTTTGTGGCTGTCATTTTCCTCGACGAACATTGGCTTGAAGGCAAGGAACATGTCGACGACTGGGTAGGTATAGAAGAGTCGAAAATCGTTCATGATTCGATTCATGTTTTCGTTGACCATGGCCAGTATCACAATCTGCGTTCGGATCCCGGCGCCCAACCTGGCTTCCAGTCCCAACAGCGCCTGGTCGGGCCCATAGCCAGAGACTCCGAAGTTGAGCACCGCCCTACCCGTGGATCTTGCGATGTAGGCCTGCCAAGTCTCTCCGTCGTCAACCTCGAGGCCTTCGGTGAAGCTGTTACCGAAACTGGAGATGGTAGCTGGACCCGATCCCCCCGGGATTCTCCGCGAGCCGAGAGAATCGGTGCTGATGGTGGTGCCGTTGGGAAAGCTGAGCTGCGAACTCTCTCGGCGAAGCCATCCCAGCTTCGGATCGGGTAAATAGAAGTTGCCTTTTCTCGCAAGCTCGGCCGAGACTCGGAGAGTTTCGTCTGAGATGCCTGCCAAGTACTCATTGATGTCGAGGTGAAACAGGCGCGGTTGGCGCTTCTGTTGGATAGAGAGGAACAGATAGCCAGCTACCTCCAGTAACAGGAGGAAGAACATGACAGCCGTCAATCGGAGGAGACGGTCTTTGACTCGACGGCTCAGGTTCATTGCTCCCGGGGGAAATGGACTGTTTCGACTGTCCCGCCGCAATATTTCGTGATCAGATCCGTCGTTTGGGAGAAGAGGACTTCCAGTTGAGAAAAGCTCAGGGCTGTGGTGGCTCCGATGATCAGCAGTACCCTGTCAGATTCGGAGGTGATCCTGCTGAACTCAGCTTGCCGCACATCCAGCCGGCAGATCACACGACTCGCAGAGTCTACGTAGGCGAACTCTCCGACCGCACACGCTTCCTCATGGTGGCTTCCCATGGGGATGAATTCCTCGCTGCCCTGCAGCAGTCGGAGCTGGATTGGCGGCGCGAGCTTGTCCAGGTCATGTGCCCCCAACGAGCATATTGAACGCGCGCTCATCAAGTTATAGGCATCTACCAGATTGTTGATCTGAGCCAGGCGACCTCGCTTCAGCGCCATCTGGATGAGCCGTTCACAGGCCGGCTGTACCCTTCGGGGATTGACGCCGACCGCGCGAAAGAGGGAGTGGAGCCTGACAATCTCAGGGGTCGATCGCAGGGCTGCCGGGGAGGCGAATCGGTCTTTTATCTCCAGGATTTCGCGGTCGATGAGGTGCTTTAATTCGGGTGCAGAGGGCCCTATTCCTACGCCCTTGAAAACAATGGAGCCGGCTCTGAGTCCCAGTCGTTTGCAGGCATCCGATACCTGAAAAACACCCGGCCGCTCGCCGCTACGACTCACTATTCCTTTTCGATCTTTCCCTGAGGAGCGTCTCGAGAGCGTTGATACCGGACCCCGCTAACGCGGGTCCCCAGGTCCGGTCCCCCGGCCGTGATACGATCAACAGCTCACCATGGAAAATACTCTGTTAGCCCCCAGTCTCCAAAGAGTTAAGCCCTCTCGAATCCGGGAGATTGCCGATATCGCATTTGGCATGGAAGGTGTTCTGAAACTCCAGTTTGGGGAATCGAACATGCCAACACCGCAGTACATCAAAGATGCGGCTGCTCAGGCAATGAAGGAAGGATACACTTTCTACACCGAAAACGCGGGCCTCCCGGGACTGCGGGAAGCTCTCGCTGAGAAGTGTGTCGAGCTCCATCAAATCCAGCTGGATCCTGACTCCGAAATTTTGGTCTCGGCTTCTGGAGTCCAGGCACTGAATGTCGGCATCCGCTGCGCGATCGATCCGGGTGACGAGGTCATCGTGCTGACTCCGAACTGGCCCAACGCCTCGGCAATTGTCAGCCTCTTCGGAGGCATCCAGAGGGAGATCCCGTTTCTCCGAGGCGAGAAACGGTTCGCGATTGACTTCGAGGCCCTGGATCGGGCAGTTACGGCGAGAACCCGTCTGCTGATCTATACCTCTCCCTCTAATCCCCTGGGGTGGGTAGCAAGCCCTGAAGACCAACGGAAGCTCCTGGAGTTTTGTAGGAGACACCGCCTGTGGTTGCTCGCCGATGAGGTTTACGAGCGCCTCTACTACGGTGATGGGCCTGCCCCCTCGATTCTGAGAATCTGTTCCCGGACAGACCCCGTCATCGTCACCCAATCCTTCTCCAAGACTTACTGTATGACGGGTTGGCGCTTGGGATGGCTGGTGGCACGGAGGGATCTGATAGGCAAAGCGACTGAGTTGAACGAATTCATCGTGTCCCATGCCCCTTCAATGCTGCAGCGAGCCGGCGAGGTTGCCTTGAGGCAGGGTGAGAAAGAGGTCGCTTCCATGGTGGAGGCATTCGAAGAACGAGTCAGCTTCTGTTTCGAGGCGCTGGCTGCAATCCCATCCATCTCGGTCATGAAACCGGAAGGGGCATTTTATGTGTTTCCCGCGGTAGAGGAAATGAAGGATTCGTTCGCTTTCGCCCTCTCTCTGCTCCAGGAATACAGGGTGGCAGTGGCTCCTGGCTGTGCCTTCGGGAACGGTGGGGAGGGTTCTTTCCGAATCTGCTGTGCGGCCGACCCTTCAGTGCTGGAACCGGCGATGGAGAGGGTGTGTCGTTTCCTCGAAGCTGAGCGCTGGATCTGACCAAAAACAGTGAGGAGTGAGAAGTGAGCAGGTCTGTCGGTGCTCAGATAACAGCCAGAGTTTGCAACCAAATACCCACTGATCACACTGCTCACTCCACTACTGCTCACTATCCCACTGCTCACGTTCCCCTACCTTCGCTCAGTTCCTGGGCGATATCCCTGACCGTAGCCTCCGGCTCTGATTCGGGCAGACCTGGGCCCACTGGAGCTATCCTGGCAGCGGGGCGCTGTATCGACTCCAACAGATTCAAGCTGCGCCAGCCTCCAGACTCGAAGCGCCAGGCCATGGTCAGGCCGAAAAAGAGAATGTAGACCCAAGCGGCGATCCAGGGGCCCGCCGACTCGAGTTCGGGGAAATAGGTGACCATGAACCATCCTCCTCCTAGGATGAAGCCCCAGCTGTAGATGACGGTGACAATCCCAGGCCAAATGGTATCTCCGGCACCCCGCAGGGCGCCTGTGTAGATGATGCCAAAGGCATCGAAAGCCTGAAAGAAAGCGCCACAGATCATCAGGGTGGCACCAATCTGGAGGATCTGTTCCGCATCCCTACTGCTCAGATCCTGACCTCCGACGAACACTTCCACCAGCTCATATCGGAAGAGGAGGAAGAACAAGCCGCAAACCGTCATGTAGATCACGGCCATGATGAGTCCCAAGCGCGCTCTGGCGATGGCGGCATCCGGCCGGCCTGCACCCACGTACTTCCCCACTAGCGTGGTCACCGCTACGGAGAGTCCGATCGCGGGCATGAAGCTCAGGTGCATATAGGTCACGGCGATCCAACCCGCAGCCTGATGATAGGTCCCAAAAACGCCCATCAGACGGCTCATGAAGATCGACCAGCAGAGGATCTCGTTTCCCGTCTGCACCGCTGCCGGAAAGCCAATCTTGATCAGATCCCTGATCGGGCCAAGCTGGGGTCTCCATCGAGCCCGGGAATTGAGTTCCTGGTTCAGGGAGGATCCCAGAAAGATTACCAGCGGGATAACGGCTTCGACAAAAGTGCCTGCAATAGTCCCAAGGGCCGCTCCTACCAGACCCAGCGGAGCCACTCCGGGAACACCAGGGAGCCCCAAAGCGGGTATTCCCAGATCCCCGAAGATGAGTACGTAGTTGACAAGGACATTGGTGAGATTCCCGCAGATGGCAGAGACCGTGACTACTTTGGGGCGACCGAGGCCGAAGAAGAAGTGGTGAATGGCGCGTCCGATCATCAGGACCAACGCTCCTATCAACAGAATTCGGGCGTACTGGGTTTCGAGCAGGATGAGTTTGTAGAGCCTAGCTTCCTCTGCCCTGGCGCGCAGCAGTTCTGAGCCTGAGGCCGCCGCCAACAACTGTTTCAAACGATCCAGCTGGGCGTCGTGGACCAGATCGAAAATGTTCCCCATCAGGGCCGCGTAGGGGAGAAAAAACAGAAACCAGATTCCCAGGCAGAGCCAGATCGCAGCCCAGGCATAGTCGGGTCCCTTTTCGGGTTGTCCGGCACCCAGGTTCTGGCTGACGTAGGTGTTGACCACCGTAAGCAGACCCAGCACGAATGCGATGAGGCTGAAGGCCCAGACTCCTCCGTTTCCCTGTGCGGCTACTTCGAGAGGACCCACCTGTCCGACCATGAGTTTGTCGACGAACTGCATCACTGTGTAACTGGTCATGGTCAGCACAGTGGGCCAGGCGATGGACCAGAGCTCGCTCAGTGGGCCTTGACTCGAAGGATTGGAGGCTAGCCTGTGCTCTTCCGTCATATCTCTTGACTTTCGAATGGACACACCTAGTCCCAAAATAGGCGCAATTTCGAAAACAGGACCGTTTCCCGGCTCCTAGGAGTCATTTTGGAGGCCCAAATTCTAAGTTTTTGCATCAAGCCACTCAGAACTAGGCTCGGCTGTTGCGGTACTGCCCGCCGATCGCTTATGAGGAGCTATTCTACTCCCTCTGTCGACGTTTTTAGACACATCTCACCCCAGCTCTCGCGGCCCTTGGCGCTCCTTGATCTCCGGTCAGGTAGCCGCTCTTCGTTTCAGCCACACACTGCCTTCCAAGAGAAG
>CAUZIZ010000207.1:0-8581 GCA_963579905.1 Acidobacteria bacterium UBA6911 | reverse complement strand
ACTCATCGCGAAGACAACGACAGCTAAAGGACTCAAAGTGACGTGCCGGCTCGATCGCCGCAAGTATCCCACTGGACGCCAAGTCTCCAATGAAGAAATGAAGCGAATCAAGATGCGGCCCAACCCCTTCCATGGCGAATGGAACTATGTGATAGAACCTAGCTCCCCTCAATGGTCACATGCTACCTTTATTCATTTACGATTTCTCAGATCCGGAACAGGGTGCCTGGTGCCGGGTCTTCAAAAGGACGGGAAGTGGCCGTTGTCAAGACAACCAGCGAGTTCAATCCCAACGGGATTGCGGATTTCAGCCGAGGGTTTCCGAACCCTGGGTAACGGACATCCCCTTTTATTTCAACCCTGTAGGGGTTTCGGAACGCTTGTTTCCTCAACCCTTTCAGGGTTGGTTTCTGATTTTCTTCTCCTTACCCAGGGTTCGGAAACCCTGGGCTGGAGGACGGAATCCCTTCAGGAGTCACCTCTTTGGAAGCGGTTCGGTGTCCGCAACTACGCCAGAACCTTTCCAAGCGTCAGCAGGACTCCGTTTGCAAAAGTCCCCTTTTTTCAATCACTTAGACGTTTGAACTCGAAAAGGTAGGTAGGCCACATCGCTAACTGATTGATATCATTTGACTTTAAACCGGACAGTAGTGATACAAGATACAAACAAATCCTAAATCCCAAGCATCAAATCTAAAGAAAGGCCGCGAGATACTCGGGAATCGGTTCTTTTAGATTGGTGCTGGGAGCTTGAGATTTGTTTGTATCTTGCACCTTGTATCTTGGAGCTTTCCTCAAAAACTCACCACTTCCAGCGCGACTTGAGTTCGTCGTTGACCACCGCTCCCTCGGGCCATTGCCCGCGGTAGAGCTGGATTATATTTTCAGCGGATTCGGTGGCCATACTCTCGACTGAATCATCATCTCCGCCGGCGGCGTGGGGAGAAAGCACTACGTTGCTCAGCTCGAAGAGGGGATTCTGTGGATCGGGGGGCTCCTGCTCGAAAACGTCCAGGCCCGCAGCACCTAGTTGACCAGACTCGAGTGCATCGTGCAGATCGGATTCAACCACTAGCGGACCTCGAGCGGTGTTGATCAGAACGGCTCCGCGCTTCATCTTCGCAAACGCCTTGCGATCGAACAGGTGAAAGGTCTCCTCGTTCAGGGGACAGTGAAGCGTCACATAATCAGAATGAGCCAGAAGTGAGTCCAAATCGACCAGCTCGATGTTGTGGGCTCGGACGAATTCCAGATCGGGATACACTTCCGTGGCGATGACGTTCATACCCACGCCGGCCGCCCGAAGGGCCATGCTTCGGCCGATGCGGCCCAGTCCCACGATCCCCAGGGTCCTTCGGCGCACCGGTTTCAGAGGTTCCTTGGGCCACTCCCCCCGACGGACGGCGGCGTCCCTCCACACAATGCCCTTGGCAACCGCAAGAAGTAGGGTAAGGGCCTGCTCGGCCACCGCTTCGTGATTGGCGGTAGGGGTGATGGTTACCGCGATGGAGCGCTCGGTCGCAGCGGGCACGTCGACTCGGTCGAATCCGACTCCCGCTCGAGCGATGACCCGCATTTCCGGCAATGACGAAAGAACGTTGGCATTGAAATGCTCTCCCCCCGCAATGATGGCCGAGATTCCGTCTAGTGCGCTCACGGTCTCTTCGTCACTGCACAGGCCTGTTACCAGCTCGGGATTGGTCGGATAGCGGACCTCAAAACCTGCCTCCTCCAGCATCTTCACGTAGGGGCGGTCGGGTTGGTTTGCCATGGTGCTGGGAGTGATCAATACGATCGACATAGTCAGCTCCTGTTTTTTAAAAAAAAAGGAGTCTATCCGACCTCGGGTAGCGGATCAAGGAATGGGCAAGTCTATGGTCAGTAATGCCCCCAGCCGCGCTGGATCATTCTGGAGAAAACTTCAGGTTGAGGACGGGGGAGATTGTACCGTAGTCCAGCTCTCTCCTCGGAACTTGGCCTCATGTTGCTAGCGGATCAAGTCGTTCGCGGCTCTGACGGACTTGGTTTGGGATTGCTGGCAGTTAGCCCCAGGGTTAGACCCCGTGCGCCGCTGTGTTCTGTCCCAGCAATCTGCGACCTGAGACGTTCAGACGTTCAGACGTTCAGCCGTTCAGCCGTTCAGCCGTTCAGCCGTTCAGCCGTTCAGCCGTTCAGACCGATTTTTAGTCGAAGCGCTCCAGCCTCAGCGGTGTCAGATCGACAACCGGCTGCTGGTCGGAGACGATCTGTGAGACCAGCTTCCCCGTCATGGGTCCCAGGGACATACCGATCATTCCGTGCCCGCTCGCTACGATCAGGTTTTCCAGCTGACGGGTACGTCCAATGATGGGAACTCCGTCCGGCGTAGCGGGCCTGAGGCCGCGCCAGATTTCGATAAGTTCCATGTTGTCCAGACCAGGCAGATACTCGCGAGCAGATCGGGTGATGGCGTCTACCCGAAGACGATTGATCGTCAGGTCTAGACCTGCTAGCTCCAGGGTTCCACCAAATCGAAGCATCTCGCCCATGGGCGTGGCCGCGATCTTTTTCTCGAAAAGCATCAAGGGACGTCCGGGGCACGTAGACGGAGCCTTGATCGTCACGCTGTAGCCCTTGGCCGCCTGGATTGGTATCCTCAGACCCAATTCGCGCACCAATACTGGCGACCAGGCTCCGGCCGCCAGGACCACATGATCTGGACGATAGTTACCTCGGGTCGTCACAACTGTCGAAATCCTCCCACCCGAGGTTTCCAACCCGAGCACTTCGGTTGAGGTCTTCAGCGTGGCCCCCTGATGCTCGACTATGCTCGCTAGTTGCTTCACAAAGCGATCTGGGATCAGCTGGGCATCTTCGGGATAGTTCACTCCCCCGACGACCGAGGGGAGCAGGTTGGGCTCTAGGGCATGAACTTCGGCCGCGTTCAACACCTCAGGGTGCAAACCGAACTCCTCTAACAGCTCAGCCTCCTTGACCCCCTTCTTCCGGGCGGACTCGTCCTTGAAAATCTGAAGCCAACCCTTCCGCCGAAAACCGAAATTGAGATCCTCGCGGGCAGCCAATCCCTGATACAGCTCAAGGCTTCCGCTCTGGAGTTCTAGAAGAGTCGGAATGGCACGCCGCATCGGTGCTTCCCTGCAGGCGGCACGAAACCTGCGCAGCCACCTCAGAAGCTCCCTGTCGAGCCGAGGCTTGATGTAGAGAGGGCTCACCGGGTCCAGCATCCACCTGAGTCCCTGACCCAGCACCCCAGGAGCCGTCAAGGGTACGGAGTGACTGGGAACGACCAGTCCCGAGTTGCCATACGAACTTCCGGCGCAGATGTCCTGCTTTTCTACGAGCGTAACCCGCGCCCCTTGCTGTTGCAGGTAATATGCCGAGCAGACACCGATGACCCCGCCGCCAATAATGAGAACATCCTCAGCGTCTGCCACTGGTCGTACCTCCAGACTCGAAACACCCACCTGCAAACAGGACTGATGGGCGTTCGGTCATAGGCCCACCGAAAGGACTTTGATCTTTTCAAAGGCACGTCCCAGCTCGTCCGCCTCGAAATCGGGCCATTCGACGAGGCTACCCGAGCCGTCGACGGCCTCAACTCCAGCCCCTTCCTCCAACACCTCACCAATGCAGACCGCAGAAATTCCTGCCTCTCGCATACTTTCGAGAAGCGACTGGGAAGATCCTGGACTGCAGGTAAGAAGCAGGCTCCCGGAACCAATCAGGCCGAAAGGATGGATACCCAGAAGCCTACAGATCCTCTCCGTCTCCTTGAAAACGGGAATCCGTTCCACGTCTATTCGAAGCCGATTGCCCCCCCCCACGCTGAGTTCTTGCAGAGCTGTTGCCAGTCCTCCTTCGGTCACGTCGTGCATTGCTGAAGCGCTGCGAGCGACGATCTGCGCTTCCGCCAGAATGCTGATCCCAGGATCGAAGAGAAACTCCTGGCACCTTTGGATTTCCGATTGGGTCATTCCCAGGCCTAGCAACTCCTCTGCACACTCACGCGCTAGAACGGAAGTGCCTTCCACAGCCACTCCTTTTGTAAAGAGGATCTGATCTCCCTTTTCCATCCTCCGCTTATCGATCAAGCGCTCCTTCTCTACGGTGCCCACCATCTGGCCTACGACAATCGGCTTGTTGACCGCTTCGGTGATCTCGGTGTGACCTCCGCAAAGTGAGATTCCAAACTCCCTGGACACCTGCTGCAGCTCCCGGATCAGGGCGTGAATCTGGGCTGCTGTTGAACCGACCGGGAAAAGAAGGGTCGTCAGCAGCCAACGGGGAGTAGCCCCGGAAGTGGCGATGTCGTTGGCGTTGATGGCCAGGGTGTAGTAGCCGAGACGATCCTCGGCGAAGGTAATGGGATCGGACTTGAGAACGATCACCTCTTCGTTCGCCGGTGGCATCACGGCGGCCGTGTCCTCACCCATTCCAGGAGCGACCAGTAGAGTCGGATCATCGAGGGAATACTCCTGGAGAAACCGATCCAGGAAATCGTTGGGTAACTTCCCTGCAGGCAAAGGAAGAAGATAGCGAACCAGGTCCTTCAGTTCGGATAGTTGGTTGATGACATGGTCCGGAGCAGGCCTGCTTGGAGCAGCTCCATCTCCTCCGTTCGTGAGCAGGACGGTCGGGGCACCCGCCCGGCTTCCGGCATCAATATCCAGGATGAAGTCGCCGACTACCAGCATGTGGTCGACCCGCACTTCCATTTTCTCGGCTGCCAACAGAACGCCCGCAGGACTGGGCTTTGGCTCCACTTCGTCGTCTCGAGAAATGTAAACCTCGAAGTGGCTCTCCCTGATCCGCTTGAAGTTCTGCAGCGCTCGTTGAATTGATCGGCGACTGTTGCGGCTGATGATCCCCAGAGGGATGTTCTGGGCCCTCAAATAGAGGATCAGATCCTCCGCCCCGGAGTTGGGCTCCGATCTGGAGGCTGCTTCAAACTCGAATTGGTCGAGCTGGTCGAGTACCCTTCGCTTCTCAGGAGGAGACAGTGCCTCCTGAATGAACTCCAGGATGAACTGATCTGCCGGGCATCCGATCGATTTTCTAAAGCTGAGAAAATCCAGGGAATCTGGTCGGGTCAGGGTGCCATCGAAATCGAATAGTACGGCCTCAACCCGCATGCTGAAACGTCCCAAATCCTCTTCAAGAGACCAACTGATCGAAGTCAATGACCGACTTAATACTGCTAGCCGCTGCCAGGAGAGCCCCGCCCTGCAGCATCGGTCCAGCCAGTTGGACTCCAAGCGGCAAGCCTAGCTGGGATAGACGGAGCGGAAGGGTTACCGTCGGATACCCGGTGTGCGTCCAGATCAGACTGAAACGCGGATCGCCGGTAGTATCGATTCCGACTGGCGCGGGTCCGGCTGCAGAAGGCGTCACCAGCACATCGAAGTCAGCGAACAGTTCATCGATTGCCCGCCTGAGGCGCACCCGGCAGGAATCTATCCGGGCAAGCTCGTCAGCCGAGACTCGCATCCCATTCATGATCAGTTTCCGCAGCTTCCGCGGATAGGCCTCACCATAGCGCGCATAGAACTCTCGATGCGAGGTCACCACCTCGGCCGAAATCAGCGAGGTATGGTTAGCGTAGGCCTCTGCTGTCATGGCAGGCAAGCAACAGCGCCTGGCCTGAAAACCCGCAGCAGCCAGCTTCTCATAAAGCTCCTCCAGAGCATCCTGCATTTCGTCCTCAGGCGGGTTGGTAAATAGATCCTCGACAAAACCCACTCGGACTTTGGAGGGTGGCGCTGGAACGGGCTCTCCTTCGAGAGCTGAAAAGACCTGCTGCATATCCTCGACGCAAAGCGTAAAAAATCCCAAGGTATCTACACTTGGTGAAAACGGAAATACCCCTTGAGTGGAGAGGCGGTCATAGGTCGGCTTGAAACCCACGACCCCACAAAAGCTGGCAGGTCGGTTGACGGAAGCAACCGTCTGGCTGCCAATGGAGACGCGTGCCATACCGCAGGCCACGGCCGCCGCCGAACCACTGCTGGATCCACCGGGAGTGTGATCTAGGTTCCAGGGGTTGCGAGTAGGTCCAGGGTCCAGATAGGCAAAGGTCGTAGTAACCGTCTTGCTGAGGACGAAGGCTCCCAAATCAAGAAAGCGCTCGACAACATCGGCGTTGCTGGACACCGCTTCGGCAGGAACAAAATCGGCGTTGCAGCGGGTCGGCTGGCCCGCCACATCGATGATGTCCTTGACTCCGAGGGCCCAACCGCTGAGAGGGCCCGGCGAAGCCCTTTCCAGATTCCGACGTGCCCTTGCTTCGTCCCAACCAACCAGGGCGCTGACCCGCGGTTCCATTCTTGCAATCTGCTCCAGGTGGTCTTCGAGTCTTGGTGAACTGTTCATCACGGATGCTCCTCTGCCGCAGCGCTCGAATCCCCCTCAAGAGAGGTATGGTACTCCTCCTCGAGGATGCCCATCAGGACCAAATCATGCCAGCTTCCCCGGGAGAAGTGCCAGTCTCGCAAAGCCCCCTCCTCACGAAAACCGCACTTCTCATAACAGCGAATGCCCCGGTGGTTGGAACGCAGGACTCGTAGGCCCACCCGATGCAGTGCCAACTCTTCGAAGCAAATCTTCAAGAAAAGTCCGATCGCCTCGGTTCCCATTCCTTTCGAGAGAGACTGGGGCTGGCCGATGACGATTCCCAATTCCGTGTTCCTTCTCCGCAGATCGAGGTGCTCGTATCCGATATGTCCGACATAACAGTCATCTTGTTTCCTGCAGATCACGAACTTCCGGTTTTCAGGGTCGGTGTTGTGTATTTGTGCTTCAACGAATGACCGGGTCTCCTCCAGAGACTCGGGCCAGATATAGGCCGCGGTCCACCAGCAGATTTCATCCAGGGTCCGCCATTTGTGGATCTCTTCAAGGTCTTCTATACGGTATTCGCGCAGGTAAACGGCTTCGCCTACGATGTATGGCATACTTCCTCCTTCGAACCCAGCGGCCGCCGTGGGACAATGTCGACGGCTTCAGGAGTCGTTACTCTCTGTCGCACTCGCCCTCCGCTTTCGAGTCCTGATAATCTCAACCAGCCATGAATCAAACAACAGCTGGAACACATGGTAGCTGACGCAGGGGATGGTGGCGAAGGAAAACGTCGGGAAAAACTCGGCACAAACATATAGGGCTGCCGGCAGCGTCTTCTGAGCGCCGGTGAAGACCAAGGCTAGCCGGTCGGAGCGGCCCCACCCAAGAGCCTTTCCCTGGGCCCAGCAAAGAACTGCCGCCACGCCATGTACCGCGATCACCGCAACAGTCAAGATTCCCAGAGCGTACATCGCCAGGTGATCGCCTCCTACGCCGACCTCCCTGACGCCTGCTGTTACAGCCGTGAAAACAATGAGTATGGTGAGCAAGCGGGAGAGCACCGAAAGAACGACCTTATGTCGAGAGAGTAGGCTGCTAACCCCTCCGATCCGGCTGAGGGCCTGACCTGCAACCACCGGGAGAATCACGACCAGAACCAGCTTGGGCACCATTTCGAAGGGATCCAGAGAGATAAGGCTTCCGACCGTGACGAAAAGGATCATCGGTGCCACCACAAAGCTCAGCATGTTGCTGGCAATCGTGACCACCAGTGCAAAGGCTTCATTACCACCCGCAAGCCGCGTCCAGATAGCGGCTGAGGCCAGAGTAGTGGGCATAGCCGAGATCACCAGCAGGCCAAGGGCAAAGTCACGGCTGGTCGGCGCCAGCAGGATTGATGCGAAGTAGCCGAGTGAGGCGACGATCAGATAGCCTCCGAAAACAGCCGTCAGAACCCGTAGCGGACGCTTAAGGGATCGCAGAAACTGCCCGCTGTCCAGGGCGAGGCCGTTGAGAAGCATGACAGCCGCTACATTCCAGCCAGGGTCCATCCAACGAATGAGCCAGTCGAAGTGGTGAGGCCAGCGCAGGCCGACCGCCACTGTCGCTGTGAGGACGATCACGAACCAATGCCTTGCCAAGCTTCTCATGCTGAAACCTACGCACACCGTTTGCCGATGGCCAGGAGTAGGAAGACTACAACCTTGGGATGAGTCGATTCAATCAGGGTTGGGGAGTCAGGGGTCAGGGACGCTGGATCACTTTCGGGGAAAGCTTCAGTCTGTAGGACAGGGGAGATCTTGCTGTTGTCCAGCTCTCTCCTCGCAGCCTGGCCTCATGTTGCTAACGGCTCAAGTCGTTCGCAGCTCTGTCGGACTTGGCTTCGTAACGCCGGTAGTTCACCCGTTGGCGGCACCTTCGGAGAACAGGAGACGTGCGACGTATTCTTGAAGTTTCAGCTTAGTCAGCCGAAAAGCGTTCTGTGTCCGCTTCCATCCGGAGCAAGTCGAGGGCTAGGACACGTAAATAAATAAAGGTATCAATATGTAGTTTGTAATGCTATGCTGCGCGTGCATGGATACGCTGACCGAATTGACTGAGAAATTCCGGTCTGTATGGCCCCTGTTGGATGAACGAACGCGGCGGATTATGGCCGCCAGTGAAGCGAGAGCGTTGGGCCATGGTGGAGTCAGTATGGTCCGTCGTGCCTGTGGACTGTCGCGCAAGGCAATCTCGAAAGGAATTC
>CAUZIZ010000206.1:0-8682 GCA_963579905.1 Acidobacteria bacterium UBA6911 | reverse complement strand
CGCCAGTCTACTACGGCGCCGCAATCATCCGCCCTGGCTGTGTTTCGCTCGGTCGGCCTCATCGACGTAATGTCAAAGTACGACTGCGGTGGCCTCGGTCGCAAGCCTTGCCAGGACGGCGCTTGCGACGCCTCGCTACGACGGGCGGTGAGGAATCCAGGCTAGGAGTCTGCGCGGTAGAAATGATCGTAGCGAGAAAGCGGAAGATCAGTTTCTACCGCGCAGGCTCCTAGGCTCCGGCAGGGACAATGGTGAATTTTCTGACAAGAAGATGGGTTTTTTCATCTCCGAGCCGGACCTCGACCACCATTTGATAGTTCCCATGAGTCAATTGCTTTAGCGGGAGTCGAGCATTGATGCTTGTGGGATCGGTATTACCCGGCGTGAAGCTGGTCCATGGCCCTTCGAAGATTCTCTCTTCTCCCTGATTGAGGAGGACAATCCGGTAGGTCCCAGTTTGAGCCTTCTCGACCGTAACCTTGCCGTGAAGATACAGGGTTTCCAGCTGAGTGAACTCTCCGTTGACCCGAGGGATCAGGACGCGGTCTCGTATCTCCAGGGGATTCTTCACGATCGTGACATGCTTGCCCTTCTTGATACGGTACCCCGTCTGAGAATCCGGCTCCTTCCAGCCGGCTGCCAAAACCAGTGAACTGGGTCTGAATCTGCCTAGCGGAGGGAGTTTCAGTTCCCTAAAGACTCGAGACATGAGGCCGGTTCGGTTGTCCCTGACAAAGGCCGTCAGTCGATACTCACCAGGATCCAGGACCAGCAGATTCTGATACACGAAGCGAGTGTCCGATTCTTGGCCTTTCTGGGGGCGGATTTCCACCGTATCCCTGATACCCCCTTGCGTTTGCTCCAGCGGATCCCGAGCCAGCATGATGATTTCCAGATTGAGTACATCTGCCCCTGACAGTACCTTCAACTGCCAGTGATTGAACGCCAGCAAGATGGGAATCTGATAGCGGCCGGATGAGTCAGGAAAGTATTCGGCAGAAATCTCCAGGGGGAAGTCCGAAACCGATGCATCATTCATGACGGTTTGAAGCAGTTTGAACTCCCTCTCTGGAGGAGTGAGGTTTCGGTAGGGTTTGTCGGCGTAGTAGCCCCTTCGATAGGCCACATTGGAGTAGCTGATTCGGGTGCGGATCTCCACCTTTCGGAACCGTCCGTCAGCCGGGGGGGCCGGAGTGTAGTAGCCGATCAGATAGTAGTGGCTGGAATCCTCTCGGGCCATTCTAAAGATCTGGGAGAGATCGTTGTCGTCCATCAGAGAGGCTCCGCCCGTATCGGCAGCTAGTGCATGGAGGGTCTTCCGAGACTGGACCAGACTGGCCATCTGGTTCAGATCTGCCCTTCCGCTGTAGATTCCAGTTCCTCCCCCTCCTCCCCGATGAGCGCCCCCTCCTGGAGAGAGTGCGACCAGGCCTCTGGAGTCGACCGCATAGATGCTGATGTTAGATCGATTGCACAAATCTGTCGTCCAGCGCATCTGGTCGTCGTTCTCGATACCGCGGCTGCTGAATCCGGAGGAGAAGTAGATCAGGGCCTTGCGCCCGGAAACGTCCCGGAAGGCATCCGCCACCGCCTCGATCGCGCTCAACTGTTGGTTGGTCTCAAACAGGGCGAACTCGGTTTCATCGGCGATGAATCCGCCATCTGAGGCAGCTTCACCGGAATCGTCTTCGGGGAGGGACACGTCTATCCCCTGCTCGCCGCTGGTCAGTCTTCCGATAGCCCGGCTGAGGACGACTCTATCCGAGGTGAAGTCGGTGAGCATTTCCAGCCCATTGTCGAAGGCCAGGACGGCGATCGAGTCGGATGGGTCGAACTGTTCGCGCAGGAACTCATGAGCGGCCTTCTTCATCATTTCTGCATCCTGCAGATCTGCAGAGGAAAAGTTGAAGAAAAGAATCAGCAGTCTCTTTTCCGGAGCCATCGGTTGGTCGAATTCGGAACCAGGTGAATGGGAGAGGGGAGGCTGACTGGGCCGATCTATTTCGACTCGGGATGAGGTCAAGGGAATCGAGATCTCCTGGAAATGATCGATTGTCTGGACCTGCCCTTCTTCCAGGAGTGTGAAATCGTCGCGGGTTAGACCTTTCACGGGGCGGCCATCGGAATCCATGATCCGGACATCTACCAGGATTAGATTGGCGGATACTTTGAAACCTACCTGGGGCTCCTGAGCCTGTGTGGGCACACATACTAGAAGCACGGCGCAGACTCCTAGTGCGATTCTCATCGACGTTCCACCAAGGCGCACGGCATAGGCGCTCAAAACATGAACCGAAAGCTGAACTGAATTCGCCGGGTCTGCCCAACGGAAATCACCTGCCCGAATCCCCTGGAGTTGACCACTGTGTCCAGCCCGGTGAAATTGACGTGGTTGAACAAGTTCGACGAGGTCATCACGATCAGAATACGCTGTCCCTCGTTTTTCAGGCGAATGGATCGGGCCAGGTTCAAGTCCAGTGTCCAAGACCCGGGTCCCTCAATCGTGTTGCGACCAGTGTCGCCAAACCTTCCCGACTCGGGCAGTCGAAAGGCTGCGGTGTTGAACCACTCCAATGAGCTGCGCTTCGAGGAAGGAAGGCTGATGGCCTTGCCGGTGCTGCTGGCTCTCTCGCTGGCCTGGGAAGAGCTGCCGCTGTTGTTGATCTGGTTGCCTAAAACTCGCGCGGTGAAAACTCTCCCGCTGTTGGCGCTAAAGTTGTTGGTAGCGAACCAGTTGCTCAGGATCGTCTTCCATATGCCGGAGTCGCGAAACCAGCGGTGTCGGTCTCCGAAAGGAAGCTCCCAGAAAGAGCCCAGCCGGAGCCTGTGCCGTTGGTCGATGCCGGAGCGTCCCCATTCGGAGTCCAGGTCGTCGTCGTTTTGGGCTACGATGCGATTGCCTCCCGCCAGGGTGGCAGCGTTGTCCAGGGATTTGCCGAATTCATACTGGGCGTTCAGAGAGAATCCCGACCTCATTCGGCGCATTGCCAAAACCTGGAGGCCGTGGAAGGATGAGGAGGCGCCCGGCGTCAGGTACAGAAACTCAGCAGTATCCGCGATTCTGGATTGACCGTCCCTCGAACGATTGGGCGCGCGTAACAGCTCCAGCCCGGTTCCTCTCGATCCAGCGTAGCCAAGGCTCAAGAAGAAGTTGCGGGGAAGTGTTTGCTGCCAGGAGAGATTCCAGGTCTGCACTGCGGGAAGCCGAAAATTCGGATCCACTGCATAGGTGTTGGCCACATCCTCTACGAACTGTTCGGTGAAGGCAGATTGAATATCGAGGAAGTCCGTCCCGGAGGTCGTCGTCTGCACGGCAAACCCAAAGGGAGGTTGGGATATCAGTTCATTGGCAAAGAAGCCATAGGATTCATCGGGATAAAAGACACCGTAATTGGCCCTCAGGACCGAGGGTGTCTTACCGGAACGAAGCCGATAGGCGAGAGCAATCCGAGGAGCCAGATTATTGCGGTCGTTTTCGACGAGAGCTCTTGTGAAGGTTCCAGAGAAACTTCCTGATCCCCCTGGGGTGACCGGTTCCGCAGCCGTGAATCCAGGTGCGACATCGAGATTGGCCAGGCGGTCGTAGCGCTCTGTCAGTGGCTCGAAAAACTGATACCTGACACCCCACTGCAGGGTAAGCCGTGAGTGCATCCGCCAATTATCGTTGAGGAATATCGCAAACTCGCGGTTGCGTAGGTAGTGATCGGTATTGCCATATTGGATGCGGCTGCTTTGAGCGGAACCCAGCAGGAAGTCGGCAAGATCGTATCCGGTTCCTACGACAGGAAGGCCGTCGGCGTAGAGACTGGTAGCCACCCCCGCGAAGGTCTGAGATCCTGCGCCGAGGGGGTTGTCGAGACGATTCCAACGGTTCCAGCTGATCTCTCCCCCGACTCGAAAGAAGTGTCCTGCCTTGGTCCATCGGATTGAGTCGGAGATCTGGTTGGATTCCCGGGCGCTGAATGAGGAGCTTCCGTCGTCCAAAGAGCTGTAGTTGGTGAAGGCTATGGTTGGCAGCCCGTAGTCAATGGGAGCTCCGGATGTGTTCTGGATTCCCAGTTCAGCACTGATGTCACGCTGGTTGGCAAAAGGATTGAGGGTTTCGTTCCGGTTTCGATTCCAGACCACGCGCGGATTGTGTAGCAGTCCGGGACGGAAGGTCTGATTAAGGCTCAGGGAGACGTTCTGGCCCCGGCCACTCCGGCTCCCTCCCAGGTTAGGAAAAATATTAAAGCTATCCGCTTTGGTTCGATTCAGGTTGTAACCGCCGCTCAGCCGCAGGGACTCCGAGAGAGAGTACATCAGTCGTGTGTTGACGATTGTCCTAGAATTATCTAGTGACTGCTGGTTGAGAAAGTTGAGAAAAGGATCTGTCCTGTTGGGAAGCGGAACGAACTCTAGCATTGACAGCGCTGTGGGATGGATCTGACCAGAGGAGAGCCGGGCGTTGGCGTAGGGCTCCCCTGAACTGGGGTCGAAGATCTGGGCCGATGTCCCTGAAAGAGGGCCCGATCGGTATGCTGTCTCGGAAAAATCTCCCCGGCGCTCCAAAGCGGTAGGTACGGATGCGTATTGACTCTGGAGCTGTTGACCCCAGCTGGTGTCAATGTTGACGAAGAAGAACGATCTTCGGCGACGGGAGAACGAGATGCCCGGGTTCGAGTCAGAGCCCGGCAGAGGTCCCCCGAGCGACAGTCCGCTATTCCAGGAGACGTAGTCGGGATCAGGGGTTTCACCCCCGTCGAGAGAGTAGGGTTTGGCGTCCAGGGCTGAGGACGAGAATCCGGCGCTGGCGCTCCCCTGGATGCGGTTGGCTCGGGAAAAACCGATGCGGGCTCCACGGACGCCTCCACGGCCGAAGCCCCCACGGCCGCCCAGGAGGTGGCCCATGATCTGGCCCTCGCTCATACCCGGGCCCATTCCCCCCCTATTGGAAGCACCCAGTATCATCACTTCGTCCGACTGTCCCATCTCCGAACTCAGGGCATTGGTAGGTGCCCCAGGCGTCTGAATCCGGATTTCTTGAAATGGGTCCTCATCGCGTTGGGGTCCTCGATTTCCAGCTCGTCTTTCCCGAGTTCGGGGTAATGGGTCTTCTACCTTGAAGAAGTCCCCTTTAAATTCAAAATCCCATTGATAGTCTCTCCAGGTCGTCGAAGTCTCCATTCGGAAGCTACGGCCGCCACCGCTACCTGGAAATCCTCCACCCCCACCGGGAAATCCACCGCCGCCACGGCCTTGCTGTCCGTCTCCAAAGCCTCCCCCGCGGCCTCTCCCGAAACCGTCCCTGTTCATCTTGACCTCTTGATACAGGGGCAGAGTGATCGGCCGTTGGGGGTCCCATTCCAGCTCCAACGTGAGCTCGACGCCAGTGATGAAGGATCCCATGCCGAAGCGCATCTCTACCCTCAGCGGCATCCCCGACTCCGGGTCCACCCAAAGTCGCCCTCGCTCTACGTGGATCCCCGGTATCTTGGGCTTGACCTTGATCTCGATGGCCTCTCCGGAATCCAGATTCGCAGGGCCGATGACTTCCGCCTTCCTCAGGAAGTCCCCCAGCGTGAGAAGGTCGGTCTGCAGCTCAGGGGCGAAATTACCAAAACGTCTGCCCCGTCCTCTCCCGCCTTCGGAGGGGTCCACTGGCACCCCATTGCGGGTCGAACTTAGGATGTCTCTGCGCAACTGTTCCAGGTCTCCGTGATAGTGAACTTCGTAGCTTTCCAGATCTTGTTTTCCGAAGGGTGCGTCGACAAGAGTCTGATTCTCAACCTGTACCGAGTACTGGGTCAGCAGCTCCTTTCTCAGCGCCAACGCCTTGCGGGTTCGCTCCACGATGTTCTCGCTGTTGGAGTTGGCAGCCAGTAGGCCCAGAGACAGTAGCGCCACCTGGCAGCCCAACAGGGCATGCCGCTTTCTAGATCCCACCTGCCCGGATCGCACCTGTCTAACGATATGGAGGAGGTTCGCAGCCATGGTTTTCTGGACGAGGTAGCGTCTCATTTCCTGTCGAATGTTGAGCTCAAGGCACCACTTCCCCTACGCTTAAACTGCTGCTTTGTTTCACTACAGCCCTCGTGCCTCAAGAAGGTTCATTCTGTGGACCCAAGGCTCCCAGGAGCTCCGCGCATCACGGCGAGGTGGGTACGGTACTTTTGGACCAGAGAAAGAACGGCGGCAAGAAATAAAGAAGGAAAGCAGAAGAGTAGCCACAGCCACGAGTCTGGGTATGATGTTCCCGCTCAGCTTCTTTTTATTCTGTGTGGGCCGCTGCTCGGGCCGTCATCCTACCGGTTTCGAGCTGTGGTACGATACCTGCTAAAGTTCCATATAGTATCTTTCAGAGACGTTTACGCCCACTTGAAACCCGAGGACCAGCTGTAAAATAGCTGGACTCTGGGAGCCCAGGATCGAAATTCTGGGAAACGATCTAGTTCATCTAACTGCTGGTTTTCGGCTTTCCCGCTTGTACGACGGGTTTATTCGATTTACGTTGTGTGAGCCGTTGACGGGTTGCTCTGCTCGGAGCGAGATGACCGATGAACTTTGAACAGTTCCATGTCTTGGGCGAGACGATACGAAGCGAGCTTTTCCTAGCAAACAACGACGAGCAGAAACTCCCTCAAATAGCTGCTTGTGCGCTCTCGCGTGCGGATTTGGAAACAGATCTCGACCTCAATGCAATCGGCGAGTTTCTCCGAACGACGCCGGTAAGGCAACAGCCCCAGACAGACTTCAGTGACCTACCTCTGGTTTTCTATCGTTGCGATACCTTCCACGTCGAAATGCTAATTTGGACTGGGTCAAGCACAACGATCTATCAACATTCCTTCTCCGGAGCATTTCGCGTGTTTGCGGGGTCAAGCCTTCATTCCGAGTATGAGTTCGAGGAGAGGCAACGTATCAGCTCACGGCTATTGCTGGGTAGAACCCGTTTCAAGAACATCGAGCTGCTTCGTCAGGGTGACGTGAGACAGATCGTGTCGGGGCGCGGTGGTCTCTTGCACGGCCTGTTTCATCTAGACAGTCCGTCGGTAACACTCGTTGTACGCAATTCCATCGAGCCCTGGGCTAAACCCCAGTACTCGATCCTCAGGCCGAGTATCGCCTACGCCCATCAAGAGCTGGAGACGGATCCTCGGGTTGTGCTGATCAGTCGGCTCCTCAAGATAGTAGGTAAGCTGGATCGTTCCCAAGCTGTAAACATCCTCATCGAACAGGTCCCAGTGCTCGACTTTGCTCGCCTATTCATGCTGCTGATGCGCAATTATGAGCTCCTAAACAGGCGTGAAGATTGGAAGAAATTTCTGGGAAGAGCTTGTGAGCGCCACGGGGAACTCGCTGACAACCTGATCGAGGTGCTACACACTGCTAAACGCGAGTCGTCGGTTGCCTCGGCGCGAGGTGTTGTGGTGGACTCGGACCTGAGGTTCTTTCTGGCCCTACTCCTCAACGGGCTCTCCAGGGCTCAGATCCAGAGACTCCTGAGCGACCGGTTTCCTGAACAAGATCCAGACTCGCTCTGTGTTCGCTGGCTAGCTCAGCTTTCCAAATTTGGCAACGAGAGCAAGCAGAACGCCATCTTCAACCTTCAGGAACGGGCAGGCTTGGCGAGGTACTGGTTCCCCAGTCGACTAGCAGCCGCTCTCCCCTTCGATCCAGAAGACTTCAGGACGGAGGCGCTGTTGATGACCTTGCTCGATGGGCTAGACGAGGAGCAAATGATGGCTCGACTCATGGGCAAGTTTTCGAGCCAGGAGATCGAAGCCAGTCGCACCCAACTCTTGGAGTCACACGCGAAGCTCAAAGAACTCTCCGAATTGCAACCATTGCTTTCCAGATCCGTGTGCCGGTTTGGATTTACCAATCGGAGTGCTTATATCTTCTGGCCCAGTTGACGCCCTGCCAGCTGGTTTGTTTGAGGGGACGGATGAATAGAAGCCATCTGGGCTCCGACAGCGTGGGTTGCAGATAATCGGGACCGTGCTCCCCTAGATAGCGAACCGACATCCGCCGCGCGATTTCTACCCAGGCACCGCCCGTATTGGGTTCCTCGATGACCGTAGCTTCGCCTTTGACCAGGACACGGCGATTGTATCTTGCAGTGTCGTCGATACAAAGACAGACTCGCGACCGCAGTTCGATGTAGCGGGCCCAAACAGAACGCGCCCGAGGGATGACGTAGAAGCCGCCGCCACGGTGCTCGAACCAACATGGGACGACATAGGGCCAGCCCTCGTCGTCCACACAGCCCAATCGACAAACGGGGTTACCTGATAGGAACTCGTCAATCTCGGCTGGAGTCAGCTTTCCAACTTTTCCCCTCCAGCTGCTGTCTGAAGTCATAGGTGAATTGTGAAGCAGTTGGTTGCAGGAAGCGACCTCTCGACCAAATCTTTCGAACGAACCTAACCTATAATCTAACCCGACCCGAAACTTCAACGATCCGTCGGGACGTCGCAGAGGAACCTGAACTGGGTGTCAACGATCTGAAGCCAAGTCCGACAGAACCGCGAACGACTTGAGCCGTCAGCAAAATGAGCCCAGGTTCCGAGGAGGGAGCCGGACAACAGCACAAATCCCCAGTAGCCGGAAGTTTCGTTCTCGAATGGGGCAGCATCGCTGGAGGGCTAAGCTGAAACTTCATCGGCTAGAAGATCATGCAAGAGACGCCATCTGACAGAG
>CAUZIZ010000205.1:0-8786 GCA_963579905.1 Acidobacteria bacterium UBA6911 | reverse complement strand
ATTCCAGCTGGGGCTCACCCGAGTGGCCACCTCTGCTTCCCGTTTTCGGAGGATTGCGCTATGCGTTTTCTTCACCCGAAATGCCTCCTTTCGGGCCTCTCTGAAGATTCTTTGTCGAACTCCAGAATACCCGCCAGGTCGGGAATTTCAGGTGTTTACACGTGGTTTAATCCACTTCCATCTACTTGTTTTTGGGAACTAGCGATGATCATGGCAGAGGCAATCCAAGTTTCTTTCTCGAATGAGGCCAGGGCTTCCTGGGGGTGGGACTGAGCTGAAACGTGAATAAGGAAAATTGGAACACACCTAAGAGTTCTTTAGAGTTCTTTGAGATACGTCCTACGCCGAAGGCGTTATCTGCGTGTAGCCCAGGGTAGCTCGCTTCGCATTGCAACCCTGGGCTACACGCAGATAACGCCTTCGGCGTAGGTGATACCTCCTTAAATCAGGAGAAGTTTCTTTCTCGAATGGGGCCAGCGCCTTTGGGGGCGCAACAAGCTAGAAAGTCGGGGCCCTCAAGCCTTCGACGTGAATGTTGACACAAGCGGGGAGCTGCGATGCCAGGGAGCGCTCCAGTGCCGGCACAATCTCCGCCGGATCGGAAACAAACTCCCCGTATCCGCCCAATGCCTCTACTGCCTTGTCGTAGCGTGACAGAAGCAACTCACAGGCGACAGCACGCTCCTCGCCGTAGTGCTGGACTTGCAGTTGGTACTCGGCGTTCCAGCGAGCGTCGTTGCCGACGACGACGACCAGAGGTAGAGCATAGCGGACGGCCGTGTCGAACTCCGAGAGATGATATCCGATGGTACCGTCGCCCGAAATAGCGACGACCAGTCGCTCCGGGTGAGCCAATTTGGCTGCAATCGCCATCGGAATCGAGCTCCCGATGGCACCCGAAGGACCGTTTGTCAGACGGATCTGGGCAGCCAACCCAGCCTGGGCCCACTGTCCGAACTCTCCACCATCACTGATCAGGATGGCCCCCTGGTCCAGGTGCGGTTGGAGTGTCTCGCAGACACGCAGGGGGTGGATGGGACGAGAGGACGACTGCCGCCACTCACTCCACGGTTCGGGTTCCATCGTCCGCGAGACATGCACCTTTTGTCGCCAGGAATCTCCCCCCCATCTCCGATTGCCAGCGGAGGCCGTTAGCGATCGTGCCATCTGAGCCGGATCCTCGTGTATCGAAAGGACAACCCTTCCATGCTGGCGCAGCTCTTCGGCATCCGCGTCAATCTGGACGAATCGGGTCTCCGGGGAAAACGGAAATTCGCCGAAACGCAGCGAGAAGTCCAATTTCTTGCCCAGGAGCAGGACCAGATCGGATTCAAAGAGACAGTGGTTTGCTCCGTGCATCCAGGGATCGTTGACCCCTCGCGGGCTATCCATCGGAAGGGCAGGTATCTGGGTGGCTTGAGCCAACTCCGTGACCTGCTCCCAACGACTATTTCGTGTCATGGCGGGGCCCGAGACGATCAAGGGACGTTCGGCTCCCTGGAGTAGATCCAACACCTGGGCTTCAGACGCTTCGGCTGAAGTTGGTGTCAAGGAGCCCTCCTTGCTTACTGTCGGCAGCGGACTCTGCGAGAACTGCACGGGAGATTCGAGCACGTCACTGGGAAGGCTGAGATGGATCGGGCCAGGTCGGCCGGACTGGCACAAAGATAGGGCGCGCCTGATGTCGTTTCCCATCTGGTCGGGGTCTTCAACCAACCATGAGGCCTTCGTCACCGGACGCGCTGCGGCTACCTGGTCAATCTCCTGAAAGGCACCCTTACCTATCAGGGATCGGGGACAGTGCCCACTCAACAACAGCAGCGGTGATTCCGCCATCAAGGCCACATACAACGCCGAGAGAGCATTGCAGTGCCCAGGTCCGGCGGTTACCAGGGCAACGCCGGGCGGATCCTCCATCAAGCGGCCCCAGGCATCGGCCATGTGTACTGCGGCGGCCTCATGCCTGGTATGGATCAGCTGGATGTCGCGGCCGATAGTGGCATCGTAGATAGAGAGAATCTGGTTGCCGGACAGCGTGAACAGGTGTCTGACTCCGGCTTCGATCAGAGTGTCTACCAGAAACTGTGCAGCTGTCTTGGACATGCATGATCCTCCCAGGCCAGTGAATCGGCGTCCCATCGAGTATGGCATACCAAGTCCGCGGCAAGAAGTCTCGGAGGTCGTGGCTCTGCCAGATCGCGAATCCCTTGATATGCGTCTCGGCCCTCGACTAGAATCCACCGGATCAAGAGGTCAACACCATGAAGAGAAATCCAACCTGGGCAGCCCTTTTCTCAGGAGCTCTATTCTTCAATTGTTCCGGGGAACAACCCGTCCCACCCTTGTCTTCTGCGCCGGCAACAGTCCTCAACAGGGTGGAGGGCCAGTGGCCTCAGTGGCGTGGAGTCAACCGGGACGGTATTTCGGAAGAGAGCGGTCTCCTGGCGGAGTGGCCCCAACAGGGGCTTCCGGTCCTCTGGAAGGTCGCCGGCGGAGATGGGTTCTCATCCCTGGCCGTCTCCGACGGCAAGGTCTACACCTTTGTCGATCACGATAACACCGAATGGGCTGTCTGCCTCAAGGCGGACTCGGGAGAGGAACTTTGGAAGGTCTCCACGTCTTCTACATTCGAAGACCCACAGGGAGGTGACGGGGCACGCTCGACGCCTACGGTAGACGGATCCAAGGTGTATTTCCTGGGAGCCAACGGAGCGCTCTTGTGCCTCGACAAGAAGACCGGCGAGACCCTGTGGCAGCGAAATATCCTGAAGGACTTCAACGCCCCCAAATTGCACTGGGGGGTGTCCAGCTCGCCGTTGGTTGAGGGGGACCTGCTGCTGGTCAACGTCGGGGCCCCGGAGGCGTCAGTGGTAGCGTTCCAAAAGACCACGGGCGAGGTGGTCTGGAAGGCTCACGACGATGTCGCTGGCTACGCTTCTCCCCTGGCCGTAACAGTCGAAGGAATTCGGGAGATCGTGTTCTTCGGCGGCAAGTCGATTCTTGGAGTATCTCCCAAAGACGGAAAGCTGCACTGGCGGCAGGAGTGGCTGACGACCTCCGATATGAACATCGCAACTCCTATTTTTTCTGATCCCTTCCTGTTCATATCCTCCGGCCGGGGCACCGGCAGCGGCTTGCTTCGCTTGAGCCGGGAGGGAGACAGCGTCAGCGCCGAGGTCCTCTGGACCAAGAAGCTGATGCAGAATCACTACAACGGCTGCATCCTGGTTGGAGATTATCTCTACGGCTTCGACAACTCCATTCTGAAGTGCATGAGGCTCGAGGACGGTGAGGAGATGTGGGCCGATCGGAGCGTGGGCAAGGGTTCCCTGATCGCAGCGCAGGGACACCTCTTCATCCTGGGCGAGCAGGGCGATTTCGCCATGGCGAAGGCAACCCCGGAGGGCTACCAGGAGCTCGGGCATATGAAAATCCTGGACTACAAGAGCTGGACTCCTCCCTCATTGGCCGGTGGCCGACTCTACCTCCGCGATCAGCACAACATCGTCTGCCTCGATCTGCGCAAGGTCAGCCCTGAAGGAACCTGATTCATGAAGATTCAGAGATATCGACTTCACCGCGTCCACCTGAAGCTGCCGCTCCCCATTGGGGACTCCCAGGTTAGATTCCAGGATCACTGGATGGTCGTCCTGGAAATCGATACGGACGATGGCCACACCGGGATCGGCTTCGAACTGGACCAGGGTATTCCCAAACCCAGTTTAGAGGTACTGACGGCCCAGTTCGAATATTCGGTCTGGCCAGGATTGAGAGACTCCAATCCCTTCAGTACTGCTTTGAGGATTACGCGTCCACGCGGAGGCAACGTAGGGGCCTCCCCATTTTCTCTGTCCGTCGAAACGGCCCTCTGGGACCTGATGGGAAAAGCTCTGGGAATGCCCCTGTACCGGCTCCTCGGGGGAAGCAGCCCCCAGGTCCGCGCCTATGGCAGCACCCTCGACTTCCAACTCAGCGACGAACAGTTCCGAGACAAACTGAATAGGTTTCGGGGGATGGGTTTTAGGGCCATCAAGATCAAGGTGGGACACCCCAATGCCGAATGGGACCTGGCCCGCATGCGCTTGGCTCGAGAAGTCATGGGGGAAGAGAGCGACTTGATGGTAGATGCCAACGAAGCCTTCTCACCCAAGGAAGCGATCCTAAGGCTTGGTCGCTACCAGGAAGAAGGCATCCCACTCTATTGGGTCGAGGATCCCATCAGCAGGGACGACTATGAAGGATACAGGCTGTTGTGTGCCCAGGTTCCATTCACACGGATCAACACCGGCGAGTACCTTGGATTCTCAGGAAAGCGGCGACTGCTCGAAGCCGGCGCTGTGGATGTCCTCAACGTCCATGGCTCGATCGGGGGATCTCGGGCTGCCGCCCAACTGGCCGGGGATTTTGGAATCCCGGTCTCCCTGGGAAATACCAATCTCGAAATAGGCGTTCACCTGGCCGCAAGTCTGCCCGAATGCCTCTATATGGAATTCTCGGACCTGATGTGGAACGTCCTCGCAAAAGAGCCCATAAATTTCGCGAACGGTATGGCAACAGCGCCCGATCGTCCCGGTCATGGAATCGAACTAGACCGGGAATCCTTGGAGCGCTACTCAGTACCCTAGGGAAGACGCATTCCTAGATTGGAGTTTATTTCGAACATGTTTTCGGAAGAAGTCCGATTCGCAATTGGTCTGGTCAGGGAGGCATCTTCGCTGGCCGAAAGTATTCGTCAGGGAGGGCTGCCGCCAGAACTGGTGAAGGGTGACCGAACTCCGGTGACCGTGGCTGACTACGCGATCCAGGCACTGGTGGCGCGACGACTGATGGAGGAGTTCGGGGAGACCCGGTTGGTCGCGGAGGAATCCGTAGACGAGCTCAAGAAGCCCGAAGGGCGAAAGATGCTCAGATACGTAGCCGGAATCCTGGAGGCCGACGAGGAGGCGGTTTATGAGTGGATTGGTCGGAGTCAGAAGAAAACCGAGGGAAAGCTCTGGGTACTGGACCCAATCGACGGCACCAAGGGATTCCTTCGAGGAGGTCAGTACGCGGTGGCACTGGCACGACTCGAGGACTACCAGGTCACGGTGGGAATCCTGGGCTGCCCAGGGCTCGTCACTCAACATTCCCCTGCCGGTGGGTCTGTGACTGTTGCCGTTCGAGGTGAAGGTGCCTGGGGAGCTGCCTTGAAGAATCCGGAAGAATTCCAGAAGATTTCGGCCTCCGAGTTGCGCGATCCTGCCCAAGCAAGAGTACTGAGATCTGTAGAGTCCGGACATACCAATGAGAGACACATGCAGGAACTCAGGGATGCGCTTGGAATGGGTCCGGAGCCGATTCGGATGGACAGTCAGGCTAAGTACGCAGCTCTTGCCTCCGGAGATGGCGATCTTCTTGTGCGCCTGATCTCTCCCCACTTTCCCCTCTATAAGGAAAAGATCTGGGACCAGGCTGCAGGCACCTTCATGGTTGAGGAGGCAGGCGGAAGAGTGACGGATCTAGACGGCAAGCGTCTCGATTTCTCTCAGGGGATCGCATTGAACCAGAACCGTGGAATCCTGGCCTCCAACGGGCATCTACACGAGTTAGCCCTGGCGTCCGTGGCCAACAAAGCGGAGTCGTTGCCCCAGGATGGTCAGGAAGCTGGTCCCAAAACTCGCCCCTGACTCACAGCGGTTCGTTTCTCACCTCGAGGGAGCACCATGCCGGTTTTCAAGTCGACTGAACTCCAAAAGATCCTGGAGGACGTCCTTGAGGCGTCCGGCGCCTCCAAAGAAGAGTCAGAGGTGGTTGCGAATCTCACGGTAGAAGCCCATCTGGGCGGACACGACTCTCACGGAACCGGATCCTTCGTCGTGTACATCAGGCAAATCCTCGAAGGGAATATCGTACCCGGAGCTCCGCTGGAGGTTCTCAAGGAGGATGGTGCCTGGTTGATGCTCGACGGAAACTGGGGATTCGGCCAGGTGATCGTTAGTCGTGCCACCAGGATGGCGATCGACAAGGCACGGGCCTCAGGGACCTGTACCGCCACGATCCGCCACTGCAACCATCTGGGACGCCTGGCAAGCTATCTGCGGACGGCGGCCGAGGAGGGAATGGTGAGCGTGTTCATGGCCAATTCCCATGGACAGAGAGGGCTGGTCGCACCCTGGGGCGGCATAGCTCCGAGATTGGGCACCAATCCCATGGGAATAGGGTTTCCCACCGGTGGCGATCCCTTCATCCTGGATATGACGACTTGCGTGGCAGCAGCGGGCAAGGTCGCACTCTCGCACACCAAGCGCGAGTCTACTCCAGAAGGCTGGCTGATCGACAGCGGCGGCAACCCTACTACCAATCCCGACGCGCTGTTTGAAGATCCTCCCGGTTCGCTTCTCCCCCTGGGCGGCATTGCTGGACACAAAGGCTTCGGCCTGGGACTGGCCGTTGAGGTCCTGGCAGGCGCTTTGAGCGGTGCCGGGTGTACTCAATGGAAGTCCACCAGAGGAGGAAACGCCGTATTCCTGATGGTTGCGAGCATCGAAACCTTCCTGCCTTTGGCACAGTTTCGATCCGAAATTCAAAGGCTGATGGACTACGTCAAGTCCTCGCCCACGACTTCGGACGTCGAACAGATCCAGATTCCAGGGGAGCTGGAGGCGCGGCACAGGGAGAAGCGAGTCAAGGAGGGCATCCTCATCGATGAGAACACCTGGCAACAGCTGCTCACGGCCGCAGACAACGTCGGCCTTAGGTGGGAGCCCTCCCGGCAAGCCTTGGTCCAGAAAAGTCCCTCTTGAACAAAAAGGTAGGACGATGCTGAAAACCAAACTGCTCTGGATGGTACCGGTGGGACTCTTGTCACTCCTGGCCTGTGCCCCTGTGGAGAAGCAAGCAAGAGAAGACAGAACAGGAACCGGCTTTGCCCCCGATCGCAAACGAAGGCTGATCTACTACGACTCGGCTTCGCAACAATCGCACGGTTATCTGAATCGGGGAGTCGAGACTCCCTTCATGAGCCTGCTCTACGACGTCACCGACGAGCAGTCGTTTCTGGATGTTCGGACCAGGCTGACTTTCGACACCCAGGTCGACACCTACGTCTGGCACATCGGAAACGGCTGCGATCCACCCTATGACATCCCCAAGAAAATGCTCTGGCCCTGCTTCAGCTCCTACGAGCAAGTCAGAGACGTGGTAATCACGGCCTGCCACGAACAGGGAATCGAGGTCTGGGCTTCCCTGCGCATGAACGACCTGCATTCCTCCTTCAGGTCCAGAACCCTGGAGGAAACCGACGACCCGTTCAAGGTGGAACATCCGGACTATCTGATATCGCCGCCGAGCGTACGCGACCTGCCCACCGAGCTGACCGAACAACGGCTCTGGGTCGCCTTCAACTACGCCCATCCCGGGGTACGACAACACCGGCTGGACTTTATCGAGAAGACGGCGACGGAGCACGACTTCGATGGCTACGAGCTCGACTTCAATCGCATGGGGATCAGTTTCCCATTGGGTGAAGAGCAGCAGAATGCTCACCTTTTGACCGACCTGATTCGGCAGATCCGGGAGCGTCTCAATGCAATTGGTGAGCGGCGTGGACGACCCTACACGCTCGCGATCCACGTCATGGACTCGCTGGAAACATCGTCGGAACTGGGCATGGAAGTGGAACGTTGGTGCCGGGAAGATCTGGTAGACGTACTCCTGGTGGGATTGGGTTACATGCCCTCGCAGGTACCGGTCGACCAATGGGTGGGGCTGGCGAAGAAGTACCAGGTGCAAGTCTATCCCACGGTCAACCCGAACACCTTCCGAGCCGGTGCTTGGGAAGAGTGGTCAAGTAAACCCGTCTTCCAGGAGGCAATGCGCGCTGCTGCTGCCTATTTCCTGCAGCAGGGAGCCGACGGCCTCTACCTCTTCAACTTTGCCAATGAGCCCAGCCAGGAAGTGACAGAGGAGGAGTTCACCTCGACCTTGAACGAGCTCGGCGATCTGGAGAAGCTGGTAGGCAAGGACAAGCTGTACGGGATCGAGCCCACGGCCCACAGTGGTGGACCTTTTTATCACGGCTCCCAACCGGCACTGCTCCCAATCGTCCTGGATCGGGTCGAGCGAAAGCTGCCCCTGAAGATGGGTCCGGACGCCGAAGACCCACGCGCCCAGTTCAAGATCAGCGTCTGGACTGCCGAGGCTTCCCAAGACACAGTCCTGTGGACCAGACTCAACCACGTTCTGTTGCCCACGCCGACCCGGGAGGGTCCCTGGTATCACATGGAGGTTCCAGCTGGAGTCATGCGGAAGGGATACAACGAGCTGAGTCTGTGGTGCAATGTTCCGTCAGGGGGTCCTTATGCAGGGTTGGTAGGCCCGCCCGGAGCCGATCCCAGCGAATTCCTGAAACAGGCCTTCGGCCGGGGACAGAAGTCCGCGCTGAGCACCCACAGCCCAGTCATCGTCCATCAGATCCTGGTAGCGGCCACCTATCCCGAAACGCCGTGACCCTCCTTCGTGGCTTTGGTCTCCAGGTCTCGATCAATCGAGGTCAATCCCAACGGGATTGCGTCTATTACCCCAGGGTTTCCAAACCCTGGGTCACAGACATCTCCCTTCGGACCTCAACCCCATCGGGGTTGCGTACACGAGGAGAATCGCTATTTCTCCAGTGGGTCCCTGTAGCTCCCGATTCATAGGTAACAATTTCTCCCGGGCACATAGGTTACACTTTTGGAGTCTTGGAGTTTCATTCTTCGGTGGGTGTATCTCGTCGTAGAAGCGGTGGGAACTGTGGGAAACTCCGT
>CAUZIZ010000204.1:0-8799 GCA_963579905.1 Acidobacteria bacterium UBA6911 | reverse complement strand
AGGCTCGAAAGTAGAAGACTTCGGCCTGGAGACCGCCGCCACGTCCGCCAACCGCAGGAACCGAGTGAAGTTTCAGTCTTTTCGAACGGCCTTTATCTATTCCCTCCAATTCCGGGCATCTTTTGCACCTCATCTGAGATGATCTTCAAGCATTCCGGGTGCTGTACCAATCTCTGCATCGCCTCTGCGACTCTGACCTGTTGTGTCGAGTATCTTGCGGAGAACTGCTCAGCAATGGCGGCGCGCTCCGCGTCCGAGATACCTTCCAAAGACTTTGCGACAGCCGCAAACTGGACATTGGCCTTGGCTATCTCTTGAGCCGCGGCGCGGGCGCTAGCCTCATCTTTGACGCCTTAGACCGCCTTGGCTATGTTTTCGAGTTGGGTTCCCATCTGGTCTGATGGGTTTCCGTATGTGCCGAAGCTGCCTTCGGCCTCCATCGGATTAGAAGAAGTTTCAGGGGGGGGAAGTCTCGCTTTCAGGGGTGCCGGAGCAGGCCATCCATCCCAGCAGAAGAATTGTAGTCGCGGTAAGAACCATCAGACGTTTCATTGCTGCCTCCATCGTCGTAGCTCAATCCAAAGTCGCATCCGGAGCTTTCCGATCAAGTATACAGCTCCCACTGTCTGATCCGCTTGATCCTCTGATTAGAGTAATGCCATATCCCCGAAGATCGTGCGCCAGTCACCAAAGCCAACCGTCGCGATCAGTTCTAGTCCAAGAATCCCAGTTTGAAAACAGATAGGGACTCTCATCGAGTCGCCAGTTCTGGTAAACTCCTGAAAACAGAAAATGTGCGCCCGTAGCTCAGTTGGATAGAGTGTCGGCCTCCGAAGCCGAAGGTCGCAGGTTCGAATCCTGCCGGGCGTACCAACCCAGAGCCCTCATTCTCAGCTCCCTTCAGTAACAGAACCTGATGCCGGTCGCGACGACTCTCCTCGTTTGTACTGCTGCGACCCGCTCGGTGTGAGAAAACAGGCGAGCCGTTTTGATTCCGGTTGACGCATTCCTCATCAAAAGAAGATAGGAGATGCACTGGTTTGCTGGCTCCCGAACGCAAACCGACCCGGGAATCGGAGAGATCACTTGACCCGCGGAGGCACACTCGAGGCTGTTAAGGGCTCTGTCAAGAATAACTTCGCAGAGTTGGCGCTCAGATTTGCGCCAGATTTGGCCGCGAACGATTGAGCGAAACCGCAGGCGTAGCGGGGCCTACGTTGAGAATTTTTCGATTGAGGAGCGGCCAAAGATGGTGTGAAGATGAGATGCCAGAATGTGAAGTTATTCTTGACAGATCCTTAAGGAGAGATTTTGCAAGAAACATACGCTCTATCCATGTCCTATTTGGTAGATCCCCAGAAGGAGCAGCTGGACCGTCGGCAAGATCGGTCCTATGGGATAACTGCCAGCCCAGGGTTAGAAGACGTTCCAAACGCGGTCGTTGTCGAGGACCTCAAGATGGTTTACAGGTCCGGAACCCTTGAAGTTCCGGCCCTGTGCGGCGTTGATCTCGTCATCAAGAAAGGTGAGTTCGTCGCCATCATGGGGCCAAGTGGATGTGGCAAGTCCACATTACTTCACTTGATAGGGGGCCTGCTGCAAGCCACATCTGGTCCGATCTATCTGGAAGGCACAGAGATGAGCTCGGCCAGTGACGCAGAACGAACCGAAATACGGCGCCAGAAGATTGGTTTCGTGTTTTAGAACTGGAATCTTCTCAGTGCGTTGACCGCCGGGGAGAATGTCGAGTTGGCGAGGCAGATCCGAGGAAGCGTACAGCATGAAGATGAGAGTGCCCAGGAAATTTTGCGCCTGCTCGGCTTGGAGGACAAGATGCAACACCGGCCCTCCCAGTTGTCCGGCGGCGAGCAACAGCGTATTGCCATCGCTCGTGCGGTGATCACGCGACCGGCCATCCTATTGGTTGACGAACCTACCGGTAGCCTGGATTCGGCTAATTCAGAGAAGGTTCTCGAGATGCTGAAGGAGATGAACCTGAGACGCGAGCAGACCACTATGATGATTACCCATGATAGGGAGGTCGCTTCTGCAGCCAACTACGTCATTGAAATGCGAGATGGAAGGATTGTAGGGACTCGGTAGCGATCTCGATAGGGACAAGGTTCGAAACAGCCTTGAGGATGTGGATGCAGGAACGGCTCAAAGGACAGACGCCCAGAGAAGCCAGCGTTATTTAAAGTGTTGCCCGGTCAGTCTTTTTCGCATCGATGTCAGTGTCCGGAGCATGGATTCTCGTGCCACTGAGGAGACGATGGGGCCTACAACTGGCTTCAGGATTGCTGGATAACCTCGACTGAGCGTAAGAGATTCGCATTCGACCAGAACGCCGCCATCCGCCTGATCAGCTTTAAGTAGACTCTCAGGGCACTCTCGCCACGTTCTAATACCCTGTCCTCGAGTACGTCCTCTTTCAGGGGCTCAGCCTGATCCGGATTTCGTACAGATTCGAGAACTTATTCCAAATCCGTGTTGGCAATGAAGACGGTTCCGCGCCAGTGGTGAATTGTCCCTCCAGGCACGCTGATACGACGTCCGCGGAGATCCCTCGTTTGTGGCTCGACCACGAGGATTTCACCAGCAGTGTGCGTCTTTCGTTTGGCACCGTCCGTTTCTAGGGGGGGGCCTCATCGGCGAAGAAACCGGTCTCAGATGCCAGTTTCTGGTCGACTCTCCGTTCAGTAAGTCGAACGTATCCATACCACGCTCCCAGCGTTTCGGCTTTGGGCTCGCCTGCTTCCAGCTGCAGACCCAGTGTCATAGTAGCAATCACGACTAGCAGAAGACTCTTTGGTTTTGCCGGATCACTCACAACTCGCGCTTTCATTGGGATCCGCCCGGCCCGGTGTCATACAGGTCGGAAGAGGTCTGGGAGCACCGAAAGACGAACCAGTCACTGCAGAAGTAGTTGAAGATGGAACAGGTAGTGATGGAGATCATGCTGGCGAATAAGTAGTGCAGCTGCAGCTCCGCAACCAGGATCTTCATCAGGAACAGATTTTGAAGAATTAAGACGATTCCCACCGTCAGGTTGAAGCGAAGCAGACGACGCAAGACTCTGGCATCCGTCGATTGGGTAACCACTGAGCAGGTCCAGTGCTCGTGCCATAGGAAGTTGTGCAAGATCGCCGCTTCGACCGCCAGTGCGGTAGCGGGAAGATAATGAAGTTTGATCAGGGAGCGCAAGCAAAACAGGGTACCGATCTGCACCGCTACACCCATCAAACCCACCGTGTTGAATCTCAACCAGAGCCGTAGTCCACTCGATTGCGGGCACATCTGGATCTTCCCTTTCGACAGGTTAGATTTCAGCGCCGCATCAGGGGTTCAGCCTGGTAGAGAAAGCGCGTATTCTGGATTGACGAGACGATCAGGGTCACCGCCATGCCGAGGATGCCGCAGCCACTTGCCAGATCGAACAGATGGAAGCTGCCTAGATCCCCGACTGTGACTAGCGGCTTATAGAGCAGGAAGAGAGTTCCCGTCGCCAGCAGAATGCGAAGCTCGGTCGGTCCCATCCTCATGAAGGAGAGTCTGAAGATTCCGAGCACGTGTGTGGCGAGGTACCGTTCAGCAGATACCATGAGGAATCCGATTAATAGGCCGAGTCCCATCAGTGGGTTCACGTATCCGGATGCAGCAAGCCCTCCCAATAAGGAAGAGTATCCCTACTATGTCGACGACGTGATCCACGTAGAAACCGTAGCGCGGCCTTTGTTGGTCCCGGACTCTGGCCAAGGTTCCATCCAGGCTATCGCCTAGCCAGTTCAGTATCAGGCCGAAGATTGCGAGGATCAGCGCCCGACGGTCCCACGCAGACGCCCAGTAAGACAGACCGACTCCCAGCATGGCAAGGAATCCCAGCAGAGTCAGGTGATCTGAGTTGATCCATGCAGGGAGTCTCTCGGCAATCCAGATCAGCAACTTCTTTTCCATAGAAGGCAGAAGGCTGTGTTGCTGGCGAACATGCTGAGACCGTTGTGTCTCCACGTTTCCTCCTTTTTGGCCCCGTGGTATGCCAAGGGGTCAGGGCCATCCGCTTTTTTCTAGAGAGTAATGTGGAAAGGGTGTGAAAAAGGGCTCATAAAGTCTGGAGAGAGGAAATTCTCCATAGCCGGGGCGGGTAGGGCGCTCTGATGAACAAGAGGCCCTTGAGTGCTAATAGTGAATTAGCGAGAAGATGTCGTAGTCGAGTAGCTTTTCTCTCCCGCCGAGATCAGATAGCTCGATGACAAGAGCTACTGATTCTACGGTAGCGCCGGTGTTTTTCAGCAGTTTGCAAGCTGCTGCAAGGGTCCCCCCGGTGGCCAGCAGATCGTCGACCACGATCACCCGGTCGTCGTCTGTAACCCCATCCTTATGTATTTCTACGGCATCTGTTCCGTACTCGAGGGTGTATTCCACTCGGTGAGTCTCGAAGGGTAGCTTGCCCTGTTTTCGCACCGGAACAAAAGGTATCCCGAGCCGATGGGCGAGGGGAGCACCGAAGAGAAATCCACGAGCTTCGACGGCGACAACCGTATTAATGTCCCGCTCCTGGCAGTGGAGGGCAAAGGCGTCGATTACGGCTCCCATAGCTACAGGGCTCTGCAGCAAGGGGGTGATGTCTCGAAACAAGATGCCTGGAGCGGGGAAATCGGGAATGTCTCGAATGAACTGTTTGAGGTCGAGGTCCATGGTGGTCTCCAAGTCTGTATGTGTGAAGAAGATCGAGCGAACTCGGACATTCTATCAGATTGCAAAAGGGATCCCAGAGAGCCCCTGTAATCCTACAGAAGACTAGTCGGATCTGGCTCTCCACTGTAGTTGGATGAACTCCAGTCCGTTTCGCGCCAGATATTCTTCGGAGGGAAAGGTCTTACGCCAGATACAGGTGGCGGCGGCCAACTCGGGCAACAACTGGCCAAAGGCTTCGATCACCAACCAGTCGTCGTAGCCGATCTCGTGCAAAATCGAAAAGGTCGTGTGCCAGTCGACCTGACCCTCACCGGGCGTAGAGCGATCGTTTTCGCTGATGTGAACGTGGGCCAGGCGGTGAGAAGCCTGTCGTATTGCCTCGGCTGGTTTCTTTTCCTCTATGTGGGCGTGAAAACTGTCATAGAGGAGTTGAAGTGAGGAATGTCCAGCCTGGTCGACGAAGGCGGTGGTATCGGCGATGCAGTTCAGAAAATAGGCTTCGAAGCGGTTCAAGCACTCAAGGGCCAATGTTACTCCAGCCGTTTCGGCGCTCACGGCGACCCTTCCCAATAGTTCCAAGCACCACTGCCATTCTTCTTCGGTCCTTCCACGTCCCACGAGGGTGCCCACCGGCGAGTGCAGCGGACCGCAGAGCACACGGCTTTCGAGGATCGCGCACATTTCGAGGACCTGCTTCAAGTACTCTTCTGCGCGGTCCCTTACCTGGGGGTCGGGGCTGATGGGGTTGGCGTCGGGAGGTACCACCGTCACCGCCGTCCGCTCCAGACCCAGGTCATCGAGTCGCCGGGCAAGATCCCGGTAGCGGTGGGGATCCGCCTTGAAGATCGGTATCTCCACTCCATCGAATCCCCAGTTTTTAATCTGCTGGAGTAGACCGTGGTGTTCTTCGCCCACCTCCGTTGTCCAAAGCAGCAGATTCATTCCTACTCGCATAGTGGCTCCCAGGTCTGGACTATCGAAGAGGTTATAGCAATCGTGAAAGCGGCACAAGCAGCGTTGTTTTCCAGAAATCTGGTAGCTATAATTCGATGGTTTCTAAAATTCCGATCGTAATTAATTCCTTTTTTCCTCTGCTTGCGATTATCGCCTGATGAGGGAACGCCAACTACGAGGAATCAGCGATGACGACAGCCTTGAATGTGGGACTCATAGGGTATGGATTCATGGGCAGGGCCCACTCCAACGCATATCGGAAGGTCAATTATTTCTTTGATCTGGAGCATAGGCCGGTACTGAAAGCGGTGTGCGCCCGAAGTCCGGAGAAGCTGAATGATTTTGCACAACGCTGGGGATGGGAATCCACCGAAACGGACTGGCGGCGTTTGGTCGAGCGCAAAGACATCGACGTTATCGACATCTGCAGTCCCAATAACACTCACCATGAAATAGCCCGGGCGGCGGCGGATCAGGGCAAGATGATTCTTTGCGAGAAGCCGTTGGCCATGGATACGGCAGAGGGACAAGAAATGGTTGAGGCCGTGGAACGCGCCGGAGTCACGACCATGGTCTGGTACAACTACCGACGGGTTCCGGCGATCGCGTTAGCCAAGCAGATCATTGGTGAAGGCAAGGTAGGAAGAATCTTTCATTACCGAGCTACCTACCTACAGGATTGGACGATTTCCCCAGATGTGCCCGCGGGTGGGCCGACGCTCTGGAGACTCGATGGAGACGTCGCTGGGTCAGGTGTTTCGGGCGACCTCGGGAGCCACAGCATTGATACGGCTCTCTGGCTGAATGGTGCCGTCAAGTCGGTCTGTGGAATGACGGAAATTTTCGTCAAGGAGCGCCCGGTACAGGATCAACCTGGTGAGCGCAAGCAGATCACTATCGATGACAGCTGTGCCTTTCTTGCCCGATTTTCCAACGGGTCCAATGGTACCTTCGAAGCCACTCGCTATGCCCGGGGTAGGAAAAACCACAACTCATTCGAGGTCAATGGGGAGAAGGGATCTCTGTATTTCGATCTGGAGAACATGCATCAGCTGCAGTATTTCAACCATGATGACCCCTCTCATCTCCAGGGGTGGAGAACGATCATGGTTACCGCCTTTGAGCATCCCTACATGAAGAGGTGGTGGGTTCCCGGCTGTGTCATCGGTTACGAGCACACCTTCATCAATGCCCTCGCGGACTTTCTTGCTGCCCTGGAGACCGGCGAGCCGACCCATCCCAGTTTTGGCGACGCACTAGAGACCCAGAAGGTCCACGATAGTGTGCTCCTGTCAGCGCGGGAAGGGAAATGGATTGATGTGGGCTAACCTAGGGCCGACCTGAAACTTGAACGATTTTTCGGAACGTCGCACGTCTCTGCTCCCGGGAAAGCGCGGCGAGCGGTTCCAACGGAAGCTTCGAATGGCGAGGTGATCATGGAGAGTCGCCAGTTGACAGAGCCGTGACCGTGAGGGAGCGGGCCCTGATCAAGGGCCTAACCTTGCAGATCCGTCTTGGAAGTTTCCTTCTGAATGATCCAGCGCGGCTGGGGCGAGACTAACCTGAAACTTCAATTGGCTCCGGTGGGTCGACGTGGGTTCGGTCTTCAGGCCGAAGCATTCTTCTTTTCGAGCCTTTGGCTCGATAACGGCGGCCTGGAGTACCGCCACGACCAGGACTCCAGGTTTCTTTCTCGAATGGGGCAACACCCTTGGGGGGGCACTGACCGGAACTTGGCAGATCGAGACCTTTGTCAGTAGGTGGTCTGGCTCCGCAGTCTCTCCACTTTGCTGGTTAGGTCGTGAAGCAGAGATCTGGAATCCCGTACATCCAGGTTTAATCGATCCACCTGAACCTTTACCTTATTTCGAAGGTTGGCCAGGTTTCTGAGACTTCCTGCTCTTTCAACCTCGGCTTCTCTGATCGCGCGATCCAAATCCGCTCGAAGGTTGCCGACACGAGAGGAGTGAACGGAAACTTCGCGACTTAGCTTATCAAGTTTGGACGCGAGGTCCTGTAGCGTTCCTGTATTCTGGTCCAGGTCTCTGCGATAGATTTGGCTGGTGGAATCCCAGTTGGCAGAGAACTCCTCATGTCCATCCCTGACGTCCCTTAATTGATCCGTCAGACCTGTCAGGTCTTGCTCAAGATTCTGAAGAAGTTCGCGGTTTTTCTGGATTTCTTGGAGATGCTTTTCGAAGGTGGACTTCAGACGATGGCTGATCTGTTGGTCCTGTTCTTGTATCTTCCCCTGGAGCTTCTGCGAGTTATCCGTCAAGCCGGAAAGACTCGATTGGAGCTGCTGAGCGCGGTCGTATCCGGCATCTAGTGAGGATTCGATTAACAATACCTGCCGGCTGACTTCCTCAAATCGGGTCTCGACATAGAAGAAGGAGCCGGCGAAAGCCAGGATTACGGCGAGGGCGAGCAAAAGCGGCCAGACGGAGAGTCCTGCTTGTCGATCCCTATGGTATTTCATCCCTTTCCTCCCTCCTGCGCATCGGGGTACGCAGCAACACCGAGAATTGGCATCGGCGCGAGGCGAATACTACTTCAGTGCGATTCTAGCCTAGATTGATGCCCTTCATTCTACCACATACCACGTTTTTCCGAAATGATCTCGCTATCGGCCAGTTCGTTGACGATTCGGTCTGCTCTATAAACGGTCTTCAGTGATTCCCGGATAGCGCTGGAATGAACCGAAGTGGCGCGAGCCAGTTCATCGGTGTACAGATAATCAGCCGTGAGGAAGTGGATATTTCCATCGAAGATCAGTCCGACCAGTTCTCCCTTGCGGTTGACGACGGGGCTACCCGAGTTTCCTCCAATAATGTCCGCGGTGCTGACGAAGTTGAACGGAATGGAGAGGTCAAGTTCGGCTCTTTTTTCATGCCACAGAGAGGGCAGGCACCTGGGTTTTTCCTTCCCATGATTTGCCTTGTGTTCGAAGGCTCCACCGAGGGTGGTCCAGGCCCGGGGGATGCGGGTCCCTCCTTCGGTGTAGCCGCTCTTCGTTTCAGCCGCACACTGCCTTCCAAGAGAAGACGGCTCCAGCCATTGACATCCAACAGCCGATAGACCCGCCGTCGGCCCGTGTGCAGAATCTGGCAGGGCATCTCAATAATCTCTCGCAGGAAACGGCGATATTCC
>CAUZIZ010000203.1:0-8857 GCA_963579905.1 Acidobacteria bacterium UBA6911 | reverse complement strand
AAATGCGCCAGTTCTTCCAGGGGAAGAGTCATTGCGAACGTACCGATCCCGGTTCCCACCAGGAGAAGAGCTGTGATGGGAGTTCGGGTCCGCTTGCTGACCATTCCCAGCATCCGCGGTAGGTGCCCCAACTGACTCATCGCGAGCGTCACTCGGGACCCCGCGAGAATGGATGCGTTGGAGGCGGAGATCATGGAAAAAAGGGCGCTCCCGACAATGACCATTCCGCCAGTGGGTCCCAGAAAGGAACGTGCCGCAGTCCCCATGGCCGACTCGGAGTACTCAGTGAGATTGGCCGCGATCACGACCAGCACGACCAGACTGTAGAGGACGGCCACGGCTCCCATGGAGATGAATATGGCCCGTGGGATCGTACGGGTCGGATCCTTGACCTCTCCTGTGGAAGCGGCGATCGCTGAGAAGCCGAAGAAGGTGATGAACACCATAGCGGCGGTGCTGTCGATGGCGACGAGATCCGTGCTGAAGTGCTCCACGATAACTTCTGGGTCGACGTAGAGCAGGCCGCCACCGACGAACCACATCAGCAGGATGACTTTAGCGATGGTCACGACGACTTCGAAGCCCCCACTCTCCTTGGTGCCCTTGATGTTGAGCAGCGTGAGTGCCGCGATCACCAATAGCCCTGAGAGCATGGGTGTCGGTCCATGCCAGATGAACTCGTTGAAGTAGCTTGTAAAGCTGACGATGTAGAAGGCGCACGACGGTGTATATCCCAGCAACAGGCACCAACCGACCAGGTACGCGATCAGCGCAGGAAACGTTCGGCGAGCGTACAGGTAGCCTTCGCCCTATTGGGGATAGATGGAGCTGAACTCGCAGTAGGTGAGCGCAGTAAAGGTAGCGACGACAGCCGCCATCAGGAACGAGGTAATCGCCGCGGAGCCGACGTAACCGACCGCTAGACCCGAGAGTGTGAAAATGCCGGCAGCGATCATGGTGCCCACCCCGATGGCGAGGGCGGAGACCAGACCGAGGTCCCGACTGAGCTCGGCCTCTACGACATGGTTGTTGCTTCCAGTCTCGTTCATTCCCGTCGTACTTCGCTTCAGGCCAACGATGGAGACGCCTGTTCTTTCCCGGATGCGCATTTCTCCAAGCGTCTTTCCTGCCAGCTCAGAGTTCCTGCCGACAGTCAGGTCCTCAGTCAAAAGGCCCAAAGCATCCTCGTCATGGAGGGCTACCTCCAGGAAGTCAGAGGGTCTGCAACTGTTTGATCCACTCTTGGATCAGTTTGACACCCTGGTCGTCGACCACGTTTGAGGCTATGTGGGGCATCCGGCCTAGGCCTAGCTTCTTCATGCGGTAGTGAATCAGGGAACGCTCGGGGTGACCAGGCAAGATGAGTTGGGGATCCTCAAGCTCAAAGCTGCCGTGTCCGGGGGGGACGCCCGCGGTTCCGGTTTCCTTGAGAGTCATGGTGCCGATGAGCTGAAACTCGGCATTGCCCCCACCCCACTTGACGTGGCAGTGTGCACAGTTGGCGTGCAAGTAGGAGCGAGCTCGGAGGTTGAGGTCTTCTTTCGGCTCACGGTAGTCCACGAGCCTGTTCTGTTCCTCCGGTGGGGCAGGGAGGGATTCCGTAAAGATACCGAGGTGTTCGAGTGTCCTGAGTTGATTGGCCACGACTCCGTCGTAGTCGTGGTCCTTGTTCATCTGGAGCGTATTGACTCCGAGGACGTACTTTGCGGCCGTGGTGTGGCAGAGGGTGCATTCCGTTCGGCTGGGAAATCGCCAGGTTTGTTCTCGCTTTCCTCCCGGGGCCGTGGCGTCTTTTATGGTGAAGGTTCGATCGCGTCCTTCGGCCGACAGAAGAAAGGCATCTGTCTGTTCGTCATTCCATTCGTAGACGTAACCTCGCCAGACCTGAGCTCCAATTTCGTCGGTGCCAGGGATGCGCTCGTGGTGCAGAATTCGGGTTTCGAGTCTGCGGCGGCTGGCTTTGTTACCCGCTTCCATCTCGAGAGAGAAGGTCTTGACGATCACGGTGTTGTCTGGAAACTTCCAACCCGGCGGGACACCAGGAGCGGGCTGCGGATAGATGGCCGTGTTGTACTCGATCTGGGAGTCGCCGGGAAGCGCTAAAAAGCGGTCTTTGTGGGCATGGTCGGACCAGAGAGGAGCGTTGACCGAGTAAGGGATCAAGCCGGCGGCAGGCTCGTGATCCCCGGTGGAAGCGAACAGGCCCGTCTCGCTGAGCTTGCGAGGGAATTCTGGTGTCTCCTGAACGCTGGATGGATTGGGTGTCAGTCGATGGATTGCTCCGCTGATGAAATCAACCAGAAAGAGCTCGCCGTCGGAGTCTTCGCCGAAGGCCACGATTCGCAGCTGGGTATCGGCGAGTTCGCGGTGTTCCGTGATCGTGCCGTCTTGGTAGCGCAGCAGCCAAATCTTGCCGGTATCGTAGTCGCCATATATATAGCCGTCTCTCAGCTCTCCGAGGCGTTGCCCATGGTAGACGTAGCCTCCGGTAACCGACCTGAAGTCCGTGTGGGAGTGCTCGGCCACTGCGGCCAGTAGCGGAGTCGGTCCCAGAGGCCTTTCAGGCCGGAAAGGATGGGCCCCCTCTCGAACACTCCAACCGTAGTTGCCCCCCTTCTCGATCAGGAGCACCATTTCCCAGAGATCCTGTCCCACTTCACCGGCCCATAGATCGCCGCTGGCAGAATCGAAGCTGAACCTCCAGGCCTGACGCAGTCCGTAAGCCCAGATCTCGGGGCGAACTCCAGGCATTCCGACGAACGGATTGTCCTTCGGGATTCGGTAGGATCGGTTTTTCTCTTCTTGATCGACGTCGATTCGATGAATGGATCCGAGCAGGTCGCTCACGTCCTGGCCGGTTTCCCGCTGATCGGCGATTCCGCTGCCATCACCGGTGGCGATGTAGAGATAGCCATCGGGTCCGAAGCGAATACAGCCGCCATTGTGTCCACCCGAAGGCCACTTCAGAATTACCTTCTCTGAGGCAAGATCCGCCTGGAAAGAGTCGGGATTAGCCGTGTATCGAGAAATGCGGCTACCTTCCGGAGTTTCCTTGAGGGGGTCATCCACGGAGGTGGTGAAAAAGTGGCCGTTGCGGATGAACTGCGGATGAAACGTGAACCCGTAGACGGTCCTTCCGAGGTCAATCAAAAGCTGCTTTTCGGTGACCTCAGGCCGGTTCTCGAAGGTGTATATCTTGCCCAGGCGCTCTGCGATGGCGAGCCGGTTGGTGCCCGGCACCACTGCCATGTCCAAGGGCTGATCGAACCTGAGATTCGCAAAGGCAAACTCGGTGCTGTACGGCGTTGGTGGCTCCGGAGATCCCTGGACCCGAGATGTGGTCCAGAGCTCTCGCTCCTGGATCCCGTACTGGTGCCGCACGTCCCCTCGGTTACACGAATAGATCAGTCCGATGAGGATGAGGGTGGGGAGGAAGAATACGCGCGTTTTTCTTGACATCGTTGGCCTCCCTTTAGAGGGTGTTTATTCTGGCGGTAGAATAGGCCCAGGAACCGTTAGAGTTTCATTCCGCCATCGATGACGACGGCCTGGCCAGTCATGAACGCCGACTCATCGGAGGCAAGGTACAGGGCCAGGGCAGCGATTTCCTCGGGTTGGCTGATACGCCCCATCGGCTGGCGAGCAATGAAGTCTTCTCTGGCCTTTACGGGATCCTCCGCCTCAGCGATTCGTGCCTGCAGCGAAGGTGTGTCAACCGTGGCCGGACAGATGCAATTGACGCGGACCCTGTCCGAGACCAGATCGATGGCCAGGCTTTTGGTCAATCCAACTACGGCCGCTTTCGACACGCTGTAGACGCCTCGGTTCACGACTCCCGTGAATCCCGCTACCGAGGAAGTGTTGATAACGCTCCCTGACCTTTGCGTTCGCATCGACGGAACCGCGAACTTACACATCCAGAACATGCTCTTGACATTGGTGTTGAGGGCGTCGTCCCAGTCCTCTTCCGATGCCTCCAGAAGCGTACCCTGGTGGACGAATCCAGCATTGTTGAACAGGACGTCGATACGTCCGAATTGGGCGAGCGTCCAGTCGACGACGTCCTTGCATTGATCGGCAGAGGTGACATCACAGACTTGCTCACGACACTCGTTCCCTTGCTCGCGAATCTCGGAGGCGACCTGAGCTACCCGGACGGCATCTCGATCGCTGGCGACCACGCGGGCGCCTTCGGCCGCGAACAAGCGAGCCGAAACCTCGCCGATGCCCGCTCCTGCACCTGTAACGATCGCAACCTTATCCATTAAGCGCATATCCCTCCTGGCAACACTCTTCGAATCTGGATAAGGGTCTGCGCAAAACTAACTTGGCATTTTGGCATCTCATCTTCACACCATCCTCGGCCGCTCCTCAATCGCGAAATCCTCAACGTAGACCCGGCTACGCCTGCGGTTTCGCTCAATCGTTCGCGGCCAAATCTAGTGCAAATTCTATCGAGTTATTCTTGCGCAGACCCTAAGCTCCTTTTCTACCACTCAAGAAGGCGGGAATACAAGCAGGGAGCGGTTCCAGGACAGACGCTGTCAGGCTTCTGGTGACCGGTTCGATAGCCGGGGCAATAGAATCGGGGCCCGAAGCCTGGGTCCGGCTGCTTCATGGTACAATCTCCTCTACTTTAGGATACTTAGGATATTTTCTGGTTTCTGACCCGACGTCCAGGGACCGGAAGGGCGGTGTTTATGGTAGTTCAGCTTTCTCCAACGTCCCCAGAGGAGCAGTTGGATGTGATGTCCGGATCTGACATTCTGGTCGAGGCTCTGGCCCGGGAGAATGTCGAGATCGTCTTCGGGTATCCCGGCGGGGCTTCGATGGAGATCCATCAGTCCCTGACGCTTTTGGGAGTGGAACGGTCCATCCGGGTCATCTTGCCCCGTCATGAGCAGGGCGCGATCTTCATGGCGGAGGGCTACGCCAAGGCTAGCGGGAGGGTAGGAGTGGCACTGGCGACCTCGGGTCCAGGCGCTACCAACCTGGTAACCGGAATCGCAGATGCCAAGCTCGATTCGGTTCCGCTGGTCGCCATTACGGGTCAGGTCCCGCAGGCCATGATCGGCAAGGATGCCTTTCAAGAGACCGATATCGTGGGGATCACCCGGCCCATCACCAAGCACAACTATCTGGTGCAGCGCGTCGAAGATCTACCTAAGATCATCAAGGAAGCCTTCTACGTTGCCTCAAGCGGGCGTCCCGGCCCGGTTTTGGTGGACATTCCCAAGGATGTTCAGCAGGCCGAATGTGTTCCCCAATGGCCGACCGAGGTGAGTCTCCGTAGCTACAGGCCCCAGTTGGCTCCGAGGGAACGAGAGTTGCTTCAGATAGTCGCAGCGATCAAGAACTCGAAGAAACCGGTTATCTACGCCGGGAACGGGATCATCGCGGGCAATGCCTCCAAGGAGTTGTTGCAGTTTGCGGAGAAGACGGGGATTCCCGTTGTCATGACAGTCTTGGGTCTAGGGGGATTTCCCGCCAACCACCCTCTCTGCTTCGACATGCTGGGAATGCATGGAGCCGTCTATGCGAACTACGCGATCAACAGCGCGGATCTTCTGCTGGCTCTGGGTGTCCGCTTCGATGATCGAGTCACCGGGAAGGCTGAGGAATTCGCCAAACACGGCATCATCGTCCATGTCGACATCGATGCCTCCGAGATCAATAAGATCAAGAAGGCCCACGTTCCCGTTACCAGCGATGTTCGAACCCTCCTGGCCCGATTGAACGAGATGGACCTGGGTGCGAGTGACCACTCGATCTGGATCAACGAACTCCGGAACGTCAAGCGGGAGAAGCCTTTCCGATACCGCGATAAGGGAGACAGCATCATGCCGCAGTTCCTTCTGCAGCAGCTCTCTGAAAAGACCCAGGGGAAGGCCATCATCACGACCGGTGTCGGGCAACATCAGATGTGGGTGGCACAGTATTTCAAGTTTCTCTACCCCCGGACTATGATCACGTCGGCCGGCCTGGGAGCCATGGGATTCGGATATCCGGCCGCGCTCGGCGCTAAGATCGCCTGTCCTGACTGGCCGGTCATCGATATCGATGGCGATGGCAGCTTCGTCATGAATATTCAGGAGCTGGCGACGGCCTATTCTGAATCGATTCCCGTCAAGGCTCTGGTGCTCAACAACCAGCACTTGGGGATGGTTGTTCAGTGGGAGGACCGCTTCTATGCCAGCAATCGGGCCCACACCTTCATCGGTGATCCCCATGATTCGGAGAACATCTATCCTGATTTCGTAAGTCTGGCCGCGGGTTTCAGTGTCGTTGCAGCGAGGATCACGAAGAAACAGGAAGTCTCCGCTGCTCTCGATGAGATGCTGGTTTCTGACAAGCCCTATCTTCTAGACGTTGTCATCCCATATACGGAACATGTCTTGCCGATGATCCCTTCAGGTCGGACCTTCGCCGATACGATCTACGAAGAAGACTAGAGTAGTAATAGAGCTTCACTCGGGCTCTGACGGGCATTCCCCTCAGAGCTTGGATATCGCTGGTTCCGTTTGGGTCATTTAGAATCGGAGAGGTGCGCATGGCTGATGAGCTCAAGTCTGCTTTGGAAATTGCTCTGGAGAAGCTGGATCAAGAGGAGGAGTTTACCGTTACTCCGCTGACTGATGAGAAAAAGAAGGAAATCGCCGAAATCCGTCGCAAGTACCAAGCCCGGATTGCCGAGGCCGAAATCAATTCCGAGTTCAAGTTGAGGCAAGCCGCCGGGTCAGGGGCTCTTGAAGATGTCGAGAAGATCCGAGGCCAGGTCGCCGGCGAAAGAAGACGCCTAACCGAGCGCATGGAAAAGAAGATCGAAGAGATCCGGGGGGGATAAGTCCCAACTCCCAAGGCCCCAAATCCCAGACAGGTTCCAACTCCCAGGCAGCAAGTCAAAACCAAGACGGCTCGGCGATTCGTGTTCCCATCCTGGTATGATCTTGGATCCAATGGATGATTATGCTCGATGAGAGGCGGGCCAGCTACGAACATCGATAGCTGCGTGACGCCTGTAGGACGGGGACTCCTGCCCGTCGGTCTCCTTGACGGGCAAGCATGCCCATCCCACAGGGAACCCTATTCAGAATTCAGAAGGCCGCCTCAGCCCAGAAGCTCTCGGGCTCTGGCGAAGACAGCTGAAAACATCTCCGGTGTCAATCTTCCGGTCTGCGTGTTTTGTTGGCTGGGGTGGTAGCAGCCAATCAAGGTAATCTTGCCCGCGATCTCGCAAGAAGCTAAGTGTCCGAAGGCTGGGCGTGGACGGGGTATTGAGAGCCCCAGCTCTCCCAGAGCGAGGAGCAGGCCTTGCCAGCCGATGCTTCCGAGTGCAACCGCGACTTTCACGTTTGTCAGTAGCTGCAATTCTCTTCTCAAATAGTGGCGGCAGGTAGCCAGCTCATCTGTGGCGGGGCGGTTTTTGGGAGGGACACAGTGAATGGCGGCCGTGATGTAGGTTTCCTGCAGCCTGAGTCCATCTTCTCGGTGAAGGCTGGAAGGCTGATTGCAGAAGCCGAAGCGCCAGAGGGTGTCAAAGAGCAGCTCGCCGCTCTTATCGCCGGTGAACATGCGTCCCGTCCGGTTGGAACCGTGGGCGCCGGGGGCAAGTCCCACGATCAGCAGGCGAGCATCCGGCTCCCCCAGCGATGGCACTGGCTTTCCCCAGTAATCCCAATCCGCGTAGGCTCGTCTCTTCTTGCCTGCTACCTGTTGACGATGGAGGGTCAGGCGAGGGCAAATCTGGCACTCGACGATTTCATGCTGCAGGCTCTGATACTCATCTGGCATATCTGGCATATTAAGTTCCGTCATGCCGGGCTTCAATAGCCCCGGCCGTAGATCGTTGACAGGGTGGGGTTAGCTCCATAGAATGCGCCCGTGGCCAGGGACCTGGAATAGAGCGTATGAAACCTAAGCGATTAGTTGTGGGCATCTCCGGGGCCTCCGCACCGATCTATGGCATCCGAATTCTGGAAATGCTCCGAGAAGTTCCGGATGTCGAGACCCATCTGGTCTGTACCGCAACCGTTGAGCGGACCGTTGTTCTCGAGACGCAGTATACAATGCAACAGGTACACGATTTGGCCGATGTCTTCTACTCCCGAGGGGACATGGCGGCAGCCATCTCCAGTGGATCTTTTCAAACCCTGGGGATGATTGTCGCACCTTGCTCCATGAACACTCTCGCCTGTATTGCTTCTTCTATCACAAAGGATCTGCTGGCCCGGGCAGCGGACGTTACTTTGAAGGAGAAGCGTCCTCTGGTCCTGTTGGTGCGCGAATCTCCCTTTCATCTAGGTCATCTCCGGCGCATGGTCGAGGTAACCGAAATGGGGGCGACCGTGGCTCCGCCCATCCCGTCATTTTACCAGCGGCCGAAGTCCGCGCGGGACATTGTGGACCACGGGGTGGGACGTGCACTTGATCTCTTGGGTCTCAATCTAGCGCAGGTCAGGCGCTGGTCCTCCCCCAAGTAAGGCTTCTTTCAGCTCGGAATAGTGACAGGCCCGAGCCCGGCCTTGGGACTTGGCCTGATAAAGGGACTGGTCTGCACACTGGAGCAGAGCGGAAAGCGTGTTTGCGTTTTTGGGAAAAGTGGCGCTTCCTATGCTGACCGAGAAGTCAGGGAGGGAAGTCCCCGCTAGCCCCAAAATAAGCGCAATTTCAAAAACAGGACCGTTTCCCGGCTCCTAGGAGTCATTTTAGAGGCCCGCATTCTAAGTTTATGCACCAAGCCACTCAGAACTCGGCTCGGCTGCTGCGGTACTGCCCGCCGATCGCTTATGAGGAGCTATTCTACCCCCTCTGTCGACGTTTTTAGACACACCTCACCCCAGCTCTCGCGGCCCTTGGC